>NZ_CAXAQI010000006.1:0-350050 GCF_963970695.1 Pseudomonas sp. EL_65y_Pfl1_R83 | reverse complement strand
ATCGGATCGAACTGAAGGGCGAATCGATGCGCAGACGCGCAACGAAATTGACGACGACAGGGACTTCAGACTAACAATGCAAACCTGCGTCGCTGCGCTCCGACTGCCTGGCCGGATGAGCGTGGAAAGGGTGGCCGGATGTTGGTGGACTGGGTGGCCGGATGGCGTGGAATGCGCACTCTATGGTGGCACTCGCTTCCTGTTCCACCCGAATGTCTGCCGCAGCTTCGAAAGAGCCGCTAGCCGCTCCTGGTTTGTGGACGAGATGCTTCAACTGCTCACGTGAAACGACGATCTGTTCGCGAAGCTCTTCAGGATCGATGGACATCCCGCCCCCCGGTGTCACCTTGAGGGTCTTCAAGGAGTTTGCAGCCAGGATGAACTCGCGCTCACGCTTCTGCTCCCAATCGGGACGGCGGTCGGGAAACAGTCTGTTGATTAAGCGATGGAGGTTGATCATGCGGGGCTCCGGTGACGTAGGTGGTAGCTAAGCCACCCCGGTAGGCTATCACTCGAAGCCTCCTTACTCGAAACGGTGGCATCTGGAACAGCCCATGGGTTGTCGGTCGGGAGGGTGATGCGGCGGGGTTACGCGCACTCCACAACTGGGGGGGGGCATAGGCTAAAAGATTGCACTTACGCCCAGAGTAGTGACACCTTCCGCGCTCACTCATCCTTAGTACCGTTACAGCGATCCTCCTTCCATGATTCCATTTTTGGCCTCCCTCGCTCGAACCAAACTACACCCTCAGACCTTCTCCATGCTGCATGTGAGTTCCCTCCGCCTGGCCACACGCCTCGCTCCGCAACAAACGTCCAAACACACGCCAATCCTTTCTCTTTCAACATACGCTCAAATATGTCCTGTCGTATGAAGGCGTGTGAACCATCGTCAGGGCCCATGCTGCAGATCAATTGGGGCTTCCCTAGCGCATCCACATAGACACGTGGATCTGAGAGCATCGGGGTAATGGACAGCTGATTTGCCAACCAAGGAGCTGGTAAATGTGCAGAGGCTCCCTCTGGAAGGGAGGCATCCAAATGGGACTCCCAATGATATTTAACGCAGGGAAATGCTACCTCGAGCTCACCTTGGTTATGAAAGCTGGCAGGTGTCCACATCAACTGATCCCAGGTAAAGCGCCACGGGGCCTCAAGCAGATAGCCGTCTTCCGTGCAACTGCGTCCCGACCATCTCGAAACATCAAGAGAACGCTGGGTACTCAGATAGCGAATCAATTGTTTTTTATCCTTTTCCCTGACAACGACAGGCATAAGGAAACGCCATTCCTGCAGACGTAGCCCGTGCTCTCGGCTCTCTCCATCATCGTAACGATTCGCCACGGTGCGATGCTCGTAAAGGACGAGCCACTTTTCCCCTGCCTTGTCGGTTCGACCAACAAGGCTTGGCATCCCGAGGCTAGGGTCAAGCTTGAACGGCCATTCCTGTAGACAGTCTTCGGATATCTCCTCGAGAACAATTGGCGAGATATCTACAGAATCAGAACCCGTATCGGACAGCCCTTGAAGAACAGTAGGGTCGATGTCTCGATGAAAACCTAAATCGGTGGATGAACGGTAATCACGCGTTCCATCGACTCGTGCTTCGGAGAGCCAGTTACTATCGGCTAGCCGGCAAAGGAGTTCATCAAGCGCAAGCCACTCATATTTGGCACCAATACGCTCAAAGAGGGGCCTCTCGCGGGAATAGCTGTGACGGTGAGAGCTATCAGATGGGAAGCGTTCTTTTGTCCATCCGAAGTCATAGGCGCGCTTTGCAACCCACCGTTTGGCCGCCTCCATGTCGACGCCTTCTAACGTGCGCGGATACTTTTCCGAGCGGGCGATGCACCATCTAAATTCGTCGGCGAATCTTCGTTTCCCGTCAACATCCAATAGATCAACAAGCGTCTTCTCTAGCTGCCGAAGCTCCTCAGAGTGGTCAGGCGCCTCGAGTGCTTCTAACTCCTCAACAGCCTCTAACTCCTCGAGTGCTTCGACTGGGCGGAGCAAGAATCGGAAAGGATTAAATTGGAGAGCACCAATCGCATCGGCGATTTCTTGCCTGTCTGGGTAAGGGGCAATTACGTCTGTATCGAATCGCTCGTGCATTTCGGATTGTGTGTGGGGCATTTGAGAAGTCAACGAGACACTCGAAAACAAGCTGGCACGATGCTTGATCTCGTCTGCGAACTCACTTATCCCGCCAGTGCAAGAACGCTTGATTCCGTCACCTCCAGCTTTCGTGGCAACATCATCGAGAAGATCTTGTGAAACAGTAAATTGAACAGGCTGAGATCTATAGGGTGGCCTACAGGCACTGAGATCGACCCCTGTAGGCAGGCAATGATGATGCGCAGCCAGCTCAACAATCCCCGATGCGTAATCCCTGAGCATGATCGATAGCGGAGCGCACTGCTCAGAGAAAACCATCCGGTAAACTACCAGGGCGTAATTCTCCAGCCGCATTGGAGATGGATCGATGCAACATGCGCCATATCCAGCCCCGTGCAACCGTTCCATTACGTAGAGATCATCAAGCCCAGCGAACCTCTCGCACAGTTCACCGTAAAGCTCAGTCTTCGAAAGCAGCAACGCGGATAGCGCCTTAGTCGCTTTATCTCTGATTTTTCTATGCGATGACGCCGTCAGCCAAGTTACCGCAAGCCCACAAAGAAGCTGTACCTGCCGATCCGTTTTCTCGGTCTGACTGGCTAAACACCAGTCCAGTAGGCGGCGAATCGTGCTGCCATCCTCCATATCGAAGTCGTTGATTTTCACTGTCCAGTCAGCATCACGCTCTGGCATGGTTTTATTAATCAGGATGTCGTGTAGGAATTCGGCGTTCCACGGGTGATCGACATTGGCACAGAGTTCCATCAGCACGTAGAGCTGGCTATCATCGACAGCCAAGATAGCTTGGTAGAATTGCCAAGTTCGATCCGTGAATGCACTTGAACTACGCCAACGCAAACTCTCCAGAAAAGCGCCTCTGATCGAGTCGTCGTTAATCCAGATATCGATATCTCTCGGAAGCACATCCAAAAGCTCTGAACCAAAACGCTCAGGAACTTGGACAGACAAGGCTTCAGCGAGACCTGCCCACTCCCATTTGAATCTGTCACCGTCAAGAATGAAACTTAGAACCCCATTCTCCAGTTCGAGCCTTGGATCCCTCACACCATTAAGCAGCACGTGCGCCATGAGATGGTCTTGGAGTCGCTGAAAACTGAACCTCACGACATCCACGACCGGAGCAAATGGATCAATTACAGCCTGGCGCGGTGGTGGATCGAGTCGGAAAATCCCATTCTTCTGAAGTACGTCAAACCAAGTTTTGGATTGTGGGGAAGGAAAACTCAAAAACGCTTCCGCTGAAATTCGCACAGCATCAGCCAAAAGCACATAATCGCGCCTCTCTATGGCCATCAAGCTAGCGATGGCCGAGATTGCGGCTGTAGTCGGAGCTACCAGATCGTCGCTGCCGTCCCTCTCGACGCCTAGATTTCGTGCAACGCTACGGATGTAAAATGCAAAAACCTGCTTTGTGCCGTTCAGGCCTCTGGGGAACTGCTTACAACCGTCTCGGGCCAAGGCAACGCACGCACTGCGAAGAAACAGCGGATTCACAAACTCAGCTGAGAGCCAAGGCGTATCCGGCTGGGAAATGCCTCTCTTGTGTAGGTAGATCTTCGCAGCCCTCGACTGCTCTACACTTGTCTCGAAGCCACGAATGGTGAAGGCAACTGTCGTCTCCATCACCTTAGGCGGAACTACATACGCCGTATACTCAGTACGACAGCTGACGACAAGAACAAGGTTTTCGTAAGCGTTGACTCGGGCAATTAGAGCAGGAAGCTCGTTTCTCCATAGTTGCGCACCTGCACCTTCGTTGATGGCATCGATAAGAATGAGCCCGCGCTTTTTAGCAGCCTCAGCCGCAGAATTCATGGCCTGCAAGAATACCTCTGGCTCAACAGCTCCTAGCCCCAGTGTTTCTCTTGCTTGTGCCCAAAAACCCTGAGAGCCTAATTGTTGCCCCAAAATCAAAACGACAGGGTGCCCATCTGAAATCGCCTTTTGAGCAACGGTAGCAAGCGTGTGCGATTTACCTGTGCCAGCCTTCCCCGACAGAAGGGCGAAACGGTTTCGCTCGGCGGAATAGAATTTCCCTTTCAGCTTTGAACTTAAGACGTAGAGAGCATTGGAAAGCTGATCCAGCTTAGGGCTCAGATCGTTCATGTCCGAAGAGGAATAATCCCTTCTGAATTCAGACTTTGGCATGTTTTGCCAGGCCCAGTTCTTTAACTCATGGGCGCTATTAGACGCCGTTGACAAGGCGGCGATGCAATCAACATAGGGCCAGACCTCCCAGGAATGAGAGCAAAACCTGCTGCCAAATGCTAAAGCCCTGGATGCCTCATGCTCGACACGCTGGATACCAGCGGTGAGCCTGGCGTCAGAATCATCCTTTATGACGCTATAAAGCTTGGCTGCCTTCGCTATATCGGAAAAAGCAGAAGTGAGCTCTGTTATGACCTCTTCGCCCCGCAGGAGCACTTTGAAGAGGCCCTCGACTCCAACCTCTACGTGATCTTCGGGGTGATATCGCTCATCGAGTGACTTTACGGCGAGTTCCACATTCTTGTGGAACCATTGCCCAGACATTTCCAGCTCGCCGAACCAGAACCTTCGTAGGCCCTCAGCAGTTGGGTGCAACAATTTGTCGGTAAGATCAGACGCCGTCCAGGGCACGAACTCAACCGTGGGAATGCCGCTCTGGGCACAGAGCGCTTCCCAAACAAGCTTGTGCGTATCCCAGTGCTCCCATCCTTTCTTCCCTGCGCCTTGCGCCCCGCTGCGATCTGTAAGGTCGCAGGGAATGGCAATCACGTACTGTTTCAGGTCAGGGTGAGATTTCAAAGCCTGCTTTACCGACTCGTCGATTTTGCTCCAATCGACATCCCGTGATCTGAGGTAATACTTGGCTTGATAGCCGACCTCAGAACCGTCCTGAAGCAGCCAATAGCTCTCGATCCCTCCGTCGCCTCCCGAGCCTTCGATTCGCCTGAACTCTTTGGCGCTCTCGGGGCGACTGCGCCTGGCAAGTTGGCAGACGAGTTCCTCGAAGGACAATCTTTGCCCATCGTCCTTTCCGATGATTTTTGAATAGTCCATTAAACGTCCATCTGTAAGCCGGATTTTAAGCGCCAGGGCACTGTTCCCATTAGGGCTAGGTGCTCAGCGGCAAGCGATATGATTCAGGTCTACCCCATGGCTCTGATACATACCTGTGAACACTTCACGAAGCGTTTGCATCAAGCATCGTGTCGCCGAGGAGCCATTACGTTGACATCATGCCTTATTCGAATATTTTCGTGGGGAGAGACAACTTGGCTGCGAGTATGCGCTGGAAAGATTTGACGATAAATGGAAGAAAAGTCTGCATGGCACACCTTCTGCCTACCGTGGGGACATTCCAGATAGGAGGTCGCGGCGTCAGTGTTGAATTCACCTTTGGATTCCATTGCTTTAAGGGCAACGTAATCGTCCGGCAAAGTCACCTTCGCTGGCTACAAAGCCGGCTTTGAGAAAGGCCTATCTATCCATGAGATCCTTCTTCTCTACACAGGTAATACACCACAAATTAGCTAGATCCTGGGTGACGGAGTTGTCGGTCGGTGACAGGAGATGCAGCATCGGCGGCTGGTTGGTGTAGTGGCCAATGTGAGAGATTTTTTCCACGCCAAAAAGCTCTTGTATCAGGCCTAGAGGATCAGGAGGGGCGATGGCAGGTTTCCTCTTCAAGAGTCACATTGTGAGTCAAAGACCGATTGGAGGAGTCACAACTTTATAACCAACGATTCCAGGGGCGAAAGCCGCTCGCGCATATACACACCTACACAACATTCGTACCTCCGTGTCCATTAAAGGTTCGATTCCCTCTACCCGCTCCACTCGAATTCTCGTTCCGCGTCAGGTCTTTTATTGACGGGGAAACAAAAAAACCGGTCCTGTAAGGCCGGTTTTTTTATGCCTGCGATTTGAGGTATCCGTTATTCCTGTCGCGAAAACCTGTACAAATCTATATTTCTGTACAAGTATCTATTCAACACGCTGGCAATTCGCCGCGCGCGATCACGGAGCTGGGCAATGACTCGTCTACTGGTTTCATTGTTGCTGATATTGAGTTTGAGCAGTTGCGCCAACGTCGAGGTCGAGCACTACGCTGACCAGCAGCCGCAACTGGATTTGGAGCGTTTCTTCAGCAAGCCCGTCAAGGCCTGGGGGATTTTCCAAAAGCGTTCCGGGGAGGTCGCCAAGCGCTTTGAAGTGAACATAGCCAGCCGACGCGAGGGGAACGCCCTGATTCTCGACGAACGCTTCCTGTACAGCGATGGCACACGTCAACAACGCGTGTGGACGCTGACACCGGATGGCCCGGGGCGCTGGAAGGGCCGAGCGGGTGATGTGGTCGGCGAGGCAATCGGCGAAGTGGCGGGTAACGCACTGCGTTGGCGCTACCGCCTCAACCTGCCGGTGGACGGCTCGTTCTACGAGGTGAGCTTTGATGACTGGATGTACCTGATGGACGAGAACACCTTGATCAACCGCTCCAGCATGACCAAGTTCGGCGTCGAATGGGGGCAGGTCACGTTGTTCTTTCGTCGCCAATAAATAACTCGCAGTGAGGCTCAATCATGAATATACACATGCTGACTGAATTGGCGGTAAAAGGTGAAATTCGCGAGCTGGAGTTACTGTCGCTGGAGGGTGGGTTCTACATCGCGCGTGTCAGGCTGGATGACGCTGAAATGACATTGCTCGACGATGATGCCAAGCCGATGCGCATCGGCTCTACGACGCACTTGCGCGACCTGTTACAACGGGTTCCGCCGTTTCCCTGCGTGCTGGTGCAGCAGTGCGTGCACGATGAAATGTGCGGTGTTCGGGAAGGGCCGATTGGCGCGTTGCGCATTCCGTTTTCGCTGACCTCATCTCTTTAAAGCGCTATGCATTTTTTGGCTTCCCTCCCCCTTGGTATGGGCGGCCTGGGAAGGAAAGCCTATGCAGTGCGCGAACGGCCCTGCGCGGCTTGATCCACGCGGTCCTGCGCCGCTTCCACCAGCATCAGTCCCAACTCGATCATTTGCTGAATCGCAAGGGCCAGGTAGCGCTGTTGGGAAGGCAGGGTTTCGGCGAACTCATTGGTCATGGCGCCCGCGCCGGCGATGGTTTCGTAGGCGTTGGCGAGTAACCCTTCGGTGTTAACGTCCGGACGGACGCTGAACAGTTTTACGGAGGGGTTACAGGGGTCATTGCACATCTTTTGATCCTCGGTAAGGATCACCACCCGAGGCGTAAGGGTGGCAGCTGTACGCAGGTTAGTAGACCGGGAAAATTCATCCGAAAAAACCGGCGCGCCCGAAGACGCCCTACGCACAGCTACCAATAAGCACAGGCATGAAAGTGCCTGAGAGTAAGGACAGCCGTACGCCGGATAAATTTTCAACGGGCTACTAAACCCGACCGCTGATGGGCAGCGGCAAACGAACCTTAAAGAGGTCGCCCAAGACGCACAACTCGGACGAGTCTGATCGTTGTGTAGGCAATGGCGCAAGCTGTTCACACGCCTGTGCATAACCAAAATCCAACTGCAACTCCAAGTAATACAAACCTTTAAAGATCATTTGAAATCATCCGCCCGTTCGCATCATCCTCCTGAACCTCATCGAAGCAAGACCTTTAGAAAATACCTTCGGCATCGGCCCGCGGTGAAACGCCGGCCATCCCATACACGCGATTTCGCACCAATAGTATGATAGCGTTCCCCTGTCACTCTTTGGACTAGAGGCGCGCCCATGGGAACCGTACGAAAAACCATCACCGTTACCGACCAGCAAGACGGCTGGATCAAAGCGCAGATAGAAGCGGGTCATTACACCAATGACAGTGAATACATCCGCGATTTGATAAGGCGAGAACAAGAACGCAGCGCTGAAATTGAATCAATCCGCGCAGCGTTGAGGGAGGGTGAGTCCAGCGGCGAACCTCGTCCATTCAACCCCGATGAGTTCAAGAGAAGAATGTTAAAGACATATGGCTGAATACCGTCTTACACCTGCGGCAGAGCGTGATCTTGAAAACATATGGGTCTATAGCGCTCAGACGTGGAGCGTAGAACAGGCTAACCGCTATATAGATAGTGTGACGAAAGCGTTCGAGCAGCTAGCGCAACAGCCAAAGATCGCCCCAGCCTGCGACGAGATCAGCCCGGGATACCGCCACTATCGCGTTGAGAGACATACGCTCTATTTTCAGATCGGCACGTATGGAATTGAGATCGTTCGTATCGTGCATGATCGAATGGATAGATTACTCATTTTGTAATTGCGAACATCACTCCGACTCAACCATCCCCCGCTGCACCACCCACGCCAACGGCAACGTCACTATCAACCCCCCCGCCAAGACCATCATCGCCACCGGCACGCCTAACGCATCCCCCACCCCACCAAACACCACCGGCGCCAGCGCCCCGCCGCCAATCGTGCCGGTGTAGAACACGGCAAATGCCTGCTCCCGCGTCCCCGCGCCGGCCAGGTCCGGCACGGCGCCATACAACACTGAGGACGTGCCATTGAGCACGAGGCCCAGCAACGGCAGCATCACCATCAACCCGGTCAGCGGCAAATACACGGCGGCAATGATCAGCAACGCCGTGCTGCTTTCCGTCAGCCACACCGTCCTCATCATGCCGATGCGCGCGCCAAGATAACCGCAGAGCAATTTGCCGAATGCGCCACCGATAAACAGCAGCGTCAGGGCCACGCCAATACCGGCGGTGCCAGGCCCCTTGGCTTGCAACAGAAACGGCAGGAACGTGAGGAAACCCATGCGCACGCCGCTGTCGAGGGTGCCCGTAAGAATCAGGGCGCGCAGGCCTCTGACGGAGCCGGTTCCGCTGTGGGGTTTGGTCTTTTTTGTGGAGTCAGATTCGGATACTTGTGTAGGAATCAGCCACCACAACAACCCCGCCGCCGCCAAACCCAGCAATCCAAGAAGCGTGGCACTCGCGCGCCAACTGATCACCGTAAGCAGCAGGCCAACCAGTCCGGGGATCAGGGTTTTGCCGATATCGCCGCTGAAGTTGTATTGAGACAGCGCCTGCTTGATCCCACCACCGTCCTCGTAGGCGTCGCTGATCATTGAGGAGGCGAGCGGTTGTTGGGTGCTGGCGCCCAACCCACCCAACAGCAGCGCCAGCAATAACATCGCCAGTCCGCTGGCCTGGCCCACCAACAAGTAAGCCACGCCCGCGAGCGTGGTTCCGCTCACCAGCATCGGTACACGCCCCCAACGCTTCGCGCGCGCGACTGGCCATGAGCTGGAACGCCGCCATCATCCCGGAATAGGCCCCGCGTAACAGTCCGATTTATGCGTAGGAAAGCGCGAACTGCGCCCGCCAGATCGGCAGCAGCACGTAGATGACATCGGTAAGGCCGTCATGCACGGCATGCGCACCGCAGCCGGCGATCAGCGTGCGACGGCGGGTTGATGATGCGGCAGCAGGCACCTCGACGGTATCGTTCATGGTATTGGGATCGGTTCAGCTTTAAGGGGTTTCCAACCGGTCAGGGCAATCAGCAAGGTCAATACCTGGAAGGTCATAATCAGCGCCACACACCCGGCCCAGCCCCAGCGTTCCCAGATCAAAGCCGGCACAATCGCACCGCAACTTCCGCCCAGGTAATAACACGTGAGGTACACGCCCACGGCGCCCGCTTTGTTGTCACGGGCGGTAGCGGTGGTGAACGCGTTGGCGGCTGCCTGGGCGAGGAATACGCCGGTGGAGCTGAGCGCCAGGCCCACGACGATGCACCACAAGGAAGGCACTAACGTCAGCGCTGAGCCGGTGATACCCAGCACCGCAGCCACGCTCAGCAGTTCGGCGTGAGGCCGGGCTTTACTGAGGCGACCGGCGATGGGGATCACGACCAGCGCCAGCAGGAACACGGTGTAAAGCGTGCCCAACGCCGCAGGCCCCAAGTTGAATGGCGGTAATCCGAGGTACAAACCGGCGTAGGTAAACGCTGCGACTTGGGAGAACAACACGCAAAAACCTACAGCGTAAGCAGCCAGCAAGGGCTTGCGAAAAACGGCCGAGAAAGCGGTTTTAACCTTCGCCGTTCGCACACGACTGATCGGCAACAAGAACGGGATAAACCCACCCACCATCAGGCTCAGCACCGCCAGCAACTCGAAGGCTTCGCGCCAGCCCACGTATTCAGTCATCACACCCGTGACAAAACGCCCGGCAAACCCACCCAGTACGGTGCCTGCCACATACAGGCTGGTGACCTCCGTCACCGTGCCGCCACTCCAGCGGTCGCCGATGTAAGCCACGCTGGTGGCAAACACCACCGGGATCAACATGCCTTCGACAAACCGCCACACCAGCACTTCGGCAAAACTGTCGGCGTAGGCGGTCATCAGCGCCGGCACCGCCAACAGCAAAGCCGCCGCGCTGATCACCGTGCGTTGCTCAAAGCGCCCGGTCAGTCGGCTGACAAACGGTGCAGTGATCGCCACGGCCAGCGTCGTCACGGTGATACTCCATCCCGCCGCCCTGGCACTGACCTGAAACTGCGCGGCAAAGGTCTGCAGGATGCTCTGGGTGGCATAGAGGTTGAGGAACGCCGCGCAGCCACACAGGAACAGGGCAAGGCGGGCACAATGCAGGCGCGGTTTCATGAAACCTCTCGTTTTATTTTGTGAGGTCTTTATAGAATGGCCGGCGGATCTTAAACCAATACCGATTTCGAACCGATCGATACCCAAGGATCAGGATGCTCGATCTACGCAAGCTGCGGTACTTTCTGACGGTAGCTGAAGAATTGCACTTCGGTCGCGCGGCCATTCGCCTGCATCTGGCTCAGCCACCGCTGACCCGGCAGATCTCGGCGCTGGAAACCGAGCTGGGCTTCAAGCTGTTTGATCGCACCAGCCGCAGCGTCACCCTCACGGCTCAAGGGCGGTCATTCCTGCCCTACGCGCGCGGCGTGTTGGAGCAGGTGGAGTTGGCGCAGGTGATTGCCAGCAAACTGGCTACGGGCACCGCCGGACAGTTGGCCTTGGGGTACGTCAGCTCCATCGCCCTGTCGGACCTGTTCAGCCAGACGATCCAGGCGTTTGCGCAGCGTTTTCCCGACGTTCAGCTGACCTTGGTGGAGTGCGCCTCCGGCAGCCTGGGCGCACAAGTGGCGGATGGGCGGCTGGATATCGGGTTGAGTCGCCTGCTGCCGCAAGCCCAAGAGGTGCAAGTGCTGTCGTTGGGTGAAGAAAGGCTGGTCGTAGCAGTGTCCAGTGAAAGCCCTTTGGCCAGTCTGCCAAGCGTCAGCCTGGCGCAGCTCAGCGCCTATCCAGTGATTCTGTTTCCTGCGGATTATGGATCGGGGCTCAACCAGTCCATCGAGCAACTTTACCGACGCCACGGCCAGCCTTTACGGCTTGGACCGACTGGGCGGCAGATCACCTCTATCATCGCGCTGGTGGCGGCTGGGCAAGGTGTGGCGTTGGTGCCGACGTGTACGCAGAGCCTGATGAATAAAGGCGTGACGTACAGGCCGTTGATGGAGGGGGATGCGTATGCACCGTTGTTGGTGCTGACTCGAAAGGAGGAACAGAACTCATCGATCCGAGCCTTTATGAGCGTGATTGATGAGGTGGTGCGGGCTGGATAACGCATCAACTTTCCAAAGCTGATTCACTCGCCGCTATCGGAAAGTTCGTTCAAAACAAATGGGGATCGTGGCGTTGATCACCGAACGTTGGTGGTTACAGTAAGTACCCTTTTGAGGGCTAAACGATGCACTACCCCATCGCAATATCGACCGGCGATGAAAACTCCGCTTGGAGCGTGGAAGTGCTTCAGCAGGGCATTGATTAAGCTCATTCCTACAGGGACGAGAAAGTTCGCCTATCACCATGGGAAACCTTAACCAGAACAGGACACAGCAGGATGCTCGCGTGCGGACAAAAAACGCCAACGCAGGTCTTTAGAAAAGTCGTAGGGCTGGTGCTGATCATCCCACTGCGGCCCCACTGATGCCTATTCCCACGATAGGCCTGGGCCGTTTTGTATTGATAGCGGCAGTTGCCGGGTCTATCTATGGCGCTTGGTACGCCAGGCAGCACGCTGGTCGAGGCCTGGCAATCGGCGCGGCCATCATCGCGCTACTCAATCTTGGCTCACTGGTCGCACTGTCAACGCCCTCGATAGCCTGGTTTGTCTACCTGGTCTCCTGGGTCTATGGGTCGGGCAATTGGATTCACTGGCGCTTTTAGCGGGCCTAAAATTACACCGCAAGAAACAAGGTTCCCCCACGGCTAGCAAGACGGATAATGGCGCCATACAGCATCAAGGATTATGCCCATGCCTTATGAATACAAGCTCATGCCCTCCCCTGTGGGCCAACTGACCCTGGTGGCGCGCAATGGCAAACTCGGCGCCATCCTGTGGGAAACAGAGCGCGCCAACCGTGTGCGCCTGGGTGAGTTGCACGAGGCCAATGACAGCCCGGTGCTGTTGGAAGCCGAACGCCAACTCAAGGAATACTTCGCCGGTAGCCGTAACCGATTCGAGCTGGAACTGGACTTCGATGGCACCGACTTCCAGAAACAAGTCTGGCAAGCGCTGCTGACCATTCCTTTCGGCGAAACCCGCAGCTACAGCCAGATTGCCGAACAGATCGGCAACCCAAAAGCAGTGCGTGCGGTGGGTGCTGCCAATGGCCGGAACCCGATCTCGATCATTGCACCCTGTCATCGCGTCATCGGTGCGTCGGGCGGGCTGACCGGGTTCGCCGGGGGGCTGCAAGCCAAGCAGTATTTGCTGGCACTGGAAGGCACGGGCCAGGCGCAATTAGCCTTCTAAAAACAGCCGCCGACAAAAACGTACAACGTTGTTCACCGGGCTAAATGTAAAAAGAAATTTCAGAGAATTCCTGCGGTCCAGTCTTTCATCACCCCCTACCAAGGAAACCGGTCATGAAATTCTCCACAGTCTCCCAATCCCTGTCCCGCTGGGCGGGCAGCCCACGCACGTTCTACGCGGCGGTGGCGTGGAGCCTGAGCGGGCCGTATTTTCACTACAACGACACCTGACAACAGATCATCAACACCTCGACCACCATCATCACGTTTTTGATGGTGTTCCTGATCCAGAACACGCAGAACCGCGACAACGACATCCTGCATATCAAGATCGATGAACTGCTACGCGTGTCCAAAGATGCTCAAAACGCTGTGCTCCGTCTGGACGGCCTGGACCGAATAAAACTGATTTGAACCAGGCATGAAAAACGGCGGTTGGAGAACATCCAACCGCCGTTTTTCATTTCAAGTGACGGATTCAGCCGTCGCCTTGATGACCTTTAGCATGGGTCGAAGCCAACGCACGGGCTTTATGCAAACGCTCCTCCAACTTAGGCAGCGTCTCGTCCACCAAGGCTTTTATTTCAGGTACATCCGATGCCGCGCCTTCCCGTTTGAACAGGGCGATGGCGTCTTCGTTTTCCTTCACCTGTTGCGCGGTGTACGCCGCATCAAAAGAGTCGCCGTCCTTGAGTTCAGGCATCAGCGTTTCGGCTTTATCGACGATTTTCTCCCGCGGGGCCACAGGCAGATCGAGCTTCTTGGCGATGGCCGCCAGATGCTGGTTGGCCAGGGTGCGCTCGTTGATCACCTCAATGGTGTAGTCCTTGATTTCCTGGGACGACGTTTTGGCGTGGGCCATGCGACTGGTTTCGATATCGGCCATACCTTTGGCCGAAGCCTGCTCAATGAATTCAGCAGGCGACTGGGCGAAAGCATTGCTGGCGCCGAGGCCCAGCAGCATCGCGAAACTGGCGGTGCGTAACCGGATAGCCATGCGGCTCATGATGGGTTCCTCCAGGGCAAGAATAGGTGCGGGAGAACACAGCCCGCCCTTAATTCGAATTTTCAGGGCAGCAAAGGTTTAGAAAAAACTTTTCAGTGCGACGAACGGTCATCTTCGAATCCAGCTGGTTTGCTGCCTGCACGACCTGCCAACACGTGCGCTTAAGCGTTTACGCACGTGCCCGCCCTACGGGTAAAACGTCATTCCGGCATAAGGCTTTTCGCGGCACGCGTGTAGCCGTGAGGCCAGGTCGCCGACATGGGCTTCGAGCTTGTGGCCATCGGGGTCGAGGAAATAGAACGAAGCGCCTTCACTGCGGTTGTCGCGCCACTCTTCAACATCAACCGTTCGCAGGCGCTCGATCAGCGCCGCGAAATCAGCCGCAGCGACGGTAAACGCATAGTGGGTGTAATCGGCGGCTGGATTCGCGTCGCGCAATGGATCCAGCGATAAACACAGCCATAAACCCGGCAGTGAGAGGTAGGCGCCGGCGTCCCATGTGGCGTCGAGCTGAAGGTGCAACAGCTCATGGTAGAAGCGGACGCTGCGATCCAGATCGGTGACGGCCAGGGTCAGGTGGTTAAAGCCTGAGAGCATGTTGTTTTTCCTGTCAGCGGTGATCTTCGGACAATACACCCTGCACCTGCCCAATCAACCACTGCAACCCCGAATCCCCACCCCGCCGCGCATGCCACACCAATTCAAATGCAAACGACGGAATATGAAACGGTGGCAGCACCGCCAGCAAGTGCTGATGATCGATATCGAGCAAGCCTCGGGACGACACCGTAAGGATCAGGTCAGTGCCCCGTATCAACTGCGGCGCCACGCCCCAATGCGGCAGGCTGATCGCCACATGCCGACGCTCACGAATCGCTGTCAGCGCTCGCTCGATTTCCGGCGTGCCGCTGCCGCGCATCTCCAACAACACGTGCGGACGTGACAGGTAGGCGGGCAAATCCAGCGTGCCGCGCTCCGGCAGGCTGCTGCGGTCCACCAGACAGGTGTAGTGCTCTTCGAACAACGGCGTAGTACGCAGTTCGGCGGGCATGTCGGGAAACACGCCGGCGGCCAGGTCGAGGTCGCCATTGAGCACCCCCTCCACCATGCCTTCACGGCTGGCCTGGATGATTTGCAGATCGATACCCGGCGCCTCACTGCGCAGCGTACGCACCAGATCGGGTAGGAAAATCGCCGCACTGTAGTCAGACATTGCCACACGAAACCTGCGCTTGGCCGATGCCGGCTCAAAGCGATTCGGCGCCAGCAGGGCTTGCACCTGAGCCAGGGCTTCAGCCAGTGGCGTGGCCAATTCCAGCGCGCGAGCGGTCGGCACCAAACTACCGCCCTGACGCACCAGCAGCGGATCGCCGAGCAGGTCACGCAAGCGCGCCAGCGCATGGCTGACTGCCGGTTGGCTCAGGTGCAGACGCTCGGCGGCACGGGTGACGTGTTGCTCGCTGAGCAAGGCGTCAAGGATCACCAACAGATTGAGGTCGATGCGGCGCAGATCATTCATCAGCTGCATGTTCACCATAAGAACTTGGAATTTAAATTTGCGTGACGAATAACCTAGAGTCCAGCAAAACCTCTGGGAGAGTCGAAATGACAACGTTGCATTGGGTAGGTTTATTGGCGCTGGCCTTGATTGCCGGGGCCGTGGTGCCGTTTCAGAGTGCGATCAACGCCACGCTCGGGCGCGGGCTCGGCCACCCGTTGTGGGCCACCCTGGCGTCGTTGCTGGTGAGCATCATCGTGTTGCTGCCGGTGATTATGGCGATGCGTCTGCCGCTGCCGAGCCTGACGTTTATCACCCAGGCGCCACTGTAGATGTGGGCGGGTGGCGCGTTCGGCGTGTGCTTTATTTCCCTGGCGTTGATGTTATTGCCTAAGCTCGGCGCCTCGGGGTTTATCGCGTTGGCCATGGCCGGGCAGATTCTTGCGTCGCTGGTCCTTGATCACTTTGCCCTGTTCGGCCTGGCTGAGCGCCAACTGACAACGCCCCGCGTGCTGGGGGCGTTGTTGTTAACCGGCGGCGTGGCGTTGATTCAGTTCAGCGCCACACCCGCCCCCGCTCTGGCAACGACGGGTTGATCAACCCTTATCGAGGGTGCGCAATTTTTGCGGCAGGCCCCACAGCAAGAGCGCCGCCGCCAACAGCGCGCACACGCCGATCACATACAGCGCCGGGGTGGTGCTGCCGGTGAGGTCCTTGATGCGCCCCACCATCACCGGGCTGACAATCCCACCAAACTGTCCGAGGGTGTTGATCACCGCAATACCGCCCGCCGCGCCTGCGCCGGCGCCCGCCAGCAACTTGGGTGGCAGGGTCCAGAAGGTCGGGATCGACGCGATGATGCCAGCGCCCAACATGCCCAGGGCAATGATCAGGAAGGTGGTGTGGTCGGCGAAAAACCCGGCGCTGAAAAAGCCCACCGCACCGAGTACCACCAGGCCGCAGACAAACTTGCGACGCTCGCCGGTAGCGTCCGATAGTCGCCCGATCACCACCATGCTGATGGCGCCGCAAACATAAGGAATCGCCGTAAGCAGGCCGATCATCACCGGGCTCTGGGTGCCCGCGCTGCGGATCAGTTGCGGTGCCCAGAAGTTGAGGCCGTACGACGCCACCTGAATCAAAAAGTAGATAAAGCCGAGCATCAGGAACCCCGGAATACGGATTGCCGACAGCAACGAGCCACCGTGCTGGTTCGGCTCATGCTTGGCGATACGGCTCGACAGCAACGCTTTCTCCGCCGGCGTCAGCCAATGGGCGTCTTCGATACGGTCCTTGAGCAGCGTCAGCACCAGGAACCCCAGGCCGATGCACGGCAAGCCGCCAAGCAGGAACAACCAGTGCCAGCCGCGCATCTGCAACACACCGTCGAGGTGTTCCAGTACCAGGCCGGAAAACGGTGCGCCCACCAGGCCCGCAAAAGCCGAAGCCAGAAATAGCATCGAGGTGATGCGCCCACGGAAATGCTGCGGGAACCACAGGGTCAGGTAATACAGCACGCCAGGTGCGAAACCCGCCTCCATCGCGCCGATGATGAAGCGCAGGCCATAGAACTGCCATTCGGCGGTGACAAACACCATGGCCGCCGTCGCCAGGCCCCACGACATCATGATCCGCGCAATCCAGCGCCGCGCGCCGACCTTGTACAGCATCATGTTGCTCGGCACTTCGAAGATCACATACCCCACCACAAACAAACCGGCGCCCAGGCCGTAGGCGGTGTCGCTCAGGCTCAGGTCTGCTTGCAACTGAAACTTGGCGAAGCTGATGTTGATCCGGTCAAAAAACGCGAACAGGTAGCACACCATGATCAGCGGCATCAGGCGCCAGGCGACCTTGCTGACCAGGGCTTTTTCGGCATCGATTTCAGCAGCCGGGCGCGCGCCGGCCTCCAACGTATTAGTGCTCATGGTTTCTCTCCAGCGGGCTGCTCACAGGCGCCCAATTGTTTTTGTTGTCTGGTGTAGCGTTACAACGTGGCGATGTAGGTCGGCGGCGCGTGCAGGTCGCAATTGCGCCCTGCCTTCGCCACCTGGCCAGGAAGTTCGTGGCCCAACAAGGCCGGCAAGCGGCGGGACATTTGCAGCAGGTGCGGCAGGTCGATACCGGTGTGAATGCCGACTTCCTCGCAGAGGTTGACCAAATCTTCGGTGCAGATATTGCCCGATGCCCCCGGCGCAAACGGGCAACCGCCCAAGCCACCGAGCGCCGCGTCAAAACGACGGGCACCAGCCTCGTAAGCCGCCAGCACATTGCACAAACCCAGGCCGCGGGTGTTGTGAAAATGCAGGGTCAGGTCACTGGCAGCTATGCGCTGCAACACACGCTTGACCAGGCTCGCCACCTGACGCGGGTTGGCCATGCCCGTGGTGTCGGCCAGGCTGATGCCCTTGATGCCCAGCGCTTGATAGGCCTCGATAATCTTCAGCACGCAGTCTTCGTCGATCTTGCCTTCGAACGGGCAACCAAAGGTGGTGGCGATGCTGGCGTTGAGCCTCACCGGGTGGTCGGCGGCAACGCTGACGATATCGCCAAACGCCGCCAACGACGCCTCGCAGCGCATGCGCATATTGGCCAGGTTGTGGGTCTGGCTGGCGGACATCACCAGGTTCAGTTCATCGGCGCTAGACGCGATAGCGCGCTGCGCCCCCTTGAGATTCGGGATCAACGCCACATAGATGACACCTGGCTTGCGCTTGATGCCCTGGAACACTTGCTCGCCATCACGCAATGCCGGGATGGCCTTGGGCGAGACAAATGAACCGGCCTCAATCCGTGAAAAGCCCGCGAGGGAAAGCTGGTCGATCAGGGCGATTTTGTCGGCCGTCTCGACCCAGGTCGGCTCGATTTGCAGGCCGTCGCGCGGGGACACTTCCTGCACAATCAGCGGGTCGGAATAATCAGAAATCATTGCACCACTCCCGTGCTTTTCAGACGTTGGATATCAGCGCCGGCCAGGCCCAGGCTGCCGAGAATTTCGTCAGTGTGTTGCCCCAGGGTCGGGCCCTGCCAATTCACGCCGCCCGGGGTTTGCGAGAGTTTGGGCACGATGCCGGGCATCTTCACTGACACACCGCCGGGCAACTCGGCAGTGAGCAACATGTCACGCGCCTGGTAGTGTGGGTCGCTGACGATGTCCGCCACCGAATAGATACGCCCGGCCGGCACTTCGGCGGCCTCCAGGGCGCTGAGCACTTGGTCGATGGGCAGGCTGCTGGTCCAGTGAGTGATCGCGGCGTCGAGCAAACTGCTCTTGGCGGCGCGGCCATCGTTGTGGGCGAATTCTGGGGCTTCAGCCAGGTCGGCGCGGCCGATGGTGGTCATCAAGCGTTTGTAGATCGGGTCGCTGTTGCCGGCAATCACCACATAGGCACCGTCGGCCGTCAGGTAGGTATTGGAAGGCGCAATGCCCGGCAAGGCGCCGCCGCTGCGTTCACGCACATGGCCGAGCATGTCGTATTCCGGCACCAGGCTTTCCATCAGGTTGAACACGCTTTCGGCCAGGGACACATCGACAATCTGCCCATCGCCCTGCCCCGTCTTGACCCGCAACAACGACATCAGCGCGCCGATCACGCCGTGCAACGAAGCCAGGGAATCACCGAGGCTCACACCGACCCGCGCGGGCGGCGAATCCGGGTTGCCGGTGGTGTAGCGAATGCCGCCCATGGCCTCGCCGATGGCACCGAAGCCAGGGCGGTCGCGATAAGGCCCGGTCTGGCCATAGCCAGAAATACGCACCAGGGTCAGCTTGGGGTTGAGGGCGTGCAGTACACCCCAACCCAGGCCGAGCTTTTCCAGGCCGCCGGGGCGCAGGTTTTCGATGAGGACGTCGGCGTCGCCGAGCAGTTGCTTGATCAAGTCCAGCCCTTCTGGCGACTTGAGATCCAACGCCAGGGACTTCTTGTTACGCGATTGCAGGTACCACCACAGCGACGTGCCTTCGTGCAGCTTTCGCCATTTGCGAAGCGGATCACCCTGGCCCATGGCTTCGATCTTGATCACCTCGGCGCCAAACTCGGCCATCAGCCGGGCGGCGAACGGCGCGGCAATCAGGGTGCCGATCTCGATCACCTTGATACCGTTCAGGGGAGCCGTCATGGGGTGTACCTCTTATTCTTGGAATGTGTCGCCAAGACTAGAGGGCCGGTGCAGAAAAAATCCAACCGTCAGTTGGCAAGGCGCGTTCGCGAAATGCGAACACTGTAGTTCGCTTACACCGGCATCTTGCGCAGATATTCGAACAACAGCCGGCTGACCGGCGACAGCTGTGCCTCATCACGCACCACCAGGATCAGGCTGCGATCCGACCAGTCATCCGTCAACGGCACGGCATGTAACCCCAACGCGCGACCGAAAAGTTCATAGGCCTTTTGCGGCAGGATGCCAATCCCCATATTCGCCTGGACCATCCGGCACATCGCATCAAACCCCGGCACATGAATACGCAGGCGCAGCATCTTGCCCGCCTCGCGCGCGGCGGCGTGGGTGCGCATATTGATGGAGCTGGCGGCGTGCAGGCCGACGTAATCGCTGTCCAGGGTTTGGGCAAATGCCAGGGTTTCTCGGGTTGCCAGCGGATGATCCGCCGGCATCAGCACGACCAATTTGTCGTGCCGATACGTCACGCTCGGCAGGCCCTTGGTGTCGGTGTCAATGGAGCAAATCCCCAGGTCCGCCACGCCATCCAGAACGCCTTGCACCACGCCGTTGCTGGGGCGCTCTTCCAAGTCGGTTTTCACTTCGGGGTGCTGCTCGGAAAAGTCCCGCAAATCTTCAGGAAGGAACTGAATGATCGCCGACAGATTGGCCAGCATCCGCACATAGCCGCGCACGCCGTGGCTGTGTTCGCCCAGTTCCAGGCCCATTTTTTCGACGTTGAACAGCATCTGCCGTGCATGGTGCAACAGGGTTTCGCCGGCTGCGGTCAACTCCATGCCCTTGGCCCGCCGCACAAACAGGCTTACGCCCAGCACCTGTTCCAGTTCCATCAAGCGCTTGCTGGCAGCCGAAACGGCAATGGCTTCACGGTTGGCGGCACGGGTCAGCGTACCTTCCTCAAAGACCGCGACAAACAATTGCAGCGTGATCAGGTCCAGCCGACGCACCAGGCCTTTGTGCATCATCAGCGACGCTCGCTGGCCAACCGATTGATCTCGGCCTGCTCCACCACTGGCTGCGACGCACCATGACTCGCCACCTGCAACATAGCCCGGCCGACGGTCTCGGTGCTTATCACCCAACCCGGTTTTATCCGCCGGACAAACGACAACAACGGCCCAAGCACCGAATAGAAGGTCTGGTACAACGGCGTCTTCGAGCGCACAGCATGCAAGGGCTGGATCACCCCCGGCCGAAACAGATACACCGCCTTGAACGGCAGGCGCAGCAGGGCATTCTCGGTCTTGCCCTTGACCCGCGCCCACATCGACTTACCCGCCTCGGAACTGTCGGTACCGGCGCCGGATACATAGATAAAGGTCATCTGCGGATTGAGCCGCGCCAGGGTGCTGGCCGCGACCAGGGTGAGGTCATAGGTGAGGCGGGTGTACTTGGTTTCATTCATCCCTGCCGACGAAACGCCGAGGCAGAAGAAGCACGCATCAAAACCTTGCAGCAGGTTTTCCAAGGGCTGGAAATCCAGCATGTCGCCGTGCAACACCTGATGCAGCTTGCCGTGTTCCTGGGTCAAGGGCGTGCGGCCCACGGCGATGACTTCCTGAACGTCGGCGGCCAATAGGCACTCGCGTAACACGCCCTGACCGACCATGCCGGTGGCGCCGAATAGCAGAACTCTCATAGGGGGACCTCAGCGGCAAGCCGCAAGCTTCAAGCTCAAGTTGAATGCAGTTCAGCCTGTAGCTTACCGCTTGCAGCTCATAACTACCCCATTCAGAACGCGTTACGAAAGATCTCCTCAATCTGACGCTGATCCGCCCGCCGTGGGTTGGTCAAACCACAGGCATCCTTGAGCGCATTGGTAGCCAGCAGCGGAATGTCCTGCAACTTGGCGCCCAATTCTCGCAGGCCCGCCGGGATTTCAACGTCCGAGGCCAGGCTACGAATCGCGGCGATGGCGGCTTGTGCGCCCTCTTCGTCGGTGATGCCCTTGATGTCGGCGCCCAATGCGCGGCCCACGTCGCTCAGGCGTTTGGCGCTGACGCTGGCGTTGAAGCTTTGTACGTGGGGCAGCAACACCGCGTTGCACACGCCGTGGGGCAGGTCGTAGAAACCACCCAACTGGTGCGCCATGGCGTGGACAAAACCCAGCGATGCATTGTTGAACGCCATCCCGGCGAGGAACTGCGCGTAGGCCATGTTTTCCCGTGCAGCCTTGTCGCTGCCGTCGCGTACGGCCAGGCGCAAGTTGGCGCTGATCAGTTCGATGGCCTTGATCGCGCAGGCGTCGGTGATGGGTGTGGCGGCGGTGGACACGTAGGCTTCGATGGCATGGGTCAACGCGTCCATGCCGGTGGCAGCGGTGAGGCCCTTGGGCATGCCGACCATCAGGCTCGGGTCGTTGACCGACAGCAGCGGTGTGACGTTGCGGTCGACGATGGCCATTTTCACGTGGCGGGTTTCGTCGGTGATGATGCAGAAACGGGTCATCTCGCTGGCGGTGCCGGCGGTGGTGTTGATGGCCACCAGTGGCAGTTGCGGTTTGCTCGACTGATCGACGCCTTCGTAGTCGCCGATATGCCCGCCGTTGGTGGCGCACAGGGCGATACCCTTGGCACAGTCATGGGGCGAGCCGCCGCCCAGGGACACCACGAAGTCGCAGTCGCTCTGTTGCAACAGCGCCAGGCCTTTCTCGACGTTTTCCACGTTGGGGTTGGGCTTGGCGCCGTCGTAGATCACTGAGTCGATGTCCTGCATCGCCAGTTTCTCGGCGATCATGCTCGCGACGCCCGCCTTGGCCAGGCCGGCGTCGGTGACGATCAGTGCCTTGTGAAAGCCGTAGTTGCGAATGGCGATCATGGCTTCGTCGAGGCAGTCGGTGCCCATGATGTTGACGGCGGGAATGAAGAAGGTGCTGCTCATGGCGAATCCTCGGATGA
Source organism: Pseudomonas sp. EL_65y_Pfl1_R83 (assembly GCF_963970695.1). Classification (NCBI taxonomy): domain Bacteria; kingdom Pseudomonadati; phylum Pseudomonadota; class Gammaproteobacteria; order Pseudomonadales; family Pseudomonadaceae; genus Pseudomonas; species Pseudomonas sp. EL_65y_Pfl1_R83. The sequence goes on along the minus strand of NZ_CAXAQI010000006.1, from coordinate 327,534 downwards.
CGTTTATGCCTACAGCATCGACCTCAGTTGCCTACGCCATCTTGACCAGGATCAACGCCCGCTCGTGATAAAGTCACCGTCCAGCCGATTTCGAGTAGACCCGCCGCAATGAAGGATTTCCAGGATATTGACGCCCACCTTGAAGACTGGAGCGCACTGCGCAGCAGCACCCACTTCAGCGGGATTCTGATCGGCAACGGCGCAAGCCGAGCGATTTGGGAAGACTTTGCCTACGATTCGCTGTTCGAAAACGCGCGCACCATCGAAGAAAAACCCCTGAGTCCCTCCGAGCTCAGTGTGTTCGATGCCCTGCAAACCCGCAGTTTCGAGCAAGCGCTGGGTGCGTTGAAAACCACCAGTCGAGTCAACAAGGCCCTGGCGGTGAGCTCGGCGGCGCCGCGTAATCGCTATTACGCGATCAAGGAAGCCTTGATCAATACGATCCACACCGTGCATATCCCGTGGAGACTGGTGCAGCCGTCTACGTTGGCGACGATCAACAGCGAACTGGCCAATTACGCCACGGTGTTCACCAGTAACTACGACTTGCTCAACTATTGGGCGATCCTGCACACGCCGGGCATCGACGACTTGTTTCGCAGCGCCGACGCCAGCTTCGACCTGCGCAACACCCGCACCGACGCCACGCGCATCCTCTACCTGCATGGCGGCCTGCACCTGGTGCGCAACCTTGATGGCACCGCGCGCAAATTGCCGACCACCGAGAGCACGTTGCTCAGCAGTTTTGCCATCAACAACACGATCAAGACCCTCGATGATGTGCCGCTGTTTGTCAGCGAAGGCAAGGTTGAGGAGAAGCTCAAGACCATCCGCAGCTCGGACTATCTGTCGTTTTGCTATGAGCAGTTGCTGACGCATGAGGGCGCGCTGTGCATCTTTGGCCATGACTTGGGGTCGCAGGATAAGCATCTGGTGGATGCGATTCGCCAGGCAAAGCTGACGACTTTGGCGATCTCGGTTTCGGGGCGCAGCGATGGGTTTATACGCCAGCAGAAACGGCGGTATTCAGCGTTGTTTGACGGGTCTGGAATTGAACTGAAGTTCTTCGCGGCGCGCACGCATCCATTGGGTAATACGGCGCTGTCAGTGCCTGTCGAACGCTGATCCCCTGAACGAAGAAGATCAACTGTGCGAGCAAGTCGAATCGTCGCACCGCCGCTCCCACATTGGACTGCATTTCAAATCAGGATCGCGTCACTCTTCGGCGCTGTGAACGAACACCAGAACTGCGCCTGCAGGCACTGGTCCAGATGCAAAACACCCTGGCGGATAATACGTGGACCGACCGGCAAAAGCTGGCGCTCACGTGTCGCATCCTGTTCGAAAACGGCCACGACTCCGGCCTGGCCTGGCATATCACCGCGCGCGTACCGACCATCGTCAGCGTCTGCGACCTGACCACCGCGAAGGCCGTACGCCGCGCCCGCTACGCCGAAGCCAATGGCGCCGATGCAGTGATGGTGCTGCCGACGTCTTACTGGAAGCTCAGCGAAGCGGAAATCCTCGCCCACTATGCAGCGATTGGCGACAGCATCGGCGTGCCGATCATGCTCCCACGGGAACGTCTCCAGATTTTTGACTGAGGACATCTGTTACAGGGAGACAAATAACAATAATTCTCGATATCATTCGCGACCTTTCCAAATCGTGCTTCGTCAAGAAGGATATCCATGTCTCGTCCCAAGCCCGACCCGTTGTCGGCCGATGCCTTTCGCGGATTTTATACAAATATCCTGTATTTCCTGCGCAGACGCACGGACAACGCCAGCGACGCGGCGGACATGACGCAGGATGTCTTTACCCAGTGGCTGGACTACCGCGACCGGGCCAAGGTCGAGCAGCCACGGGCGTTTCTGTTCCAGATGGCGCGCAACCTGCTGCGTGATCACTGGCGCAAACAGAAGGTGCGGCACTCCGTTCACGTTGATCAGGCCGCTATGGACGCGGAACCTGTCACCGACGAGCAAAACGACCCCATGGCCGCCGCGCAACGCTTGCAACGACTGGAACAGTTGAAAGAAGTCCTCGCCGGACTCTCGCCCCGCCGGCGAGAAGCCCTTATGCTGCACCGCTTCGAAGGCTTGAGCCAGGCGCAGATCGCCGAGCGCATGGGCATTTCCACCAGCATGGTGGAAAAGCACATCGCTTTTGCCCTGCTGCATTGCAAGCGACGCCTTCAACAAGAACCCGGCACGGAGCAGCCAGAATGAATCGCCTGAGCGACACCGAGCTCTTGGACATCGAAGCCAGCGACGCCATCGATGCCCAAGCCGCCAGCTGGTTTGCCCGCAACCGCAATGACATGGGGCGCGCCGAGCGCAAAGCGTTTGCCGCCTGGCAGGCCGAGCCCGCCCATGCCCGCGCCTATGCCGAATTCGAGCAACTGTGGGCCGACCTGGCCCAGTTACAGCAACTGAACAAGCCCGCGACGCTGCCCAAGCGCAAACCGTCGGTATGGCGCCCTGCCCTGGCCGTGGCCGCCGCCTTGCTGTGCGCGGTGCTGGCGACCCACATCGGCGCGCCCCGCGAGCTGTATCACACCCAGGTAACGGCGCACGCCAAAGGCATGCGCACCCTCAACCTGCCCGACGGCAGCACCTTGTATGTGAATGCCAACACCCGCGTGCGTGTGGACTTCACCGCGCACCAGCGCATCGTGCACCTGGACAAGGGCCAGCTGTACATCGAAGTGGCCGCCGACAGGGAACGACCGTTGTTCGTGCAAGCGGGCGAAGCGAGCGTGCGCGTGGTCGGCACCGGCTTTGACGTGCGCCGCAGCCAACAGCAACTGGTGATCAGCGTCGCCCATGGCCAGGTCGCCTTCGAGCCGGATGCAAAAAGCCCGGTCACGCTGCTTGGCGCCCAGCAACGTGCTATCTACCGCTATGCCAATGGTACGTTGCAGCAGCAAACACTTCCCTTCGAGGAGGTCGCTGACTGGCGCAGTGGACACTTGTCGTTTCGCAACCGCGAACTTGCCAGCCTGATCGACGAGTTGAGCCTGTATCGCCCTCAGGCACCGTTGCAGGTCAGCAGCGCCGTGGCGCACCTGAAGGTCTCGGGCAATCTTGATGTGAATGATCCAGACGCCCTGCTCAACGCCCTGCCCGCCCTGTTACCGGTGAAAACCGTGGCGTCGGCGGACGGCATTATCAAAATCGAACCGAGCAAATAACCGCGCAAATTCTTATTTGAGAATATTTTGCATTCGCAGGTGTGGATTTTTTTATCTGCCCCGTCTTCCTCCGGTCTGCATTCGACACGCACGCCTTTTCGGCCATTGGGCCACACCGGGGGATTTCATGTTTCGCGCGCCTTGCCACGCTTCGCACCTGTTGCTTCGACCGACCCTCATCGCCACCTGCCTGGCATTCAGCCTCAATGCCCAAGCCGAGCCATTCAAGCTGCCCGCCCAGGCGCTGGCGACATCCCTGAGCCAGGTAGCGCAGCAGGCGAAAATCCAGCTGTTATTCGATGAAGCGCTGTTCAGGAATGTGCAGGCGCCGGCACTCGACGGTGACTTCACCGCGGAAGTGGCGCTTCGCACCTTGCTGAAAAATGGTGAATTCACGTTGATCAAAGTCGGCAACACCTATGTGGTAAGGCCCGAAGAGGCGAAAACCACCCAGAGCGGTGCGATTCAGTTGGACGCCCTGAGCGTGATCGGCACCGGTACCGAGGTCGACGCCAGCACCGTAGGCCGCTCCACCTTGAGCCAGGCCGATATTGACCGTTATCAGCCCGACAACATCCCTTCACTGCTGCAGACTCTGCCCGGTGTGTTCATGGGCGGCTCACCCAAGCCAGGTGGCCAGACCATGAACATTCGCGGCATGGGCGATGCAGAAGATGTGCCGATGACCGTGGATGGCGCAACCAAAAGTGGCTTCGAGCGCTATCAACAAGGCACGGTCTTCATCGAGCCCGAGTTGATCAAAAGCATTGAGGTGGAGAAAGGCCCCTACTCGCCGTTCACCGGTAACGGCGGCTTCGGCGGCACGGTCAACATGACCACCAAGGATGCGCCAGACTTGCTCAAGGACGGGCGTAACGCCGGGGCGATGGCCAAGTATGGCTACTCCAGCAACACTCACGAGCAGGTGTACAGCGGCGCGGTATATGGCCGCACCGACGATGGTCGCATGGATGGCCTGATTTACCTGACCAAGCGCGACGGCGACGACTTGAAGCTCGCCGGCACCCCGCCCGACCCGCGCAATCAATACCCGATCAACCCCAAGCGCCTGCCCAACAGTGCACAGGATGTAGAGGGCAAGTTGTTCAAGGTCAATGCCCACTTTACCGACGAACACAGCATGGGCCTGTCCTACTCCAGTGCCAAAAGCGAGCGCATGGCGCCGTTCTCGGCTAAGTCCTACCCGTCACCGCCGATGCAATCGGCGATCGACCGGTATGGCTACAAAGGCGCTCTGACACGTTTCCTGGCCGACCGTGAAACCGTGGACACCACCTGGTCGGGCAAATACCAGTACCAGCCGCTGAACAACCCATTGATCGACTTGAAGCTCAGCTACTCGTTCTCCAAGACCGACCAGACTGACGAACGCGCCGAAAATGCCGTGATGGGTCTGAGCACCGGTGGACGCAAGATGGAAACGTCTTATGCAGACCGCATTTTTGAGCTGCGCAATATCAGCCTGTTGACCTCCGGCCCGCTGGAACACGCAGTGACCACTGGCGTGCAGATCCGCAAGCACGACCGCGAAACCGAAAGCTGGATGCCGGGCGCGACCTACAACACCGCCAGATACAACTATGGGCATTTCCAGCCGTATTTCATGCCCCACGGCAAGGTCGACACAAATTCGCTCTACCTGCAGGACGCGATCACGCTTGGGGATGTGACCCTCACCCCGTCCCTGCGCTATGACCACGTGCGCAACCGCGGCGAAGCCAACGATGCGCCGTACTACAGCAACCCGGACCCGCGCGTCGGCCATGACTACAGCGACCGCACCTACACCGGGTGGTCACCGCGCCTGGCCGCGTTCTGGAACGTGACCCCGGATGTGGCCTTCTTCGCCAGTTGGAACCGCACGTGGCGTGCGCCGGTCATCGATGAACAGTATGAAGTCCAGGGCGCCGCCAGCACGCGCAGCGCCACAAGCCTCAACCTCAAGCCCGAGCGCATTACGGCGATTACCGCGGGCAACGTCACCAACTTCTCGCGCATCTTCACCCGCGATGACAACCTGCAACTGCGCACCACGCTGTTTCACAACCGCATCGAAGACGAGATCATGAAGGCCACCGGCATCGGCTGCGAACGGCAAATGACCGTGCCGGGCAATATCGATTCGGTGTGCACCGACACGGCGTCCAGAACCAACTATCGCAACGTCGGCGGCATGACCATCAAGGGCGTCGAGCTCGAAAGCTACTACGACTCGACATACGTGTTCGCCTCTCTGACTTACTCCTGGGCTACAGGTAAACGCGACAACCCCTACACCAACCCTTGGGCTACCGACCGTCATGTGTGGGCACGCGATATTCCACCGGCCAAATGGGTCGTGGTGCTGGGTACCAAAATCCCGAGCTGGGACGCGCAAGTGGGCTGGCAGGGCCAGTTCGTGCGCAAGACCGATCGCGTGCCCACCGACATTTACCCAGGCGGCTTCAACTCCAGCATCGGCGACTTTATCTACGACCAAACCGAGAACGCCAGCTACGACACCCAGGGTCTGTTCGCCAATTGGAAACCGCAGCAAGCCGGCCTCAAAGGCACCGAGATCAACTTCACCGTCGACAACCTGTTCAACCGCAGCTACCAGCCGGCCCTCAGCGGCGAGGGCGTCTACAGCGAAGGGCGCAACGCCAAGATCAGCATCACGCGCTTCTTCTAAAATGTGGAAGCCGGGCTTGCCCGCGATGCAGACACCTCGTGTGTATCAGGTAGGCCCAAGTGATGCTATCGCAGGCAAGCCAGCTCCCACTCCCCCCCACCTGGGACTCAACTGTACGGATAAATCCTCACCCAGCTGTAGACCCGCAATCAGCGGGGGTTGTGGCTAGATGGGTTTCCCTTGAAACCCTCCAGATTTCGGTTCTTCCCCATGAGCTCGCGCGAAAACACCGGCATGGCCCTCGGCCTGCTGGGCGTCATCATCTTCAGCCTGACCCTGCCCTTCACCCGCATCGTGGTGCAGGAAATGCACCCGTTGCTCAACGGCCTGGGCCGCGCGCTGTTCGCGGCGATCCCGGCGGCAGCGCTGTTGTTGTGGCGGCGCGAACGCTGGCCAAGCTGGCGTCAGGTGCACGGGCTGTGCCTGGTGATCGCGGGCGTGATTCTGGGCTTTCCGGTGCTGTCGGCCTGGGCCATGCAAACCTTGCCAGCGTCCCATGGCGCGCTGGTCAATGGCCTGCAACCGTTGTGCGTAGCGCTGTATGCGGCGTGGCTGTCCCATGAGCGGCCGTCAAAAGCCTTCTGGGCCTGCGCGGCGCTGGGCAGTGCACTGGTGTTGAGTTATGCGCTGATCACCGGAGCCGGCAGTATTCAAGCGGGCGACCTGCTGATGCTTGGCGCGATTGCCGTGGGCGGCCTGGGTTATGCCGAAGGCGGGCGACTGGCCAAGGAGATGGGTGGCTGGCAGGTGATCTGCTGGGCGCTGGTACTGTCGACGCCGGTGTTGATCGGCCCGGTGTGGTACTTGGCGGCGCAGCATCAAGGGGCGATTTCCATGCGCACGTGGTGGGCGTTTGGTTATGTGTCGCTGTTCTCGCAGTTTTTGGGGTTCTTCGCCTGGTATGCCGGGTTGGCCATGGGCGGGATTGCACGGGTCAGTCAAATTCAGCTGTTGCAGATCTTCTTCACCATCGCGTTCTCGGCGCTGTTCTTTGGTGAACACATCGAGCCGATTACCTGGGTGTTTGCGTGTGGGGTGATTGTGACGGTGATGCTGGGGCGCAAGACGGCGGTGCAGCCTGCGCAAGCCCCCAAGCCGAGCGCGGCCTGAATATGGGAGCCCACATTTTGATTCGCATCGTGCTCAGGTCAGGTACCCATCCGCGCGCAGCAGGGTTTCCAGGCAGTGCTCGGTGATGTGGTAGAACGCCTTCAGTTCCTGGATTTTCTCCAGCAACTGCGCGTTGTCCATCGGCTCCGCGCGCTTCACCGCGAGGATCATCTTGTTCTTGTTCGTATGTTCCAGCGAGATGAACTCGAACACCTTCGTCTCATAACCACAGGCCTCCAGGAACAACGCGCGCAAACTGTCGGTGACCATTTCCGCCTGCTGGCCCAGGTGCAGGCCGTATTGCAGCATCGGTTTAAGCAGCGCCGGGCTCTGGATCTGCAGGCGGATCTGTTTGTGGCAGCACGGCGAGCACATGATGATCGACGCGCCGGAGCGGATGCCGGTGTGGATCGCATAGTCAGTGGCAATGTCGCAGGCATGCAGGGCGATCATCACGTCCAGCTCGCTCGGCGCCACGCTGCGCACGTCGCCACATTTGAACACCAGCCCGGGGTGTTCCAGGCGGGCGGCGGCGGTGTTGCACAGGGTCACCATGTCTGCGCGCAGCTCGACGCCCGTCACCTCACCCTCGGCCTTGAGGGTGTTGCGCAGGTAGTCGTGGATGGCGAACGTCAGGTAGCCCTTGCCCGAACCAAAGTCCGCCACGCGTACGGGTTGGTCCAGTTTCAAGGGGGATGAGGTCAGCGCATGGCTGAACACTTCGATGAACTTGTTGATCTGCTTCCATTTGCGCGACATAGACGGGATCAGCGCCTGCTTGGCGTCGGTCACACCCAGGTCGGCGAGAAACGGCCGGCTCAGGTCGAGGAAACGATTTTTCTCGCGGTTATGCTCGGCCGAGGGCGCCTCACGCAATTGCTGCGGCTTGCTTTTGAACAGCGAGCTTTTGTTCTTCTTGCTGTATTCCAACTGGGCTTCGTCGGTCAGCGACAGCAGGTGGGCGTTTTTGAACTGCGCCGGCAGCAGCTCGGCAATCGCCGCCACGGCCTCTGCCAACGGGAAGTTTTTGGTGATGTCGCGGGTCTTGTAGCGGTAGACGAAGGACAGGCATGCCTGCTCCTTGACCACTACCGGCTTGATGATCAGCCGTTGCAATTCGGCTTCTTCACCGACGTATTTGGCCAGCACCAGCTTGATAAAAGCGTTTTGCGCGAGGCTTGCGCTGAGCAGTTCGATGAACTCGGCGTGATGGTCCGGCGCAGGGCGGGCAGGTTGAGCGGTGACAGACATGAACAAAAACGCCTCGGGCTGGGAATGCCGGGCATTTTAGGGCGGATGGCGGTTTAGGGCACGGGGTTATTTGATCAGCGGTCATTGGACTGGATAACACGATCCAATGTGGGAGCACGCCCGCTCCCACATTTTTATTCGAGTACGACCAAGCGATTCGGCAGTTCATTACGGGTTTGGGTGACCGGCACATGCACCTTCAACAATTCACCACAGGCCTCAATGCAACTGATAAACCCGGCCAACGTATGCCCCTGTTTTACCTGCTGGGTAAACGCCTTGACGATGGCGTCCCAACTGCTGTCATCCAGGTGCCTGGAAATCCCGTCATCGACCAGAATCTCCACATAGCGCTCGGCCTCGCTGACAAAAATCAGCACCCCGGTGCTGCCCAGCGTGTGGTGCAGGTTCTGCTCCAGGAACTGCCGCCGCGCCAGGTTGGACGCGCGCCAGTAGCGCACCGAACGCGGAATCAAGCGCGTGGTGACCTTGGGCAAGCGGAACACCAGGCACAACACGATGAATGTCGCCCATTGCGCCAACAGCAAGGTGTACATGCTCAGGTAACCCGACACGTAATGCACCACGCCCGGCACCACCAACGCGATCAGGCTCGCCCACAGCAGCGGGATGTAGGCGTAGTCATCGGCGCGGGCGGCCAGCACGGTCACCAGTTCGGCGTCGGTGGTTTTTTCCACGCGGGCGATCGCTTCGGCGACTTGGCGCTGCTCGTGTTCAGTCAGTAATGCCATGGTTGTAGGTGCTCTCTCATTATTGTCATTACCAGCCGCCCGAGGCCCCGCCGCCGCCGAAGCCGCCGCCGCCGCCCCGGAAACCACCGCCGCCCCCGCCACCACCGCCGCGCCCGCTGCTGCTGAGAATCGACAGCAGGATCGCACCCACCGGCAGCCCCATCCGGTTGCACAGCCACAGCACGCCGATCAGCAGGACAAACAGGCCGATGGAAAGCCCGGGATTATCCTTGGCAAAGTTGCCATCCGCCACATGGGCTGGCACGGCCAAGGGTTCTCCGCCCACCACTTGCACCATCGCAGCCACGCCGTCGCTGATGCCTTTGCTGTAGTTACCGGCCTTGAACGCCGGAGCAATCACCTGATTGATGATCACCCACGACTGCGCATCGGTGAGGACGCCTTCCAGGCCGTAACCGACCTCGATGCGCAATTTGCGCTCATCGCGGGCGACGATCAACAGCGCGCCGTTATCCTTGCCTTTCTGGCCGATACCCCACTGGCGAGCCAATTGATAACCGAAGTCCTCAATCGGTACGCCCTGCAAGTTAGGCACGGTGACCACTACGATCTGGTCGCCGGACGTCTGTTCCAGCGCCTGCAGCTGCTGTGTCAGCTGCTGGCGCGTGGCCGCGTCGATCATATCGGCGTTATCCACCACCCGCCCGGTCAGCGCCGGGAAGGTCAGGGCTGCCTGGGCCACGCCCACACAGGCCAACAGCCACAGCGCCAGGCCTATCCGTAATAAACGCATCGACACCTCAATGCAGCTTTATTTGAACTTCACTTGCGGCGCTTTATCGGCATCGGCACTGGTGGCCTCAAACGTGGCGCGGACCGGCAAGTCGCTGTACATCACGCTGTGCCACAGACGGCCAGGGAAAGTGCGGATCTCGGTGTTGTAGGCCTGCACGGCCTGGATAAAGTCGCGGCGGGCTACGGCAATACGGTTTTCGGTGCCTTCAAGCTGCGATTGCAGGGCCAGGAAGTTCTGGTTGGCCTTCAGGTCCGGGTAGCGCTCGGACACCACCATCAAACGGCTGAGTGCGCCACTCAAGCCATCCTGTGCTTGTTGGAACTGCTTGAGTTTTTCCGGATTGTCGAGGGTGCTGGCATCCACCTGGATCGACGTGGCCTTGGCCCGCGCTTCAATCACGGCGGTGAGCGTGTCCTGTTCATGGGCAGCATAGCCCTTGACCACTTCCACCAGGTTGGGAATCAGGTCGGCGCGGCGTTGGTACTGGTTCTGCACCTGGCCCCAGGCGGCCTTGGCCTGTTCGTCCAGGGTCGGGATGTTGTTGATGCCACAACCGCTCAGCACGCTGCTGATCAATAGCAAAACCGCGGCTTTCAAGCCCCAGCGGTAACCTTGTGCTGCTTGCATGGTGTTTCTCCTGCCCAATCTTGATGGAATGTTACGACTAACCCTATACACCACGCGCTTGGGGCATAATCCGCCACCACTGGAATGCATCGAGCCAATCAGCTACAAAGATGCCCAGCGCGAACAAGAGTTCAGAGTCTGCTGCATTTATCTGAACAACACCCGAACAACAATAGACGCTCCCCACATTTTGGCCGATCAGCATTCACCCCAATGCTGTGCAGTGAGCCGAAAAAGGATATTCATGAAAAAGCTGTGTTTGCTCGGCCTTGTTGCCACTCTGGCCAGTCACCCCGTATGGGCAGAAACAAAGCCTGCTGCGCTTAAAGACAAGGACGCCTTTGTCAGCGACCTGCTCAAGCAGATGTCCCTGGACGAAAAGATCGGCCAATTGCGCCTGATCAGCATCGGCCCCGAGATGCCCCGCGAGCTGATCCGCAAGGAAATCGCCGCCGGCCGTATCGGTGGCACCTTCAACTCCATCACCCGCCCGGAAAACCGTCCGATGCAGGACGCGGCCATGCGCAGCCGGCTGAAGATCCCGATGTTCTTCGCCTACGACGTGATCCACGGCCACCGCACGATCTTCCCGATCAGCCTGGCCCTGGCGTCCAGCTGGGACATGGAGGCCATCGGCCGCTCCGGGCGCATCGCTGCCCAGGAAGCCGCCGCCGACAGCCTCGACATCACCTTCGCGCCGATGGTCGACATCTCCCGCGACCCGCGTTGGGGCCGTACCTCCGAAGGTTTCGGTGAGGACACCTACCTGGTTTCACGCATCGCCGACGTCATGGTCAAGGCGTTCCAGGGCGTGAGCCCCGCGAATGCCGACAGCATCATGGCCAGCGTCAAGCATTTCGCCCTGTATGGCGCGGTGGAAGGCGGTCGCGACTACAACGTGGTCGACATGAGCCCGGTCAAGATGTACCAGGACTACCTGCCGCCGTACCACGCGGCGATCAAGGCCGGTTCGGGCGGCGTGATGGTGGCGTTGAACTCGATCAACGGCGTGCCTGCCACCGCCAACACCTGGCTGATGAACGACCTGCTGCGCCGGGACTGGGGCTTCAAGGGCGTGGCCGTGAGCGACCATGGCGCGATCTTCGAGCTGATCAAGCACGGCGTGGCCAAGGATGGGCGCGAAGCCGCCAAGCTGGCGATCAAGGCCGGCATCGACATGAGCATGAACGACTCGTTGTATGCCAAGGAATTGCCGGGGCTGCTCAAGTCCGGCGAGATCGAACAGAGCGACATCGATAACGCCGTGCGCGAAGTGCTCGGTGCCAAATATGACATGGGCCTGTTCAAGGACCCGTACCTGCGCATCGGCAAGGCCGAGGATGACCCGGCCGACACCTACGCCGAAAGCCGCCTGCACCGTGCCGACGCACGCGACATCGCACGTCGCAGCCTGGTGTTGCTGAAAAACCAGAACAACACCCTGCCGCTGAAAAAATCCGCGACCATCGCCCTGGTCGGCCCGCTGGCCAAGGCGCCTATCGACATGATGGGCAGTTGGGCCGCCGCCGGACGGCCTGCGCAATCGGTGACGCTGCTCGACGGTTTGAACGCGGTGATCGGCGAAAAAGGCAAGATCATCTATGCCCGTGGCGCCAACATCACCAACGACAAGGCCGTGGTCGACTACCTGAACTTCCTCAACTTCGATGCGCCGGAAGTGGTGGACGACACCCGCCCTGCCCACGTGATGATCGACGAGGCCGTGAAGGCCGCCAAGGATGCCGATGTGGTGGTGGCTGCCGTGGGTGAATCCCGTGGCATGTCCCACGAATCCTCGAGCCGCACCGACCTGAACATCCCGCAAAGCCAGCGCGACCTGATCAAGGCCTTGAAAGCCACCGGCAAGCCGCTGGTACTGGTGTTGATGAACGGCCGCCCGCTGTCGATTGTTGAAGAGAACCAACAGGCCGATGCGATCCTGGAAACCTGGTTCGCCGGCACCGAAGGCGGCAACGCCATTGCCGACGTGCTGTTTGGTGACTACAACCCGTCGGGGAAGCTGCCGATCACGTTCCCACGCTCGGTGGGGCAGATTCCGACCTACTACAACCACCTGACCGTCGGCCGGCCGTTCACCCCAGGCAAACCGGGCAACTACACCTCGCAGTACTTCGATGACACCACCGGGCCCCTGTTCCCGTTTGGCTATGGCCTGAGCTACACCACGTTCACCCTGTCGGACATGGCGCTGTCGTCCACCACGCTGAACAAGACCGGCAAGCTCGACGCCAGTGTCACGGTGACCAACACCGGCAAGGTGGATGGCGAAACCGTGGTGCAGTTGTATATCCAGGACGTGGCCGGCTCGATGATCCGCCCGATCAAAGAGTTGAAAAACTTCCAGAAGGTCATGCTCAAGGCGGGTGAGGAGCGCACGCTGCACTTCACCATCACCGAGGAAGACCTGAAGTTCTACAACACCCAGCTCAAGTTCGCCGCGGAGCCGGGTGAGTTCAACGTGCAGATTGGCCTGGACTCCCAGGAGGTGCAGCAGCAGACGTTTGAATTGCTCTGAAGCCTGACACGGTCAAAAAAATGTGGGAGCAAGCCCGCTCCCACATTTGTTTAGCGGTGTTTTTCTTAACCGCGTCTATCGAGCAAATTTACCACCAACCGATCAACCCACCCCCACACCCGTTGTTTCACCCGCCGCCACAATGGCCGCGACTTCCACGCCTCCAGGCTCACCACCTGGCTCTGGGCAAAATCTCGTTCAAAACTCTCTTTAACTGCCAGCGTCAGCTCAGGGTCCAACGCCTCCAGGTTGGCTTCCAGGTTGAGACGCAGGTTCCAGTGATCGAAGTTGCACGACCCAACGCTGACCCAGTCATCCACCAGCACCATTTTGAGGTGCAGAAAGCACGGCTGGTACTCAAAGATCTGTACACCCGAGCGCAGCAAACGCGGGTAATAACGGTGCCCGGCGTAACGCACAGACGGGTGATCGGTGCGCGGGCCGGTGAGCAGCAAACGCACATCCACCCCGCGCCCGGCCGCGCGGCGCAAAGCGCGACGAACGCTCCAGGTCGGCAGAAAATAGGGCGTGGCCAGCCAGATGCGCTGGTGACTGTTATTCAGGGCACGGATCAGCGATTGCAAAATATCGCGATGCTGACGGGCGTCGGCGTAAGCCACACGACCCAGGCCCGGCCCAGTCGCCGGCAACTTGGGCAAACGCGGCAAACCAAAGTGAGTGGAGGGTTTCCACTCCCGGCGCGCTGCGTTGGCGTGCCATTGACGGTCGAACAGCGCCTGCCAGTCCAACACCAGCGGGCCGCTGATTTGCACCATCACTTCATGCCAGTCGGCGGTGTCTTGGCCCGGCGTCCAGAATTCATCCGTCACCCCTGTGCCGCCGACCACGGCAATGCTCTGGTCGATCAGCAACAGCTTGCGGTGGTCGCGGTAAAAGTTACGCATCCAGCGACGCCAGCTCAGGCGGTTGTAGAAACGCAGCGCCACACCGGCGTCGGTCAAGCGTTTGCGCAGCCCGAGGGTGAACGCCAGGCTGCCATAATCATCGAACAGGCAACGCACCTGCACGCCACGCTCGGTCGCCTGCACCAGCGCCTGCACCAGCGCTTCGGCACAGGCCCCGGCTTCCACCAGATAGAGTTCAAGGTCCACTTGCCGCTCGGCGCGGGCGATGCCCACCAGCATCTGCGGGAAGAATTGCGGGCCGTCGATCAGCAACTCGAACCGATTGGCGCTGCGCCATGGAAACACCGCGCCGCTCATGTCAGCGCGCGGTAAAGATCAGCACCGCACCCACCGGTACCGACAAACTGATCGACGCAAGCCCCGCCGCCTTGCGCAACGCCGCCACACCCGGCGCTAGATCGAAATCTTCGGCATGCAGCACCACCGGTTCCAGGGTCACCACTTGGAAACGTCGGTCGTCCAAGCGCGTGGCCAGCAACTCGGCGCTGTAGGTCTGGGTTTTGCCATGCAGGGTCACGGACAGCGGCAGGCGCAATTCCAACTGCGCTCCGGGCGCGAGATCATTGATGGGTTGCAGATTGATCTGTGCGCTGATCAACGCTTCGGGGAAGGTCTTGATCTCGAACAGCTGATTGCGCATGCGCTCATCGCGCAGCGGAATGCCGCTGTTGACCGACTCCACTTCCACTTCCAACTGGGCCGCACCTTTGCTGTCGACCTTGCCGTGCAGGACTAGGAAGCGGTGGACTTCAGCAATCTCGGTGTTTTTGGTGGTAACGAACGATAGGCGCGAGGATTCGTTATCCAGGTACCAGTCGGCGTGGGCAGGCACAGCGGCGGTGGCCAAGAGGGCGAAGGCCAGGGGATTGAAGAGAGAAGCGTTGAACATAAAGACTCGCGGGGGAAAAAACTGAACGAACCTTAAGCGCAATCTCATGAACGGCGCAAATCCAATGTGGGGACGTTTGCGGCGTCAGGGCGTCAGGCGGCAACCCTGGCGGTCCCCCAACCACCGCGCACTGTGCGTACGCCCCAACCCACTCGCCGTCACTTCACTGCGCGCCGGGTTGTCGCTGAATGCGCTGGTCGGCACGTATTGCTTTACATACCCACGGCAATACTCGGCCGGGTTGTTCGCCACATACCGACACGAGCAATACTCCTTGGCGGTGTACGCCGCAATGATGTCGGGAAAGGCTTGCAGGTTGACGCGCTCGTGCCAGAGCCACCCCAGCAGGGCGAGAAGCAGCAGGATAAACAGGCTGGTGAACGGACGACGGCGGATCATGGTTGCACCGCCGCAAGCACGCGCTTGAGCAGTTCGTTGTGGCGGTAGCTGCCGTCGCGGTCGTCGCCATAGCGCACGATCACCAGGCGTTCGTCGGGCATCACGTACAGCGCCTGGCCCCAATGGCCGAGGGCGGCGAAGGTATCGACGGGGGCGTCGGGCCAGGGCCGTGGAGTGCCTTGATTGAGCCACCAATGGCCGCCAGGGACGGCTTCGTCCTGGCCGGCTTTGTATTTATCGAACGGCTGGCGATTGAAGGTCACCCAATCCTTTGGCAGCAACTGTTGATCCCCCCAACGCCCATCCCGCGCCATCAGCAGACCGACGCGCGCCAGGTCGCGGGCGGTGAGGTAGGCGTAGGACGAGGCGACAAAGGTTTCATCGGCGTCGGTTTCCCACGTGGCACTGCGGATACCCAAGGGCTTGAACAGTGCGTCCCAGGGGTAACTCATATAAGCCTTGAGGCCGAGCATGCCTTTGAGGGCGGCGGACAGGATGTTGGTGTCGCCGCTGGAGTAACGAAAGGCCTGGCCGGGTGCGCTGGCCGCCTCCGTGTCCGCGGCAAAGTCAGCCATATCGGCGCGGCCACGGGTGTAGAGCATCGCCACCACAGAAGAGTTCAATGGCGCGTATTCGTAGTCTTCCTGCCAGTCCAGGCCCGAGGCCCAGTGCAGCAAATCGGCCATGGTCACGGTTGGGTGTTGCTTCATCGGCGGGTAGAAGCGCGCGACCGGGTCGGTCAATTTAAAGCGGTTATCGCCATAGGCCACGCCCAGCACGGTGGCCATCAGGCTTTTACTGATGGACCAGGTGAGGTGCGGCGTGCTGGCGGTGGTGGGTGCGGCGTAGCGTTCGTAGATAACCTCGCCGTCGCGGATCACCAGCAACGCGTCGGTGCGAATGCCTTGGCGGGTGGTGTCGTCTCGCGCAGGGAAAGCGTAGGCATCCAAGGCGTCGACGGCAGGACCTGCGAGCGGTGTGCCCTTGGCCCATTCTTTGTCGGGCCAGGTTTCGGCGTGGACGGTAACGGTGACGAGTAGCAAGGCAACGCACAACAGGCCTCTGACCATGGACGCAAACTCAAGGAGGGCATTAAAGCCCGCGAGCCTAGCCGAGGGCGATGACAGATTTGCGACAGCGAGGGCTGTCATTCAACCGTCACCGTAACTTCATGGAGATGACACCGAGCCTACATAGCCTGACTTTGGACAACAAAGTCGACCGGCCGAAACGTGGCCGGCACTCGGAGACTCGCCATGACTCAGATCGCCCGCATCAGCGACACCGGCAATGAACGCCGTCTGCAAGCCGAACGCCTGATCGGCGCACAGGCTTTGCAGGAAGCCCAGGCCTTGCGGTTCAACGTGTTCAGCGGCGAGTTCAACGCCAAGCTGAAAGGCGCGGAACTGGGCCTGGACATGGATGACTATGATGTTCACTGCAGCCACATCGGCGTGCGGGACTTGAACAGCGGTCGATTGGTCGCCACCACCCGTTTGCTCGACCACCAGGCCGCCAGCACCCTGGGCCGGTTCTACAGCGAAGAAGAGTTCAGCCTGCACGGTTTACTGCACTTGCAGGGCCCGATCCTGGAAATCGGCCGCACCTGCGTCGACCCCGCCTACCGTAACGGCGGCACGATTGCCGTGTTGTGGGGCGAGTTGGCCGAAGTGTTGAACCAAGGCGGCTACAGCTACCTGATGGGGTGCGCAAGCATCCCGATGCACGACGGCGGCATTCAGGCTCACGCGATCATGCAGCGTCTGCGCGAACGCTACCTGTGCAACGAACACCTGCGTGCCGAACCGAAGAAACCACTGCCGGCACTGGACCTGCCGTCCAACGTAATCGCCGAGATGCCACCGCTGCTCAAGGCCTATATGCGCCTGGGTGCGAAGATCTGCGGCGAGCCGTGCTGGGATGAAGATTTCCAAGTGGCCGACGTGTTCATCCTGCTCAAGCGCGATGAGCTATGCCCGCGTTACGCCCGCCACTTCAAGGCAGCCATGTGATGAGCCGCCTGCGGATCTACGGGCGCATTGCCCGCGTGTTAGTGGTGGTGGCGCTGGGCTTGAGCATGGCCAGCGTGTTTGGCCTGTTTGAGCGTTTGGGCGTAGCCAACTCGATGGTGCGCCGCCAGCGCTGGTCGCGGTTCTTCATGGCGCGCCTGACCAATGCCCTGCCCTTTCGCGTGACGGTGCATGGCGAGTTGCCAACGCAGCCGATGCTGTGGGTGAGCAACCACGTGTCCTGGACCGATATTCCGCTGCTGGGCGCTGTGGCACCGATGTCGTTCCTGTCCAAGGCCGAAGTGCGCACCTGGCCGGTGGCCGGCTGGTTGGCGGCTAAAGCGGGCAGCCTGTTTATCCGCAGGGGTTCGGGTGACAGCCAGTTGATCCGCAAGCAGATGACCCGTCATCTGGAGCAACAGCACCCGCTGCTGATGTTCCCGGAAGGCACCACCACCGACGGCCGCAGCCTGCGCACGTTCCACGGGCGCTTGCTGGCCAGTGCGATCGATGCGGATGTGTCGCTGCAACCGGTGGCGATCCGGTATTTGCGCGACGGCCAAGTGGACCCACTGGCACCGTTTATTGGCGATGATGATTTGCTGTCGCACCTGATGCGTCTGTTTGGCAATGACCAGGGTGATGTGGAGATTCATGTGCTCAAGCCGATTGCCTGTGCCGGGCAGGAACGCGCGGCGCTGGCTTATCAGGCGCAGCAGGCGGTGCAGAGAGCGTTGTTCGGGCCGCTGCCGGAGGCAGAACAAGTGGACGCTCGACCGGCGTTCGCGGCCTGAGGCGAGCAGGGTCAAAAAAATGTGGGAGCGGGCTTGCTCGCTCCCACATTTAGATCCCAATAGTCAGTTGGGCTTGTGCAAATTTCTGCAGCTCGGGGTAGAACACTCGAAAGTCTTCACTCAACGGCTCATATAACACCTGCAACTCCTGCATGGCATGTCGCAGTTCCTCGGGCTGTGTCAGCCGCCGCGAGATCCCGCGCAACACCTGCTCCATCACCGCAAACTCGCGGTAAGATCCCAACCAATCATCCGCCGCCATATACGGCGCAATCTGCGCCAGCCGCCCCGGCAACTGCGGCTCGGCCGCCAGCACGCGGTACACCTGCGACGTGAAGCGCTCCAGCGGCTGGTCAGCATACAGCGCCCAATCCCGCGCCAGGCAGTGGTCGAAAAAAACATCGAGGACGATCCCGGCATAGCGCCGGCGGGTCAGGCTGAAGCGTGACAACGCCTCCCCCACCAACGGGTGACTGTCGGTAAAACGATCAATGGAGCGGTGCAGCTGGATAGCCGATTCGATTTGCGGGCCGAACTGACCCTGCAGGCGCCCTTTGACGAAATCGCCATACAGGCTACCCAGCAATTGCGCAGGAAGTTGGCCGCCCAAGTGCAGATGTGCGAGATAATTCATGGCGCGCAGTCTATCACTGCCAGCAACGTATCGTTATAACCCGATATACCGATTAAGCTTAGGTTCAGATCAAAATCATATTGGTATATCGGGATAGAGCGATTTAAAGTTCGCCTCATCGCGATATAACGCTTTACGAAACCGAGCACCTGCCATGTCCATCGACCTCGACGAAATAATAAAAGCCCTGGCGCACCCAGTACGACGAGACATCCTCACTTGGCTGAAAGACCCGAAAGTGCAGTTCCCCGAGCAACTGCACAACCACGAATACGGCATCTGTGCCGGTCAGATCGATCAGCGCTGCGGTTTGTCCCAGTCGACCGTGTCGGCCCACCTGGCGACCTTGCAACGCGCAGGGTTGATCAGCAGCCAGAAGGCCGGCCAGTGGCACTTTTTCAAACGCAACGAGGAAACCATCCAGGCCTTCCTCACGGCGCTCATCACTGAACTCAGCGCTGACGAAAACGTAGCGCTGTAACAAGGAAACGATAATGCCCCTCTCGCTACTCATACTGGCCCTCAGCGCCTTCGCCATCGGTACCACCGAGTTCGTCATCATGGGCTTGCTGCCCGATGTAGCGGCGGACCTGGGTGTGTCGATTCCTGGCGCCGGCTGGCTGGTCACCGGCTACGCCTTGGGTGTGGCCATCGGTGCACCGTTCATGGCACTGGCCACCGCCAAGCTGCCACGCAAGGCGGCACTGGTAGCGTTGATGGGTATCTTCATTATCGGCAACCTGCTCTGCGCCCTGGCCAGTGACTACAACGTGCTGATGTTTGCCCGCGTCGTCACCGCGCTGTGCCACGGTGCTTTCTTTGGGATTGGTTCAGTGGTAGCGGCGAACCTGGTGCCGGCCAACAAACGTGCCTCGGCCGTAGCCTTGATGTTCACCGGTTTGACCCTGGCCAACGTGCTTGGCGTACCACTGGGTACCGCACTGGGCCAAGAAGCCGGCTGGCGCTCGACGTTCTGGGCGGTGACGGTGATGGGTGTGGTGGCGTTGATTGGCTTGATCCGTTTCCTGCCCGCCAAGCGTGATGAAGAGAAACTCGACATGCGCGCCGAACTGGCCGCGCTCAAAGGCGTCGGCATCTGGCTGTCGCTGAGCATGACCGCGCTGTTCGCCGCGTCTATGTTCACCCTCTTCACCTACGTTGCGCCGCTGCTCGGCGATGTCACCGGCGTGTCGCCCACAGGCGTGACCTGGACCCTGCTGCTGATCGGCCTGGGCCTCACCGTGGGCAATATCATTGGCGGCAAGCTGGCGGACAAACGCCTGGCGGCCACCCTGATCGGCGTGTTCATCAGTATGGCGGTAGTTTCCACCGCGCTGACCTGGACCAGCGTCGCCATCATCCCGACTGAAATCACCTTGTTCCTGTGGGCCACCGCCTCGTTCGCCGCCGTGCCTGCGTTGCAGATCAACGTGGTGAGCTTTGGCAAGGCCGCACCGAACCTGGTGTCCACCCTGAACATCGGCGCCTTCAACATCGGCAACGCCCTTGGCGCCTGGGTCGGCGGCAGTGTGATAGCCCACGGTTTCGGCCTGACCAGTGTGCCGTTAGCCGCAGCGGCCCTGGCGATCCTCGCGCTGGTGGTGACCCTGATTACTTTCCGTCAGAGCGGCGATGCCGGCCTGGCCCCTGCGACCAACTGATCCACTTCAAAGACAAAGGTATTTTCCCGATGACGACTATTTTCGATCCGATCAAACTGGGCGACCTGGAACTGTCGAACCGCATCATCATGGCGCCGCTGACCCGCTGCCGTGCAGACGACGGTCGCGTACCCAACGCGCTGATGGCCGAGTACTACGTGCAACGCGCTTCCGCCGGGCTGATCCTCAGCGAAGCCACTTCCGTGACGCCGCTGGGCGTGGGCTACCCGGATACCCCGGGCATCTGGTCCAACGACCAGGTACGCGGCTGGGCCAACGTGACCAAGGCGATTCATGGCGCAGGCGGCAAGATCTTCCTGCAGCTGTGGCATGTGGGCCGTATTTCCCACGAGTCGTACTTGAACGGCGAAACTCCGGTTGCACCGAGCGCGATCCAACCTAAAGGACACGTCAGCCTGGTGCGCCCACTGGCCGACTACCCGACCCCTCGCGCGCTGGAAACCGCTGAAATCGCCGACATCGTCGACGCATACCGCACCGGTGCCGAGAACGCCAAGGCCGCCGGTTTTGACGGCGTGGAAATCCACGGTGCCAATGGCTACCTGCTCGACCAATTCCTGCAAAGCAGCACCAACCAGCGTACCGACAACTACGGTGGTTCCCTGGAAAACCGTGCACGCCTGCTGCTGGAAGTGACTGACGCCGCCATCGAAGTCTGGGGCGCCGGTCGCGTGGGTGTGCACTTGGCACCACGCGCCGACTCCCATGACATGGGCGACGACAACCTGGCGCAGACCTTCACCTACGTCGCCAGCGAATTGGGCAAGCGTGGCATCGCCTTCATCTGCTCGCGTGAAAAGGAAGGCGCTGACAGCCTCGGCCCACAACTCAAAAAAGCCTTTGGCGGTATGTACATTGCCAACGAACGCTTCACCAAGGACAGCGCCAACGCCTGGCTGGCTGAAGGCAAGGCGGATGCGGTGGCCTGGGGCGTGCCGTTTATTGCCAACCCGGACTTGCCAGCGCGGCTGAAGGCGGATGCGCCGCTGAATGAGCCACGCCCGGACACCTTCTACAGCAAGGGCCCGGTCGGTTATATCGACTACCCGACGCTGGCGCTCTGACGTAACGTGCTGAAATGAAAAAGCCCCGGCTCGCAGGAACCGGGGCTTTTTTACTCGTACCTTGAACACACCAACTACCCCATGTGTGCAGCCAGGGGTACCACTCCTTCACACCCTTGCAACAAAATCGCTACAAAATACTTAGCCGGCTACCTATCAACCACCCGCCTGCCCGTATATAAAGTCACCCCACCAATCAGGCAAAAGGACGATTGACCATCCTTACGCTTTACTGTTGACACAACCTGATGCAATTACGCATTTTGTCTCAGTTGCGCAGGCTGGGGCTCCAGCGCAGCATGTCCAGCCCTGCGTCCACCCAGCGCTCGGCTTCCTGATGTAGCTGGAAGCTGTCGGGGACCAGCAGCCATTGGCCGATCAGCCCGTTGATGTAGGCGTGGATACACACCGCGCCACGGGTGGTGTCGAGGTTTTCCGGAAGCTGCCCGCGATGGACCGCGTTACGCAACGTCAGGCTGATGCGCAGGTTGCATTCCAGGCTGTGGGTCTGACGCTGACGGCGCATGTCGCACATTTCATCGGTGAATTCGCACTTATGGAACAAGATCTCGTTGATGCGCCGGGTTTTCGGGTCCAAGGCCACTTGATGGAACAAATGAATCAGCAGCTTGCGCATGCAGCCCAGCGGGTCGAGTTCGTCCTCGCTTTCACTGGCCCTGGCCAATTCGTCCAGCGGCTCATGAAGGGTATCGAGCAGCGCCTGCAGCAAATCGGATTTGTTGCTGAAATGCCAGTAGATAGCACCCCGAGTCACACCCGCCAGCGCGGCGATGTCAGCCAGCGTAGTGCGCGCAACGCCGCGCTCATAGAAGGCTTGCTCGGCGGCTTGGAGGATCTGGCTGCGCGTTTCCTGAGCTTCCTCTTTAGTGCGACGAACCATGGCAGTAAAACCTCAATCAGGACACTTGAGACTATCGTTAAGCCAGAATTAATAGCCGGTAACGATCATCTGAATATTTGTGGGACGACACCGTCATGGGTGCCGAACGTAATGGAATCGAGGCTTTGGGCGTTGCTTTGTCAGCATTGCGCAGAACCTGTCAAGAGTTTACAAACAACCATGAACGTAAGTATATTGCGTAGCAAGCTACTTATCCACTCGCCGTTTGCTTTTTACCTTTCCACACTGCTGGTGCGCACTCTGCGCGCCTGACCCGAGGATCTTCATGCAACTTAAGCCAGCTGTTACCGCTCTGGTCACTGCCGTCGCCCTGGCATCGCTGCTCAGCGGATGTAAAAAGGAAGAAGCGGCTCCGCCCGCTCAAACCCCTCAGGTCGGCGTGGTCACCATTCAACCGCAAGCCTTTACCCTGACAACCGAGCTGCCAGGCCGTACTACCGCCTACCGCATCGCGGAAGTTCGCCCGCAGGTCAACGGCATCATTCTCAAGCGCCTGTTCAAGGAAGGCGCGGACGTGAAGGAAGGGCAACAGCTCTACCAGATCGACCCATCGGTGTATGAAGCCACTCTGAAAAGCGCGCAAGCCACGCTGACCCAGACCAAATCCATCACCGACCGCTACAAGCAGTTGGTCGATGAGCAAGCCGTGAGCCGTCAGGAATACGACACCGCCGTCGCCAACCGCATGACCGCAGAAGCAAACGTTCAAACCGCGCAGATCAATGTGCGTTACACCAAGGTGTACGCGCCGATCGCCGGTCGCATCGGCCGTTCTTTGGTCACCGAAGGCGCGCTGGTCAGCAACGGCCAAGCCGACTCCATGGCCGTCATCCAGCAACTCGACCCGATCTACGTCGACGTCACGCAGTCTTCGGTAGAAATGCTGAAACTGCGCCGCGACCTGGAAAGCGGCCAGCTGGAAAAAGCCGGCGCCAATGCCGCCAAGGTCAAGCTGACCCTGGAAGACGGCAGCGACTACGGCCAGGATGGCAAGCTGGAATTCTCCGAAGTGTCGGTTGACCAGACCACCGGTTCCGTGACCCTGCGCGCCGTGTTCCCCAACCCTGACCACACCCTGCTGCCTGGCATGTTCGTACACGCCCAGTTGAAAGCCGGCGTGAACAGCAAGGCGATCCTGGCTCCGCAACAAGGCGTAACCCGCGACCTCAAAGGCATCCCGACGGCCCTGATCGTCAATGCCGACAACAAGGTCGAGCAGCGCGTCCTGGTCGCCAACCGCACCGTCGGCGCCTACTGGCTGGTGGAAAAAGGCTTGAACGCCGGTGACCGTGTGATCACCGAAGGCTTGCAGTACGTCAAGCCTGGCGCCGAAGTCAAGGTTAAGGAGGCGGATAACGCCAAGCCTGCTGGAACGGTTGCTGCTCCTGCTGCCACTACGGGCAAAGGGGAGTAATTCATGTCGAAATTTTTTATCGACCGTCCCATTTTCGCCTGGGTAATTGCCCTGGTGATCATGCTGGTCGGGGCACTGTCGATCCTGAAGTTGCCCATCAACCAATATCCGGCCATCGCGCCAACCGCCATCGACATCCAGGTGACCTACCCAGGCGCGTCCGCACAAACCGTGCAGGACACCGTGGTGCAGGTGATCGAGCAACAGCTCAACGGTATCGACAACCTGCGTTATGTCGCCTCGGACAGTAACTCCGACGGCAGCATGACCATCACCGCGACGTTCAACCAGGGTACCAACCCGGACATCGCCCAGGTTCAGGTGCAGAACAAACTGAACCTGGCGACCCCACTGCTGCCGCAAGAAGTGCAGCAGCAGGGTATCCGCGTGACCAAGTCGGTGAAGAACTTCCTGATGGTGATTGGGCTGGTGTCGGAAGACGGCAGCATGAACAAGGACGACCTGTCCAACTACATCGTGTCCAACATCCAGGACCCGATCTCGCGGACCGCGGGTGTCGGTGACTTCCAGGT
Source organism: Pseudomonas sp. EL_65y_Pfl1_R83 (assembly GCF_963970695.1). Classification (NCBI taxonomy): domain Bacteria; kingdom Pseudomonadati; phylum Pseudomonadota; class Gammaproteobacteria; order Pseudomonadales; family Pseudomonadaceae; genus Pseudomonas; species Pseudomonas sp. EL_65y_Pfl1_R83. The sequence goes on along the minus strand of NZ_CAXAQI010000006.1, from coordinate 303,347 downwards.
GTTCGGTTCGCAGTACGCCATGCGTATCTGGCTGGACCCGGCCAAGCTGAACAACTTCCAGTTGACCCCGGTCGATGTCAGCACGGCCATCTCCGCACAGAACGTCCAGGTCGCCACCGGCCAGTTGGGCGGCCTGCCTGCCCTACCCGGCAACCAGCTGAACGCAACCATCATCGGCAAGACCCGTCTGCAAACCGCAGAGCAATTCGGCAACATCCTGATGAAGGTGAACACCGACGGCTCCCAGGTTCGCCTGCGTGATGTGGCCCGTATCGAACTGGGTGGCCAGAACTACAGCATCAGCGCGCAGTTCAACGGTAATCCGGCTTCCGGTATGGCGATCAAGCTCGCTTCGGGTGCTAACGCCCTCGACACCGCCAAGGCTATCCGCGCCACAGTGGCGTCCCTGGAGCCGTTCTTCCCGCCAGGCATGAAGGCGGTGGTGCCGTATGACACCACGCCTGTAGTGACCGAATCGATCTCCGGCGTGGTGCACACCCTGGTCGAAGCGATCGTGCTGGTGTTCCTGGTGATGTTCCTGTTCCTGCAGAACTTCCGCGCCACCATCATCACCACCATGACGGTGCCGGTGGTATTGCTGGGTACCTTCGGGATCCTCGCGGCGTTCGGCTTCACCATCAACACCCTGACCATGTTCGGCATGATCCTGGCCATCGGCTTGCTGGTGGACGATGCCATCGTGGTGGTGGAAAACGTTGAGCGGGTAATGGCCGAGGAACACCTGTCGCCGAAAGAGGCGACGGTCAAGTCCATGGGCCAGATCCAGGGCGCCCTGGTGGGTATTGCCCTGGTGCTGTCGGCGGTACTGTTGCCGATGGCCTTCTTTGGCGGCTCCACCGGTGTGATCTACAAACAGTTCTCCATCACCATTGTTTCGGCCATGGCGCTGTCGGTACTGGTTGCCCTGATCTTCACCCCGGCCTTGTGCGCCACCTTGCTCAAGCCGATCGACCCTGAAAAACACGGCCAACCCAAGCGCGGTTTCTTCGGCTGGTTCAACCGCACCTTCGACCGTGGCGTACTGAGCTACGAGCGCGGCGTGGGCAACATGATCAAGCACAAGATCCCGGCGTTCCTGGTGTACGCACTGATCTTCGCCGGCATGATCTGGCTGTTCATGCGCATCCCTGCCGCGTTCCTGCCCGATGAGGACCAGGGCGTGATCTTTGCCCAGGTGCAGACGCCTGTGGGTTCTTCGGCTGAACGTACGCAGAAAGTCATCGATGACATGCGTAGATACCTGCTCAATGACAAGGAAGGCGAGCCTGGCGAAGGCAAAGGCGTGAAATCGGTGTTTACCGTAACCGGCTTCAACTTCGCCGGTCGTGGCCAGAGTTCGGGCCTGGCCTTCGTGATGCTCAAGCCGTGGGATGAACGTGATGCGTCCACCTCCGTGTTTGAAATCGCCAAGCGCGCCCAGGGTTACTTCATGCAGACCTTCCAGGACGCCATGGTATTCGCCATTGTGCCGCCGTCTGTTCTGGAGCTGGGTAACGCCACCGGTTTCGACGTGTTCCTGCAAGACCAGGGCGGTGTCGGCCATGAGAAGTTGATGGCGGCCCGTAACCAGTTCCTGGGCATGGCTGCCCAGAGCAAGATCCTCGCGGGTGTGCGCCCCAACGGCGTGAACGATGAGCCGCAGTATGAGCTCACCGTCGACGACGAGAAGGCCAGCGCCCAGGGCATCACGTTGTCGAACATCAATCAGACCCTGGCAATTGCCTTGGGTGGCAGCTACGTCAACGACTTCATCGACCGTGGTCGGGTGAAGAAAGTCTACGTGCAAGGTGAAGCCGCCAGCCGCATGTCGCCTGAAGACCTGAACAAATGGTACGTGCGCAGCGACTCCGGGAAGATGGTGCCGCTGTCGGCCATCGCCTCGGGCAAGTGGATCTACGGCTCGCCGAAGCTCTCGCGCTATAACGGTGTGGCGGCGATGGAAATCCTCGGCACCCCGGCACCGGGCTACAGCACCGGTGACGCCATGACGGAAGTCGAACGCATCGCCAAGCAATTGCCGGCGGGTATCGGCTACGCCTGGACGGGCTTGTCGTACGAAGAACGCTTGTCCGGTTCCCAGGCACCTGCGCTGTACGCTTTGTCGCTGCTCGTGGTGTTCCTGTGCCTGGCGGCACTGTACGAAAGCTGGTCGATCCCGATTGCGGTGGTACTCGTAGTGCCGCTGGGCGTGGTGGGTGCGTTGATCGCCACCAGCATGCGCGGGTTGTCCAACGACGTGTTCTTCCAGGTGGGCCTGTTGGTGACGGTGGGCCTGGCGGCGAAAAACGCCATCCTGATCGTGGAGTTCGCCAAAGAGCTTCACGAACAGGGCAAAGGCATCGTCGAGGCGGCCATCGAGGCGTCCCGTATGCGTCTGCGTCCGATCATCATGACCTCCATGGCGTTCATCCTCGGCGTACTGCCGCTGGCGATCTCCTCAGGCGCAGGTTCAGGCAGCCAGCACGCGATCGGTACCGGTGTAATTGGCGGTATGATCACGGCCACAGTGTTGGCGATCTTCTGGGTGCCGTTGTTCTTTGCAACCGTGTCCGCCATCGGCGACCGTAAACCGAAAGAAACCAAGCAAACTCCTAAAGAGGCTGGCCAATGAGCAAGTCGCTACTTTCCCTAGCCGTCACGGCATTCGTGCTCAGTGGCTGCTCGCTGATACCTGACTATCAGCGCCCCGAAGCGCCAGTGGCCGCGCAGTTCCCGCAGGGGCCAGCGTATTCGTCGGCCCAGGCACCGAGCCAGGCCGCTGCCGAACAAGGCTGGAAGCAGTTTTTCCATGACCCTGCCCTGCAACAGTTGATCCAGACCGCGCTGGTGAACAACCGTGACCTGCGCGTTGCGGCCCTGAACATCGACGCCTACGCGGCGCAGTACAGCATCCAGCGTGCCGACCTGTTCCCGGCCGTATCGGCCAATGGCAGCGGCAGCCGCCAGCGTGTGCCGGCCCGTGCCTCGCAGACCGGCAAAGCGAACATCACCAGCCAATACTCGGCCACCCTCGGGATCAGCTCTTATGAGCTGGACCTGTTCGGTCGCGTACGCAGCCTGAGTGAAGAAGCGCTGCAGAAGTACTTCGCCACTGAAGAAGCACGCCGCAGCACCCAGATCAGCCTGGTGGCCAGCGTGGCCAATGCCTACCTGACCTGGCAAGCCGATAAGGAACTGCTCAAGCTGACCCAGGACACCCTGGGCGCCTTCGAGCAGAGCTTCAAGCTCACCTCGCGCAGCAACGAAGTCGGCGTGACCTCGGCCCTCGACCTGAGCCAGGCACGCACCTCGGTGGAAAACGCCCGCGTGCAGCTTGCCCGGTATACGCGCCAGGTGGCCCAGGACGAAAACAGCCTGACCCTGCTGCTGGGCACTGGCCTGCCGGCGAATATCGCCAGCAAGCCGCTGTCGGATGACCTGCTCAGCGAAGTGCCGGCCGGGTTGCCCTCGGACCTGCTGCAACGTCGTCCAGACATCCTGCAGGCCGAGTACAACCTCAAGGCGGCCAACGCCAACATCGGCGCCGCCCGTGCTGCGTTCTTCCCGAGCATCAGCTTGACGGCCAACGCCGGCACCCTGAGCCCGGACCTCGGCGGCCTGTTCAAAGGCGGCTCGGGCACCTGGTCGTTCGCTCCGCAGATCAACATCCCGATCTTCAACGCCGGCAGCCTGCGCGCCAGCCTGGACTACTCGAAGATCCAGAAAGAGATCAACGTGGCGAACTACGAGAAGGCGATCCAGACCGGCTTCCAGGAAGTCTCCGACGGCCTCGCCGCGCGTGAGACCTACAAGCAGCAACTGGAGGCCCAGCGTGGCTTTGTCGCGGCCAACCAGGATTACTACCGCCTGGCCGAGCGTCGCTACCGCATTGGTGTCGACAGCAACCTGACGTTCCTTGACGCTCAGCGCCAACTGTTCAGTGCCCAGCAGTCGCTGATCACCGACCGCCTGGCGCAGTTGAACAGCGAGGTCAACCTGTACAAGGCCCTCGGCGGCGGCTGGAACGAGCAGAGCGCGAAGAACGAGCCGTTGAAAGAAGAAGCACCGGCACTGAAGTTGTTCTGATGCGGTTGTAAAAAAGTAACGCCGCTGTAAACAAAACCGCTTCCCTCACCGGAAGCGGTTTTTTTATGCCTGATGGGTGGCGTAGTGAGCGGGCTCAAACGCCCATTGCCTTGCTTTTCGCCCAACCTTTCAGGATAAAATTGGTCACAGATTCTTACAGACCACAGAGGGAGCTTGTCGTAATGATCGTAGGAATCGACCTGGGGACCACCAACAGTCTCGCCGCTGTCTGGCGCGGTGATACCGCCGAATTGGTACCCAATGCCCTTGGCCAGTTGCTGACCCCAAGCGTGGTCGGTCTGGATGATCAAGGCCGTGTCCTGGTAGGCCAGGCTGCCAAAGAACGCCTGCACACTCACCCGCACCTGACCACGTCGTTGTTCAAGCGCTACATGGGCAGTGCCACCGAAGTGCGCCTGGGCGGCCGCTCATTCCGTCCGGAAGAACTTTGCGCACTGGTGCTCAAAAGCCTGAAGGAAGACATCGGGCGCACCTACGGCCATACCGTCACCGAAGCCGTGATCAGCGTGCCCGCCTATTTCAGCGACGGCCAACGCAAGGCCACACGCATCGCCGGTGAACTGGCCGGGCTCAACGTCGAAAAACTGATCAACGAACCCACCGCTGCCGCCCTCGCCTATGGCCTGCATCAGCGCGACAAGGAAACCTCGTTCCTGGTCTTTGACCTCGGTGGCGGTACCTTCGACGTGTCGATCATTGAGTTGTTCGACGGCGTGATGGAAGTCCGTGCCAGTGCCGGCGACAACTTCCTCGGCGGCGAAGACTTCGACACCCTGCTGCTGGAACACTTCGTCGACAGCCAGCGCAACGCCCAAGGCTTCCCGCCCACCAGCAGCGTACTGCAAGCCCTGCGCCGCGAAGCTGAACGCGTGCGCAAGGCCCTTGGGCAGGACGACAGCGCCGACTTCGCTCTGCGTGTCGATGGCCAGCAATGGGTAAAAACCATTACCCAACAGGAACTGGCCAAGCTCTACACGCCGCTGCTGGAACGCCTGCGCGCACCGATCGAACGGGCCCTGCGTGATGCGCGGATTCGTGTGGGCGACCTGGATGAAATCCTGCTGGTGGGCGGTACCACGCGCATGCCGCTGGTGCGCAAACTCGCCGCCGGTTTGTTCGGACGTTTCCCGTCCATCAGTCTCGACCCGGACCAAGTGGTCGCCCATGGCGCTGCGATCCAGGCGGCGCTCAAAGCCCGCTCCGCCGCATTGGAAGAAGTGGTGCTGACCGACGTCTGCCCCTACACCCTGGGCATCGAAACCTCTAACCAGTACGGTAGCCATATCGAGAGCGGCCATTACCTGCCGCTGATCGAACGCAACAGCAGCGTGCCGGTGAGCAGGGTCAAAAGCGTGGTCACCCTGTCTGACGACCAGGCCCGCGTACTGCTGAAGATCTACCAAGGCGAAAGCCGCCTGGTCAAAGACAACATCGAGCTGGGCCAACTGGAAATTCCCGTGCCCAAGCGCAAGGCCGGTGAAGTCTCGCTGGACGTGCGCTTCACTTACGACAACAACGGCCTGCTGGAAGCCCAGGTGAGCATTCCGCTGACCGGCGAGCAACATTCGCTGGTGATCGAGAACAACCCTGGCGTGCTCAGCCCCGAAGAGATCCAGCAACGCCTGCAAGCCCTGGCGCAGTTGAAGGTTCACCCGCGCGACCAACAGGTCAATACCGTACTCACCGCGCGGCTCGAGCGGCTCTACCAGGAAAGCCTCGGCGAACTTCGCGAGCAGCTTGGGCACTGGGCCGGGCAGTTCCAACAGGTGCTCGACTCCCAGGATGAACGCCGCATCCGTGAAGCCCGCAGCGAACTGACCCGGCAACTTGAGCAACTCGACAACGGGTTCTGGCGCTGAGGGAACACACCATGGATTGCTGGACCGTGCTGCAACTGTCGGAAGACGCTGACGAGCGCACCATCAAGCGCAGCTATGCGCGGCTGCTGAAAAGCTGCCGGCCGGATGACGATGCCGCAGGCTTCCAGCGATTGCGCGAAGCCTATGAAGAAGCACTGGCCTACGCACGCTGGCGAGCCGACTGCGAAGAACAGCCAAACATCGCCGCAACGCCCGCTGCCGAACAGGCCTACGGTAACCTCAACGACCTCGCCGAGTTGATGGACGTCAGCGTCCTGCACCCAGCCCCTTTCGAAGCGCCCAAGGCCGACCCGGCGCATGCCCTGCTCAGTGGACTCAACGTCAGCAACTTCATCGAACGCTGGAACCTGGCCAATCAGCAGGACTGCACCGACGCTTTCCAGGTTGGCTTGCTGCGCCACTGCTTTGAAGCACCGGGCGAACGCAGTCCTATCGCCCAATGGGCGGTACAAAACCTGGAATGGCTGACCCCGTGGCAGCAGGTGGCAATGACCACTTGGCAATACGATGCGCTGACCAGCGAACTGCTGCAGGACTACCGCCACACCTTGCAGGAACTGCTGGAGCAAAAGGCCGAGCGCGAGTTCATCACCCAGCTCACGCAGTACAACAACCAGCCCTGGCTAAGGGTGTTCGACCTGCAGCAGCAGTGGCAACGCATCATCCTGCACCTGCTCCACGACACCACCTGGAGCGTGCCGCTGTTCGAGCGGGTGTGCCAGGTGTTTGGTTGGGACGACCAGAAAGGCGTCTACCCGGAACCGGCGTGGATGTGGCGCGAATTGGTGTCGCGTTGTGAGCAGGAAAGTTTCTATGTTCACCTGCAAGACAAAGCCCAGGACAAACGACGCACGTCCGCCGATGCCTTCGCCGCGCGCCTGCTGCTGACCCCCATGAGCGCCACCCAACAAAAACGCATGATCGACGGGTTTGGCGAAAACGAGTGGAACGCCTGCCAGCACTTGGCTCAAACCCTGACCTGGCGCTACCCGCAATTGGTTGAACGCCTGCCCCAGGCCGACCTGTTCTTCTGGCGCAAGTACGTGCCCCGCCCCATCTACACCCAGGTGTTTATCCGGCTGTGGGCCGTGTTCGCGCTGGGGTTTGGCCTGAGCATTGCGCACGACAAACCCGACAACCTTGACGGGATGTCGGTGGTCATTTTCATGCTGATGGCATTCGTACCGGCGGCCATTGGCTTCCGCGTCACCCAACTGTGGTCCGGGATGAGCTCAACCTACCGGGTTCAGGATGTGTGGCTGAGCCAGCACCTGATTCCCAAGCGGCTCAACCCCAATGACTACTGGCTGGTGATTCGCCATGGTGTACCACAGGCGATCATGCTGGTGGCATGCGGGTTGATGCTCGGCGTGCTGGGCATGCTCACCTACGCCGGTATGGTCCTGATCAACCTGCAGCACAAAAAACGCATCGGCCACATGAGCCAGAAATTCAGCGAAGGTTACCCGTGGTTGAACGGCTTGCACTGGGCCTTCTGGAGCCCGTTGCAAGCGGTGTTCCTGGTGGTGATGGTCGCATTAATCATTGCTGCGCAGCACTACTTGCCGCCAGTGCCCTGGACCCACTTCGATCTGCCCAAGCGATAACCGGAAATGCCGGGACTGAGCGCCCGCCAACTTGCGTTCGCTCATCGCCCACAACCCGTCCTCCCCCAATTGAATCGCCCCCGCACCGCCCCGCACCATGGCCGCCACCTGCATAAACCCAATAACAACAGGTCCTTACGCCATGAGCACTTTCCGCCCGCGCCAGCTCCTGCTGGCAACCGCTGTCGCCAGCCTTGCCCTGCCCGTTGTCGCCGAAGAACACGGCTTTCTCGAAGACGCCAGCGCCAACCTCAACCTGCGTAACTTTTTCTTCAACCGCAACTTCACCAACCCCACCAAAACACAGGGCGGTGCGCAGGAGTGGACGCAGAGTTTCATCCTCGACGCCAAGTCCGGCTTTACCCAGGGCACCGTGGGGTTTGGCGTGGATGTGCTGGGGCTGTATTCGTTGAAGCTGGACGGTGGGCGCGGTACCGGCGGTACGCAGCTGTTGCCGTTGGACCATGATGGCCGCCCTGCGGATGAATTCGGGCGCCTTGGTGTAGCGTTCAAGGCGCGCATTTCCAAGACCGAAGTGAAGGTCGGCGAATGGATGCCGGTGCTGCCTATCCTGCGCTCGGACGATGGTCGCTCCCTGCCGCAAACCTTGCGCGGCGGGCAGATCACCTCCAGGGAAATCGACGGCCTGACCCTCTACGGCGGCCAGTTCCGCGCCAACAGCCCGCGTGACGACAGCAGCATGACCGACATGTCGATGGCCGGTAAAACCGCGTTCACTTCCGACCGCTTCAACTTCCAGGGCGGCGAGTACGCGTTCAATGACAAACGCACGCAGATCGGCCTGTGGAGCGCGCAGCTCAAGGACATCTACAGCCAGCAGTTCGTTAACCTGACCCACAGCCAGCCGTTGGGCGACTGGACCCTGGGCGCCAACCTTGGCTTTTTCTATGGCAAGGACGACGGCAGCGCCCGCGCAGGCGAGCTGGACAACAAGACCTGGTCCGGCCTGTTCTCGGCCAAGTACGGCGGCAACACCTTCTATGTCGGCCTGCAAAAACTCACCGGCGACAGCGCCTGGATGCGCGTCAACGGCACCAGCGGCGGCACCCTGGCCAACGACAGCTACAACTCGAGCTACGACAACGCCCAAGAGAAATCCTGGCAGGTGCGTCACGACTACAACTTCGCCACCCTCGGCGTGCCCGGGCTGACCCTGATGAATCGCTATATCAGCGGCAGCAATGTGCACACCGGGACGATCACTGATGGCAAGGAATGGGGCCGCGAAAGCGAATTGGGCTACACCGTGCAAAGCGGCGCCGCGAAAAACCTGACAGTGCGCCTGCGCAATTCGAGCATGCGGCGTGACTACAGCAACAATGAGTTTGATGAGAATCGGTTGATCATCAGCTATCCGATCAGTCTGCTGTAAACCCGAATGACATGTATCGGGGAACGATCTGACGTGTCCGACCGATTCCAAGAGACAGGGTCAACACCTGGCTCCGCGAAAAGGACAATACATGGACTGACGCCGATCAACGCTCGCCTGTCAGACTGTAACCTCACACAGCCGATCTTGCTGTATCGTGCGCGCCTGCCGCTGCTGATCCCACCCAACAGCGGCCTTCTATTTGAGCCCGCGCCCGCCATGAAATCCTTCGCCATCGCATCCGCCATGCTAGCCCTGGCCCTGAGCCTCAGCGGCTGCATCGGCGCCCCCATCGCCCTCACACCGCAGACCGAACAACGCCTGCAAGCTCAGGCGCCGATCCGCTTTCTACTGACCTTCGATGACGGCCCCAGCGCATCGGGCTACAACAACCCGAGCCGTTCGGTGGTGGCCGACCTGGCGCAGAACCCGGTATTGCCGGGGATCAAGGCGGTGTTTTTCCTGCAAACCGAAGCAGCCCGCTCCGGTGGCAGTTCGCGGGGCCGCAAGACGATGGAGCGTGAGTACGCGGGCGGGCATATCCTGGCCTTCCACACGGCCACGGCGTTTCATACCAACCATCGTTGGCTGAATGACGCGACACTTGAAAGCACCCTCACCCAGGGCGCCGCCGACATTGCCGCCATCACCGGTGCACCGCCCACACTGGTACGTCCACCGTTCTGGAACTACGACCGCCGCACCTTCGCCGCCTACAAGCGCCATGGCATGCACGTGTTGTTGACCGACCTGAGCGCCAATGACGGCAAGATCTGGGGCTTCAATGGCAGCCCACGGCGCCGGGCGAATGTGTATCGGCAACTGTCGGTGGTGCGCGAGCGCATCGCATTGGGGCAACTGCCGACCGTGGACGGCGTGATACCGGTGGTGGTGACGTTCCACGACATCAACCGCTATACCGCGATCCATATGCAGGAGTACTTGCAGATCCTGCTGGACAGCGCTCGCGTCACTGGCCTGAAGACGGCCGCTGCGCCGTTCTACACCAACACCGCGCAGCTTCAGCGCGCGGCGTTGGCAAGGACCGTGAAGGATGTGAGTGAAGAGGTGCATCTGCCGGGTGTGTGGAACTGGGTGTGGGATGCGGATTCCCACTGATTCCCGGTGCGATGGAGGCCAGCGCCCACATTTGATCGTATTTCAGGTTCAGGCTTGCTCGCGCGACTCCACCCCCAGCTCATCCCACACCGACTCAGCCAAATGGAACGTCGCATTCGCCGCCGGAATCCCGCAGTAGATCGCGCTCTGCATCAGCACTTCCTTGATCTCGGCGCGGGTCACGCCATTGCTGGCCGCGGCGCGCAGGTGCAGCTTGAGTTCTTCGCTGCGGTTCATGCCGATCAGCATGGCGATGGTGATCAGGCTGCGGGTGTGCCGAGGCAGGCCGGGACGGGTCCAGATATCACCCCAGGCATGGCGGGTGATCATTTCCTGGAACTCACTGTTGAACTCGGTCAGGGCATTGAGGCTGCGGTCGACATGGGCATCACCCAGCACTTCGCGACGCACTTGCAGGCCTTCGGCATAACGTTGTTTCTCGTCCACAAAAAACTCCTGATTCACTAGGAAACGCGATCTGTAGTGCGTAAAAATTCGATGACGCGCTCGCTGAACGCAGCACCGGCCTGAACGTTGGACAAATGCGCTGCGTAGAACTCAGCGTACTCGGCACCCTGCACATGGTTCTGGATAAAGTGGCTGCCCGCAGGCGGTGTGACTGCGTCTTCAGTGCCGGTAATCGCCAGGGTCGGCACTTTGATCAAGGCCAGTTGGTCGCGAAAATCCGCATCCCGCACCGCTGCGCAGTTGGCGGCGTAACCCTCAGGCGAGGTCGCCGCAAGCATGTCGGTAATCTGCCGGGCCTGGTGCGGGTTGGCCGCCGCAAAGTCGGCGGTAAACCAGCGCGCAATCGACGCATCGCGCAGGGCCACCATCGCCGCTGCGCCATCGCGCAGCACCCTCTCTATGCGTGGGTTCCAAACGTCGGGCGTGCCGATCTTGGCGGCAGTGTTGCACAGCACCAGGCGGTGCAGGCGGCCGCCCGCGTTGATGCCCAGCCACTGGCCGATCAAGCCGCCCATGGACAAGCCGCAGAAATGTGCGCGTTGGATGGCCAGTGCGTCGAGCAGCGCGATCACGTCGCGACCGAGTTGCTCGATGCTGTAGGGCCCAGGACTGACCAAGGATTTGCCATGGCCACGGGTGTCAAAACGTAGCACGCGAAAATGTTTGGTGAAGACCGGGATCTGGATGTCCCACATGTGCAGGTCGGTGCCCAATGAGTTGGAAAGCACCAACACTGGCGCGTCCACAGGCCCGTCCAATTTGTAATGCAGTTCGCCCTCGGCGAGTTGTAAAAATGCCACGGTGGTCTCCTCAAGCAAAGTGTTCGGCTACAGCGCGGGTGACCCAGGTGCGGGCCTGGCCCAGGTAATGGGCGGGATCAAGCAAGCGGTCCAGTTCAGCCGCTGACAGCTCGGCGGTGACTTGCGGCTCATCCGCCAATACCGCGCGCAGATGCCGGCCTTCTGCGACGGCGCGTTTGCAGCATTGCTCCAGCAGATGGTGTGCAGTTTCACGGCCCAGGCGCTGGGCGAGCACGATGCTGACGGCTTCGGCCAGCACCAGGCCTTGGGTCAGGTCGAGGTTGTGCGCCATGCGTTGCGGGTCGACTTCCAACCCTTCGCTCACCAGCAAGGCCTGTTGCAACGCGCCGGAGACCAACCGGCAAATCTCCGGCAAGGTTTCCCATTCGGCATGCCACAGGCCCAGGCTGCGCTCGTGCTCCTGGGGCATGGCACCGAACATTGTCGCCACCAACCCGGGCACACGGGTCGCGGCGCTGATCAGCACTGCGGCGCCCACCGGGTTGCGCTTGTGCGGCATGGTCGATGAGCCGCCTTTGCCCGGCGCGGAGGGCTCAAAGAGCTCCGCCGCTTCGGTTTGCATCAGCAGGCTGATATCGCGGCCCAGTTTGCCGAGGCTGCCAGCGATCAGGCCAAGCACGCTCGCGAATTCCACCAGACGATCCCGTTGGGTGTGCCAGGGCTGTTCGGGCAAGGTCAGTTGCAGCTCTGTTGCCAGCGCCTCGGCCACCGGCATGGCCTGTTCGCCCAGCGCTGCGAGGGTTCCGGAGGCACCGCCGAATTGCAGCACCAGCAAGCGCGGTTTCAGTTCGGCGAGACGTTGCCGACTGCGCGTGACTGCCCCCAGCCAACCGGCGATTTTCATCCCCAGGGTCACCGGCGTCGCATGCTGCAACCAGGTCCGCCCAGCGAGTGGCAAGGCCGCATAGCGCTGGGCCTGGGTGGCAAGAATGTCGCCCAGGCGCGCCAGGTCCGTTTCGATCAACGCCATGGCCTGGCGCAGTTGCAGCACCAGCCCGGTGTCCATCACATCCTGGCTCGTCGCGCCCAGGTGCACATAACGTTCGGCGCCGGGGTCTTCAGCGGCAATCAACTTGCCCAATGCCTTCACCAACGGAATCGCCGAATTCCCCGCCGTGGCAATCGCCACGCCGAGGGCATCGACGTCATACAGCGACGCCAGGCACGCCTGGGCGATCGGTGCGACCGCGGCCTGGGGGATCAAACCGACCCGAGCCTCGGCCCGGGCCAACCCCGCCTCAAAATCCAGCATGCCCTGCAAACGTCCCCTGTCGCAGAACACCTCGGCCATGCTGTCCGCCGTGAAATAAGCGTCGAACAATTGATTGCTCGTGCGCAGCGTCATAGCTCATCCCTTAAAGATCGTGATGCAAGTACTCCGCCTGTTTAGGCAGGCGCAAGCTGAACAGGAAAGCCACTGCCATCATGCCGGTGACGTACCAGTAAAAAGTGTTTTCCATGCCCATGGATTTCAGGCCCAAGGCCACGTATTCCGCCGAACCGCCGAAGATCGCATTGGCCACCGCATAGGCCAGGCCCACACCCAATGCACGTACGTGCGGTGGGAACATTTCCGCTTTCACCAGGCCGCTGATAGAGGTATAGAAGCTGACAATGGCCAGCGCCAGGGAGATCAGCACAAAAGCCAGGAACGGGCTGGTCACGGTTTTCAGGGTCAGCAGGATCGGTACCGTGCACAGGGTGCCGAGGGCACCGAACCAGAGCATCGAGTTACGCCGGCCGATCTTGTCCGAAAGCATGCCGAACAGTGGCTGCATGCACATGTACACGAACAGCGCGCCGGTCATGATGTAGCTGGCGGTCTTGGCATGCATCCCGGCAGTGTTCACCAGGTACTTCTGCATGTAGGTGGTAAAGGTGTAGAAAATCAGCGAGCCGCCGGCGGTATAGCCGAGCACGGTGATAAACGCCGCCTTATGGTTGCGGAACAGCGCGGCGATGCTGCCGGCGTCCTTGTCCTGGCGCATTTCCTTACTGGCGGTTTCCTTCAGGGTGCGACGCAGCAGCAGCGAGATCATCGCCGCCACCGCGCCGATCACGAACGGAATCCGCCAGCCCCAGGCGCGCAATTCGTCTTCGGTGAGGATCTGTTGCAGGATCACCACCACCAGCACAGCCAGCAATTGCCCGCCGATCAGGGTTACGTACTGGAACGAGGCGAAGAAACCGCGCTGGCCCTTGAGCGCGACTTCACTCATATAGGTCGCGGTGGTGCCGTATTCGCCACCCACTGACAAGCCTTGGAAAAGTCGTGCCGCCAACAGCAACGCCGGGGCCCAGGCGCCGATGTCTTTGTAAGTCGGCAGGAAGGCAATGACCAGCGAGCCGGCGCACATCATCAGCACCGAGATCATCATCGAGTTCTTACGGCCGTGCTTGTCGGCCACCCTACCAAACAGCCAGCCGCCGATCGGCCGCATCAGGAACCCGGCGGCGAACACACCCGCAGTGTTGAGCAGTTGGACCGTGGGGTCGTCCGACGGGAAAAACGCTGGGGCGAAGTAGATGGCGCAGAAGGCGTAGACGTAGAAGTCGAACCATTCGACGAGGTTGCCGGACGAAGCACCGACAATCGCAAAAATCCGTTTGCTGCGTTCTTCTCCGGTGTAGTGACTGGTGGTTGTTGTCATGTTTTTTTCACTCAGTGGGAACGGTTATAGCCTAGACATACTTTGCAACAACCATGTTCCGCATTTGAAGCAGTTACAAGTTTCGAGCGGCAAGCTGCAAGAGAAGAGCGACAGCGATCGCCTGCTTTTCCTTGTAGCTTGCCGCTTGAAACTTGCCGCTGCTACCGATCAATAATCGAAGAACACCGTTTCCTTATTCGTCCCCTGCAACACCACATTCCACTGATGCACACCCGCCGCATCCGGCTTGGCAATCAAGGTGCTACGCCGCTCCGCCGGCACACACGCCAGCAACGGGTCATCCCCATTCATCGGCTCACCGTCAAAATAAATCCGCGTCAGCAGATGCTTCACCAACCCTCGCGCAAACACCAGCACCACCAAATGCGGCGCCTGAGTCGTGCCCTTCAACCCCGGCACGGCGCCCGGCTTGATGGTGGTAAAGCGAAATCGCCCTTCTGCATCCACCGGCACCCGGCCGAAACCTTCGAAGTTCGGGTCCAGCGCTTTGTCCTGCTCATCTTCGGGGTGGTCATATTTGCCGGCGGCGTTGGCCTGCCAGACTTCAAGCATGGCGTCGTTGACGACATCGCCGTTGCCATCCACCACTTGCCCGCTGATCGCCACACGCTCGCCAAGGGTGGCGGCCACGGTCAGGTCTTCGCGGTTCAGCCAGGTCAGGCCAATGTGGTAATAAGGCCCAACGGTGTGGGACGTGGTCGCGTTGAGTGTCATCTTATTTCTCCATCGGCGTGGCGTCGCGGCCGCGAAGGACAATGTCCCAACGGTAGCCGAGGGCGTAGTGCGGGACGGTTTTTTCCAGGTCGAAACGGGCGATCAGGCGTTCCTTGGCCGAGGTATCCGGCACGCAGTTGTAGATCGGGTCGTATTCCAACAGCGGGTCGCCGGGGAAGTACATCTGCGTGACCAGGCGCGTCAGCACACTCGGGCCAAACAGCGAAAAGTGGATATGCGCCGGGCGCCAGGCGTTGTGGTGATTGCCCCATGGGTAGGCACCGGGCTTGATGGTCTGGAACTGGTACCCGCCGTCAGCGTCGGTCACGGTGCGACCGGTGCCGGTGAAATTCGGGTCCAGCGGTGCATCGTGCAGGTCGCGTTTGTGGTTGTAGCGGCCGGCGGCGTTAGCCTGCCAGATTTCCACAAGAATGCCCGGCACCGGCAGGCCATTCTCGTCCAGCACGCGGCCGTGAATGATGATGCGCTCGCCCTGGGGCTCGCCCTCATGCTGGGCAGTGAGGTCATTGTCCTTCTCATTGATCCGCTCGGCGCCGATGGTCGGGCCGGTGATTTCCGACAAAGAGTGTGGCAAGAACACCAACGGCTGGGACGGCGAGCGCAGGTTTGTCGACTGGTAGGCCGGGTGCAGGTAATCAGGTTGGGTGCCCGCTTGCGGGCGTCGGTATCCGGGCTTGTCACTCATGGAACAATCCTCTCGTGTTAGATGCGTTCAATCGCCAGGGCCAAGCCTTGTCCGACGCCCACGCACATGGTCGCCAGGCCTTTGCGGCCGCCGGTTTTTTCGAGTTGATGCAAGGCGGTCAGCACCAGCCGCGCGCCACTCATGCCCAACGGGTGGCCGAGGGCGATGGCACCACCATTCGGGTTGACCTGCGGCGCATCGTCGGCGATGCCCAGTTCACGCAGCACCGCCAGGCCTTGGCTGGCGAAGGCTTCGTTGAGTTCGATCACATCAAAGTCGGTGACCGCCAGGCCCAGCCGCTCCACCAGTTTGCGCACCGCCGGCACCGGGCCGATGCCCATCACGCGCGGTGCGACGCCAGCGCTGGCCATGCCCAACACGCGGGCGCGGGCGGTCAAGCCGTGTTTCTTGACGGCGTCGGCGGAGGCCAGGATCAACGCTGCCGCACCGTCATTCACACCCGAGGCATTGCCAGCGGTGACGGTTTTGTCAGGGCCGTTGACCGGTTTGAGTTTGGCCAGGGTTTCCAGCGTGGTGTCACGTGGATGTTCATCCTGCTCGACAACCGTCTCGCCTTTTTTATGGGCGACCCGCACCGGCACGATTTCTTCGGCGAAGAACCCAGCGGCTTGCGCGGCAGCGGTGCGTTGCTGACTGCGCAGGGCGAAGGCGTCCTGGTCGGCGCGGGATACGTGGTAATCGTCGGCGACGTTATCGGCGGTCTGCGGCATGGCATCCACGCCGTACTGGGCCTTCATCAACGGGTTGATAAAGCGCCAGCCGATGGTGGTGTCTTCCAGCTTCATGTTGCGCGAAAACGCCGCGTCGGCCTTGCCCATCACGAACGGCGCACGGGACATCGACTCGACGCCACCGGCAATCGCCAGCTCCATTTCACCGCTGGCAATGGCGCGGAAGGCCGTGCCGATGGCGTCCATGCCCGAGGCGCACAAGCGGTTGAGCGTCACGCCTGGAATGCTCTCCGGCAGGCCCGCCAGCAACAGCGCCATGCGTGCCACGTTACGATTGTCTTCGCCGGCCTGGTTGGCACAACCGAGGAACACCTCATCAACCGCACTCCAATCCACCGAAGGGTTGCGCTCGATCAGCGCTTTGATCGGCAACGCCGCCAAATCATCGGCACGCACGGTGGACAAGCCACCGCCGAAACGGCCGATGGGGGTACGAATGGCGTCACAGATAAATACGTCGCGCATCAGGCTTCTCCCGGCGCTTGGCCATGGGCCGCCGCGGTACGTGCTTCAAGGTCACGCAAAGCGGTCAGCTCTACATCGGTCGGTTCAGCGGTGGTGTCGACCTTGTCGGCAAATCGAATCGCCCAACCGGTCGCCGCCACTACCTGTTCACGGGTAACACCAGGGTGCAACGCGGTAACCACGAATTCGTGGGTGCCCTCTTCAGGCTCCATAATGCACAGATCGGTAATAATCCCTACCGGTCCCGCGCCTGGCAGGCCCAGGCGTTTGCGCGAGTCGCCGCCTTCGCCGTGGCCGACCGAGGTGATGAAGTCCAGCTTGTCGACAAACGAACGCGCCGACTGTTTGAGGATGATCAGCACGCTCTTGGCGGAACCGGCGATCTCCGGCGCGCCACCGGCACCCGGCAGGCGCACTTTGGGCTGGTGGTAGTCACCGACCACGGTGGTATTGATATTGCCGAAACGGTCGACCTGGGCCGCACCAAGAAAGCCCACGTCAATGCGCCCGCCCTGCAGCCAATAGCGAAAGATCTCACCGGTCGGCACCACGGTGTCAGCGGTTTCCGCCAGCTCGCCGTCGCCGATGGACAGCGGCAATACGCTGGGCTTGGCGCCAATCGGGCCGGACTCGTAGATCAGCACCACATCCGGCGACGAGGTCAGGCGCGCCAGGTTGGCCGCCTTCGACGGCAGGCCGATGCCAACAAAGCAGACGGAGCCGTTCTTAAGGCGCCGCGCGGCGGCGACGGTCATCATTTCATGGGTCGAGTAAGCCATTACTTGGCCTCCTGCGCGGCGGCCAGCTTGGCCTGGAATTCAGTGAAATCGGCGGTGCCATGGATGTATTCGTCAATCCAGGCGGTAAAGGTCCCACGGTCGCGTGCGATTGGGTCCCACGCCTGATAGAAGCGGTTATCCCGCTCGTTGTAACCATGGGCGTAGGAAGGGTGGGCGCCACCGGGTACATGGCACACCGCAGTCAGGGCCCAGGTCGGCAACACGCAGCTGTTCATCGGCGCGTTGAGGTCATCGACGATTTCCTCGACGGTGACGATGCAACGCTTGGCCGCCAGTGCCGCTTCCTTCTGCACGCCAAGAATGCCCCAGAGCAACACGTTGCCCTTGCGGTCGGCTTTTTGCGCATGGATCACGGTGACATCCGGACGCACCGACGGCACCGCAGCGAGCACTTCGCCGGTGAACGGACAGGTCACGGTCTTGATCAGCGGGTTGACCTTGGGCAAGTCGGAACCGGCGTAGGCACGCAGTACCGCGAAGGGTAGGCCGGAAGCACCGGCGACGTAGGCATTGGCCAGGTCGGCGTGGCTGTGCTCTTCGATCTCCAGCGGTTGCGGCCATTGCTTCTCGACCGCATCGCGCAGGCGATGCAGGGAGCCAACGCCCGGGTTGCCGCCCCAGGAAAAAATCAGCTTGCGGGCGCAACCGGCACCGATCAACTGGTCGTAGACCAGGTCAGGCGTCATACGCACCAGCGTCAGGTCTTTCTTACCCTGACGAATGATTTCATGACCCGCTGCCGTAGGGATCAGATGAGTGAAGCCTTCCAGAGCGACGGTGTCGCCGTCGTTCACAAATTGCTTCACCGCGTCACGCAGCGCGAGGATTTCAGCCATGGGGTTCGGGCTCCCAGTGTGGATCGAAAAAGGCGCTGAGGTGGCGCCGAAGTGCTTGAAGATTAAGCTGGGGAAATGGGCCAAACAATCCGATAATCGACTAAGCGTTCGATTATCGAACATATTGTTGCCTTGCTAATCATCTGAAGGGACTCGGTCAATGTGGGAGCTGGCTTGCAACACGCATCAGGTCGCGTCGGCGTGGCTGACCATGCCTTTGATCACCACGGCGGCCGTCGCCAATGCAGCCGGAATCACCAGCGCGGTAAGCACCTGCTCGAAGTTCCAACCCAAGCCAAGCAAGGTGGCGCCCATCCAAGCGCCGAGGATCGCGCCGAAGCGGCCGATGCCGAGCATCCACGACACGCCGGTGGCGCGCCCCTGGGTCGGGTAGAAGCGTGCGGCCAGGGACGGCATTGCCGACTGCGCACCGTTGACGCACATCCCGGCGATCAGCACCAAGGTCGCCAGCACGGTGATATTGCCCAGGCTCTGCCCTACCGCGTAGGCAAACACCCCGGCCAGCAAGTAGAAAATGCCGATGACCTTGTGAGGGTTGAACCGGTCCATCGCCCACCCCACGCCCACCGCGCTCAACACACCACCAAACTGGAACAAGGCGCCGATAAACGCGGCCTGTTCCATGCTGGCGCCGCTGTCGCGCATGAGCGTCGGGAGCCAACTGGTGAGCAGGTACACGATCACCAGGCCCATGAAGTAGGTGAGCCACAGCAATAACGTACCAACGCTGTAGGTGCCGGAAAAAATCACCGCGAACACGTTGCGCGCCTTGACGGTTTTTTGTTCAGGCACGCTGAAGCGGGTGGCCTGGGCAACCATTGAAGGCTCGATGGGTGACAAGGTTTTGCGCACCTTGTCAGAGCCGCGATTGCGCACCACCAGAAAACGCGCCGACTCCGGCAGCCACACGAACAACACCACCGCCAGGATCAACGGCAGGATGCCGCCGATCAGCAGCAGGCTGTGCCAACCGAACGCCGGGATCAGCTTGGCCGAAATAAACCCGCCGCCGGCCATGCCCAGGTTGAAGCCGCAGAACATGCTGGTCACCAGCAGCGACTTAAGGCGTTCCGGGGTGTATTCGGACAGCAGCGTGGTGGCATTCGGCATGCCGGCCCCCAGGCCCAGCCCGGTGAGAAAGCGCAGCACCAGCAACTGATCAACGTTGGCGCTGTAGGCAGACGCCAGGCTGAACGCACCAAACACCAACACCGCGCCAACCAGCACCACCTTGCGCCCGAAGCGATCCGCCAGCGGGCCGGAGCCGAGCGCGCCGAAGACCATTCCGATCAACGCGGCGCTCATCACCGGGCCGAGGCTGGCGCGGTCGATGCCCCAATCCTGGGACAGCGCAGGCGCGATAAAGCCCATGGCGGCCGTGTCGAGGCCATCAAGGAAGACAATCAGGAAACACAGGATCACCACGCGCCACTGATAGCGTGACAGTGGTTGGGTGTTGATGAAGGACTGGACGTCCAGCGTGGTACCGACAGAGGGCTGAGTCATTATTGTTATTTCCACACCGATGGCGGGCTGACGACCTGGGGTCGTCGTTATTATTTGGCGCTGACAGCGCTGCCGCACATTAATAAGCCTGAGGAAACACCGTCAATTGATCAAACCAGGATCTGTGCGGTCACCGAACAGCTTAGGCAAACAGCTGCGCACTCAGCTCGCAGCTGGCACTCAGCATGCTCGGCAAGAAGCGCTGTTCCAGCTCGGCGCGGCTGACCCGTCCGGCGTGGGTGCTGACGTTCAGCGCGGCCAACACTTGGCCCGAGGCGTCATACACCGGCACGGCGATGGAACGCAGGCCTTGCTCAAGCTCTTGGTCGACGATGCACCAGCCCTGTTGACGCACTTGCTGCAAACATTCGAACAAGGCCTGCGGCGTGGTCAAGGTGCGGCTGGTCTTGGTTTGCAGGTCGGCGTGGTCGAGATAATCCTGCAGCGAGGCGTCGTCCAGCGCCGCGAGCAATATGCGGCCCATGGAGGTGCAATAGGCCGGCAACCGCCCACCCACCGACAGGTCCACGGAAATCAGGCGCTGGGTGGTGGCCGAACGGGCGATATAGAGGATGTCGTCGCCTTCGAGGGTGGCCATGTTGCAGGCTTCGTGAAGCTGCTCACTCATGCGGTCCAGGTACGGTTGGGCCGAGACCGCCAGTGGCGTGGACGACAGGTAGGCATGGCCCAGGGTCAGGACTTTGGGCAGCAGCGAATAGGTACGCCCGTCGGTGGTGGCGTAACCGAGCTTGATCAAGGTGTGCAGGCAACGGCGCACGGCGGCGCGGGGGATCTCGGTGCGATGACTGATCTGGGCGATGGTGAGATGGCGCTTGCGCTCCTGGAACGCTTGCACCACCGCCAGGCCACGGGCGAGGGAGGTCATGAAGTCCGGATCACCGGTGAACGCCTGGATACGCTTGGCCGGGGACGCAACGATCGGCGGCGCCACTGACGCGAAAGAGTTGCGCAATTGATCGTTCATGTCGGGGTCCTTACTTTTATTGTCAACCGCAGGGGAGGTTTGGCTGCTATTACAAGTCGCGTCGGCCGCGTGCACAAGGCGGGGCCGAGAACATTGTGCGATTATCGGACAGTCATTCGATTATCGCAATTTGCCGGCTCCCTCCCCTGGCCAGCCAGCGGAGAGCAGTAAAATGAAGTCAGACTTAATAAGGTCTGAAGTTGGGTTAATTTTATGACGCCAGAATTCACGAAATTAGCGACACACCCGTGTAACAAAATGCTCACACAAAGTTGACGCTTTTTAACTTTATGCCGATAGTGTTATTCAAATGCACCGCTATAATGCACCCTCTGTACAGGTCTGCCCGGTTTACTCTCGAAAGCAGCGCTCGCCAGGTGATGCACGCTGTGCATTGACGACCGCAACTACCTGCTTTGAATGACTGCACTAACAGTGTGGCCGCCCGTCCCTATTTCAAACTCGGACATTTTCACGGTTCAACTTGGAAGACGCCAGGAACGGCATTCAGGCATAACGCTGCAACGTATTTACACTCAACTTAATTAGGTAACGATGTGACGAAAGATGAACTGCGCGCGGAACTTGAGCGCCAGGAGCAACGTTACAAGGACGTTTACGGCGGGGAAGTCACCACCTACGCCGCCCAGCCTGAGCCTGAACGCAAACCCTGGCGCAAGCGAGCCAGTCTCCTCGACCAGGCGTTTGCCCAAGAAATCCAAAAGATTGAACAGGAACTCAAAACCGAAGAGCCATAAGCGATTCGGTTTGGCACTCAAGGTTTTGGCCTCGGTTGCTGGCATATAGCTAGCATCCGGCCACCTTGCACTGCACCACCAGCGGTAAAATTTCATACAAATGTTTCAGACGTGACGTTTTTGTGACAGCCCCCTACCCCGCAACCCCTCTGCTTTATGAATCAAAGACTTGCCAAAGCCCCGAAATCCCTGGGATGCGCACCCTAGCGCCGGTTTTTTTCAAGGAAGATTGTTACCGATGAGCAGCTAGTGCATCGATTACTGAGGTTTTCTGGCATAATCGCGCCCCCTTACGACCGGGTCAGAAAACCTTCATGATCGATTTATTCAGCGGACTGGATGCTTGGGTTCTAGTGAGCCTGCTGCTCGCCCTGGCCTTTGTCCTCGCCTTCGAGTTCATCAATGGCTTTCATGACACCGCTAACGCGGTGGCCACAGTCATCTATACCAAAGCCATGCCGCCGCACCTGGCCGTGTTCTTCTCCGGGGTGTTCAACTTCCTCGGCGTGTTGCTCGGTGGTGTCGGTGTCGCCTACGCCATCGTGCATTTGCTGCCGGTGGAGTTGCTGATTAATGTGAACACCGGCCATGGATTGGCGATGGTCTTCTCTTTATTGGCTGCGGCGATCACCTGGAACCTGGGCACCTGGTACTTCGGTATTCCCGCGTCCAGCTCCCACACCCTGATCGGCTCGATCCTTGGTGTCGGCCTGGCCAATGCGCTGATCAACGACATCCCCCTGGCTGACGGTGTGAATTGGCAGAAGGCGATCGATATCGGCGCCTCCCTGGTGTTCTCGCCGATGGCCGGCTTTCTGGTCGCAGCCCTTGTGCTGATTGGCCTGAAGTGGTGGCGCCCGCTGTCGAAGATGCACAAGACCCCGGACCAGCGCCGCAAACTTGATGACAAGAAGCACCCGCCGTTCTGGAACCGCTTGGTATTGGTGATTTCTGCCATGGCGGTGAGCTTCGTGCACGGCTCCAACGACGGTCAGAAAGGTATCGGCCTGATCATGCTGGTGCTGATCGGCATCGTGCCCGCGCAGTTTGTACTCGACCTGGGCAGCACCACTTACCAGATCGAGCGGACCCGCGACGCGACCTTGCACCTGAACCAGTTCTACCAGCGCAACCACGAGACTCTGGGTGAATTCCTGGCCTTGGGTAAAAGCGTGAAGGATGACCTGCCGGGCAAGTTCCGTTGTAACCCGCAGCAGACCGAGCCGACCATCAACGCGCTGCTGGGTACTTTGAAAGGTGTCTCCGACTACCATTCGCTGACCGCCGATCACCGCATTGAAGTGCGCCGCTACCTGCTCTGCCTGGACGATACCGCAAAGAAAGTCGGCAAATTGCCAGGTCTGCCGGCGCGTGAGAAGTCCGACCTCGACAAGCTGCGCAAAGACCTGACCGCCACCACCGAATACGCGCCGTTCTGGGTCATCCTCGCCGTGGCACTGGCCTTGGGCCTGGGCACCATGGTGGGCTGGAAACGTGTGGTACTGACCATCGGCGAGAAGATCGGCAAGCAGGGTATGACCTATGCCCAAGGCATGTCGGCACAGATCACCACCGCGACCATGATTGGCTTTGCCAACATCTTCGCGCTGCCAGTGTCCACTACCCACGTGCTCTCTTCGGGCGTGGCCGGTACCATGGTCGCGAACAAAAGCGGCCTGCAAGGCGGCACCGTCAAAACCATCCTGATGGCCTGGGTATTGACTCTGCCGGCAACCGTGGGCTTGTCGGCCGGGTTGTTCTGGCTGGCCTCCTGGGCACTCGGTAGCTGATAGCCTAGCAGCCATAAAAAAGGTGCGATCCGCGAGGGTCGCACCTTTTTTTATGCCCCGACTCCATACCCACAGTTGATCTTCAGCGATCAAATAACAGGCAAAAAAAGGGCGACCGAAGTCGCCCAAAATGCCTTGCGTGCTCATGTAACCCGGAAAAACCTATGATTTTTTACGCTTGTTCGCGTCTTTCCAGATAAAAAATCCAAACCCTACAAAAAACATCACCATGAGGCTCACTGTCAGCACTCCGGCAAACACCACATTATCGAAAAACATGACCGGCCTCCTGCACTTGCCCTGTTGCGATAGGGCTAAGTTAATGGAGAAGGCGGATTGAAAAATTGACGGGGATCAATGTCGCCCACGACGGGGCGTAAAGAAGGGAAATAACTGACCTGCATCAACGGATGCAGGCTGTTTCAACGCTTTTTGGGCTTGTTCTTAGGTTTCTTCTTCACTTTGCCGAGCGGCATTGCCTGTTCAAACGCTTGGCGTACTTCATTCAAGCGCTTGTCATTGAGGTCGTGCACCCGCTTGGCGCGTTCGGCATTCAGGTCGATCAGTTTGTCGTCTTCACTCATGGCTTGGCTTACGTGGTGGCTAGAATGGCTCAATAATGCGGCCTCCCCCGCCCAACGGCAAATCAGCGGGCGACAAAAGGCAGGTCATCCCACAAAATCGGTACTTTTCCCTATCAGGAGACGCACTCAGGTGGCACTGCACAAGGACCTTCCGCCGTTGCTGGCGCTGCGCGCCTTTGAAGCCGTGGCGCGGCATTTGAGTTTTATCAAGGCCGCGAACGAGTTGTCGGTGACCCAGAGCGCCCTGAGTCATCAAGTACAGAAACTTGAGCAACACTTGAGCAAACCGCTGTTTATCCGACGCACGCGCGCGATTGACCTGACTGCCGACGGCCAACGTTACTACGACGAAATCAGCCCGGCCCTTGGCGCCATTGCCGCCGCTACCCGTGCCCAACGCGTGCCCCCTAGCGCCACGGTATTGCGCATCGGCTTGCTGGCCTCCTTTGCCACCCTGTGGCTGGCACCACGCCTGGCCGGTTTTCTCAACCGCTACGCGCACATCCAAGTGGAGTTGTTGCCGGCGATCCAGCTGGCGAACGTCGCAGCCGCCGAGGTCGACCTTGCCATCCGCTATGGCAAGGGCGATTGGCCCGATGTACAGGCCACGCTACTGATGCCGGAAATCCTCTCCCCGGTGTGCTGCCCGGCGTTCAAGGCCCTGCATGACGGCCCGCTGCTGATGGCCACTTCGCACCGCCCGTTTGAATGGACCGATTGGTCTGAGCATTACCACGTCGACCTCGCCAACCGCCCCCGTGTGATGCTGCACGACTACAACATCGTGGTTGAAGCCGCTGTGGCTGGACAAGGCATCGCCATGGGCCGTCATCGCCTGATCGAGCGCAAGCTCCTGGACGGCAGCCTGGTACAAGCCTTCGATTGGCCGCCCTATCACAGCGACATTGGCTACTGGCTCATCGCCCCGCAGGGCACGACGAGTGAAGCAGCCGCATGTTTCAGCCAGTGGCTGAAGGAAACCTGCGCCGACGCGTGAGTGATTTCGATACGTCGCGTGAGATCTATCCGTTTGTCGCCTATCTGAGCAACCAACATGCTGAAACCTTCTGACTCAAGAGGATTCATCATGAGCGACTCCATCCGCCAACGCGTGCAAGCTCTCGGTCTCACGCTGCCCGTCCCCAGCCAACCGGCTGCCAACTACATCAGCCACGTCATCAGCCAGAACCAGTTGTTCATCTCTGGGCAAATTCCACTGGTGGACGGTAAACCTGCCTACGTGGGCCGGCTGGGTGAATCCTTGAGTGCCGAAGAAGGCGCACAAGCGGCGGAACTCGCCGCGTTGAGCCTGCTGGCTCAGTTGAACGATGCGCTGGGTGATGACCTGTCACGCCTGATGCGCACGCTGCGCCTGGGCGTTTTTATCGCCAGCCACGCTGATTTCACGCAACAGAGCGTGGTCGCCAATGGTGCCTCCAACCTGTTGGTCAACGCCCTCGGCGAAAAAGGTCGGCATGTGCGTACCGCCGTGGGCGTTTCCAGCCTTCCGGCCGGCGTGGCGGTGGAGGTTGATGCGATTTTTGAGTTGCGCCCATGAGCCCGCGCGAAATCCAACAGTTGCGGGATACAACACCAGGCTGCCAGTCCGGCCTCGTGCATTTCAACCATGCCGGCGCCTCGCTGCCCAGCCAGCCGACCCTCGACGCAATCATCGCGCAGCTGCAACGCGAAGCCCGCGACGGTCCGATGGAGGCCGGCGAGCACGGCGAGGTGCTGCTAGAAAAAGCCCGCAGCGCCGCCGGGCAGTTACTCAATGCGCCGGCGTCCTCAATTGCCTTTGCCAGCAGCGGCTCGACCGCCTGGAGCATGGCCTTCCAGGCCTTGGGCCGCTGGCAGCCCGGCGACCGCATTCTGGTGGGCCGTCACGAGTGGGGCGGTAACCTGGCGTGCATGGAACTGGCCGTGCAAGCCGGAGCACGGATCGAAGTCATCCCCTGCGATGACAGTGGCGCGGCCTGCCCAGTGGCGCTGGCATCAATGATCGATGCCCATGTGAAGTTGATCGACCTCACTTGGCTGCCGGCCAATGGTGGACTGATCAACCCCGCCCAGGCCATCGGCGAGGTCGCCAGGCGCCACGCCATCCCCTATTTCATCGACGCCGGCCAAGCCGTCGGCCAGATGCCAGTAGATGTGCAGGCGCTGCAGTGTGATGTGCTCAAGTCGGCCGGTCGAAAACACCTGCGCGGGCCACGTGGTACAGCGCTGTTGTATGTGCGCCCGGCGTTTCTCGAGCGATTGAAGCCTGCTCAGCGCGACGTGTTTTCAGCGCCATGGACCGCCCAGGGGTTCGACCTGCGCAACGATGCCCGCCGCATTGAAACCAGCGAGACGTCGTTTGCGTTGCTGGCCGGGCTGGGCAATGCGTTGCAGGAGATGAATCGACTGGGCATCGAGCGCGTCTGGGAGCAAGTGTCGCAGACCAGTGAGCGAATTCGCGAAGCATTGCGTGAGATGCCGGGCATCTCCCTGCATGACTTGGGCGCCCGTCAATCAGGCTTGATCGCTTTCAACCTGGCCGGTTGGGACGCCTTCGAACTCAAACGGCGCCTGGGCTTGAAGCGCATCAATATCGGCGCTAACGGCGTGGCGTATACCCCGCTGGATATGCAAGCGCGAGGCCTGCAAAGCGTGGCGCGGATTTCAGTCAGCCCGCTCAACAACGAGGACGATATCGTGTTGCTGTCAGCGGCCTTACGCGAGTTGCGCGACTAAACCTCGACATCGACCCACAGGCCCTGGCGCGGCGCGTCTTCGATCAGTGGAATCACCGGCACGGTGTTGTCGGCGTTGAGCACATCCCCCGGAATGGCCAGGTGCTGCTCTGGATCTTCATCGGCTTCACGCCGGCGCTTCTGTTGTTCCTGCTGGCGGCGTTGTTCTTCGCGCAGCAAAAACGCCGAAGTCTCGGCGTCGCCCTTTTTCAGGTCGATGGTGCTCTCATTGGAGCTCGGCTGAACGGGCACCACGGGCGGGATATCCGGCTTCTGGCGCACCGGATCAAGTTGTGACGTCACCGGCACAACGCTGACGGGCAACATGGGTGGCAGCATAATGATTACTCTCCTGATCAACAGGCTGTCGGCGGGTTGCAGGGTGACTTGAGCAGAAGCTCGCCAGGCTGTGACCCAGTCGACACTGGCAAGTGCCCGCCACCCGTCGATTCAGCGCTGAATGCGTCCACCAAACGCAGTAGTTTTTGTCAGAGTCCTTTGGATGAGGGCCTTGTTCCGTTAAGATAGTCGGCTTTTTCACGGCGGGAGTCAGGCAGCATGGCGCAGCAGTATCAACCGGGGCAACGCTGGATTAGTGACAGCGAAGCAGAGCTGGGGTTAGGCACCGTTCTGGCACAGGACGGCCGCTTGTTGACCGTGCTCTATCCGGCCACTGGCGACACTCGCCAGTATGCGCTACGGAATGCGCCCCTCACCCGCGTAAGGTTTTCGCCGGGCGACTCCATCACCCATTTCGAAGGCTGGAAGATGACCGTGCAGGAAGTCGACGATGTCGACGGCTTGCTGGTGTACCACGGCCTCAAAGGGGAGAACGAGCAGGTCACCCTGCCGGAAACCCAACTCTCCAACTTTATCCAGTTCCGCCTGGCCAGCGACCGTCTGTTCGCCGGGCAGATCGACCCGCTGGCCTGGTTCTCGCTGCGCTACCACACCCTGGAACATACCAGCCGCCAATTGCAGTCCTCGCTGTGGGGCCTGGGCGGCGTGCGCGCGCAACCTATCGCGCACCAACTGCACATCGCCCGTGAAGTCGCTGACCGTATCGCGCCTCGGGTATTGCTGGCCGACGAAGTAGGCTTGGGCAAGACCATCGAAGCCGGCCTGGTGATCCATCGCCAACTGCTCTCGGGCCGCGCCAACCGCGTTCTGATCCTCGTCCCGGAAAACCTGCAGCACCAGTGGCTGGTGGAAATGCGCCGGCGCTTCAACCTGCAAGTCGCGCTGTTCGACGAAGAACGCTTTATCGAAAGCGATGCCGCCAACCCGTTCGAAGACACCCAACTGGCGCTGGTCGCGCTGGACTGGCTGGTGGACGACGAGAAGGCCCAGGACGCACTGTTCGCGGCTGGCTGGGACTTGCTGGTCGTCGACGAAGCCCACCACCTGGTGTGGCATGAAGAGAAAGCCAGCCCCGAATACACATTGGTCGAACAGTTGGCTGAAGTGATTCCCGGCGTGCTGCTGCTCACCGCCACCCCGGAACAACTGGGCCAGGACAGCCACTTCGCGCGCCTGCGCCTGCTGGACCCGAACCGTTTCCACGACCTGCACGCCTTCCGCGCCGAAAGCGAAAACTATCGCCCGGTGGCCGAAGCGGTACAAGAGCTGTTGGACAAAGGTCGCCTGTCGCCAAAAGCCCACAAGACCATCCAGGGTTTCCTCGGCAACGAAGGCGAAGCACTGCTCACCGCCGTCAACGATGGCGATACCGAAGCCAGCGCGCGTTTGGTGCGTGAGCTGCTCGACCGCCACGGCACCGGGCGCGTGCTGTTCCGTAACACCCGCGCCGCCGTGCAGGGCTTCCCGGAGCGTAAGCTGCACGCTTACCCGCTGCCGAACCCGGACGAATACCTTGAGCTGCCGCTGGGCGAGCACGCCGAGCTGTACCCGGAAGTCAGCTTCCAGTCGCAGCCGGACATCGAAGAAGAAAACCGCTGGTGGCGCTTCGACCCACGGGTCGAGTGGCTGATCGACCAGCTGAAAATGCTCAAGCGCACCAAGGTCCTGGTGATCTGCGCCCACGCCGAAACCGCGATGGACCTGGAAGACGCCCTGCGAGTGCGCTCCGGCATTCCGGCCACGGTGTTCCACGAGGGCATGAACATCCTCGAGCGTGACCGCGCCGCCGCTTACTTCGCCGATGAAGAGTTTGGCGCCCAGGTGCTGATCTGCTCCGAGATCGGCAGTGAAGGCCGTAACTTCCAGTTCTCCCACCATTTGGTGCTGTTCGACCTGCCGTCCCACCCTGACTTGCTGGAACAACGGATCGGCCGTCTGGACCGGATCGGCCAGAAGCATGTGATCGAACTGCACGTGCCTTACTTGGAAACCAGCCCGCAAGAGCGTCTGTTCCAGTGGTACCACGAAGCGCTGAACGCGTTTCTCAATACCTGCCCGACCGGCAACGCCTTGCAGCACCAGTTCGGCCCGCGCCTGCTGCCGCTGCTGGAAAACGGCGACGACGGCGAGTGGCAAGCCTTGATCGACGAGGCCCGCGCCGAACGCGAGCGCCTGGAGCAGGAGCTGCACACCGGTCGCGACCGCTTGCTGGAGCTCAACTCCGGCGGCGCGGGTGAAGGTGATGCACTGGTGGAAGACATCCTTGAACAAGACGACCAGTTCGCCCTGCCGATCTATATGGAAACCTTGTTCAACGCGTTTGGCATCGACAGCGAAGACCATTCGGAAAACGCGCTGATCCTCAAGCCCAGCGAAAAAATGCTCGACGCCAGCTTCCCCCTGGGCGACGACGAAGGTGTGACCATCACCTACGACCGGAACCAGGCACTGTCGCGCGAAGACATGCAGTTCATCACCTGGGAACACCCGATGGTGCAAGGCGGCATGGACCTGGTGCTGTCCGGCTCCATGGGCAACACCGCCGTGGCGCTGATCAAGAACAAGGCCCTCAAGCCGGGCACCGTGTTGCTGGAGCTGCTTTACGTCAGCGAAGTGGTAGCGCCGCGCGCGCTGCAACTGGGTCGCTACCTGCCGCCGGCGGCACTGCGCTGTCTGCTGGACGCCAATGGCAACGACCTGTCGGGCCGCGTGTCGTTCGAAACCCTCAACGACCAGTTGGAAAGCGTGCCTCGGGCCAGCGCCAACAAGTTTATCCAGGCCCAGCGCGACCATCTGACGCCACGGATCAACGCCGGCGAAGAGAAGATCACCCCGCGCCACGCCGAGCGCGTAGCCGACGCCAAACGTCGCCTGGCGGCGGACACCGACGAAGAGCTGGCGCGCCTGACCGCGTTGCAAGCGGTCAACCCGACCGTGCGTGACAGCGAGCTGGTTGCCCTGCGCAATCAGCGCGAGCAAGGCTTGGCCATGCTGGATAAAGCGGCGCTGCGACTGGAAGCGATTCGGGTATTGGTGGCGGGTTGATTACCGCCCTACTCCGCTAAAAAGAAGGCCCGCGCAATGCGGGCCTTTTTTATTCGCTTGAGCATATTGTTGCCTGTGTGGCCTCTTCGCGAGCAAGTCGAAGCGTCGCACCGCCGCTCCCACAGGGGAACGCATTCCAAATGCGGGCTTGCTCGCGAAAGGATCAACTCGGTCTCAAACCGTAGCCACAGCAGCCGGCACCTCCACCGCCACCAACCCCTCTTTCATCCGCTTGGCATCCCGCACAAAACAGCGCGACGCCTGAAACAAAAACAACATGGTCAAGAACAGCGCCACCGGTATCAGGTACATGGCGTCATGCAACCCCACCGCCTTATAGGCCTCCGTCATCTGTTCCGCCCCCGCCGCATACATCGCCGAATGGGCAAAATGATCGGAAAGCCCACCCACGACGATCGGCCCCATCCCCCCACCCAGCAAGTACAACCCTGCAAAAAACAGCGCCATCGCCGTGGCCCGCAGGCGCGGTTCCACCACGTCCTGAATCGCCGTGTACACGCAGGTGTAGAAGTTATAGGCAAACAACCAGCCCACACTGAACAACGCCACAAATACGCCAATCTCGATGCGCCCGGCGTGCAACGCCCAGGCGGTGGTCACGGTGGAGATGATCAGGCTGAACGCGGCGAACAACAGCCGGCCATTGGCAACGCGTTGATGGATCTTGTCGGCGATCCAGCCGCCGAGGGTCAGGCCCACCAGGCCGGTCAGGCCGACGATCACCCCGGTGGCCACGGCGGCGTCTTGCAGCGGCATCAGGAAGTAACGCTGCAACATCGGCACCAGGAACGAGTTACAGGCGTAGGTGGCAAAGTTAAAGCACAGCCCGGCCAGCACCAGCCACAGGAAGGTGGGCACCGCCAGCACGCGGCGAACCGGGCGATCGACGCGTTCCTGGGAAACCTGCACGGTTTCCGCCGCGCCGCGCTTGGGCTCCTTGATATAGAACATGAACACCGCAAGGATCAGCCCCGGCACTGCCGCGATAAAGAACGGTGCGCGCCAGCTGTCAAACGCCTTGACCATCCAACCGATGGTGAAAAACGCCAGCAATAGCCCCAATGGCAAGCCCAGCATGAAAATGCCCATGGCCCGCGCGCGGCGGTGCGCCGGGAACAGGTCGCCAATCAGCGAGTTGGCCGCTGGCGCATAGCTGGCTTCGCCGATGCCGATGCCCATGCGCACCAGCAAAAACGTCCAAAAACTGCCGACCAGGCCGTTGACCGCCGTCAGCCCGCTCCAGGCGAACAGGCCCCACCCCATCAGCTTGCTGCGCGAGCCGGTGTCGGCCATACGCCCCAGGGGCAAGCCGGCGATGGCGTAGACGAGGGTGAAGGCGGTGCCGATGATGCCGAGCTGGAAGTCGCTCAGGTGCCATTCCATACGGATTGGCTCAATGATGATCGCCGGAATGGTGCGGTCGAAAAAGTTGAACAGATTGGCCAGGAACAGCAGGAACAGAATGCGCCAGGCATTCGCCGCTTGGGTCGAGTTCTGCATGGGTCCGTCTCTTTTATTGTTATGAGAGCTGCGATGCCCGCTGCATCCTGCCCGGTACCTGCAACATAGTCAGGCGGGCGGCGGTTGTCTGTAATGATTCGTAAAGCTGATAGGGCATGATTTCACCCGGTGCTGCGGGACTTTGGCTACGAAAATATAAGTCCGCGCCCCCTTCCCAACCGCCATGGCACGGATAGAATGGCGAGCCTTCCCGTAGTCCCCCCTCTTCTTATCCTATTGATGACGCCCATGTCCGAAGCCAGTCCGTGTCTGAGTTGCGGTGCCTGCTGTTCATACTTTCGTGTGTCTTTCTTCTGGGGAGAGTGCGCCTCATCGGGGGGCACGGTGCCCGACGACCTGGTGGTGCAAATCAACCCAACGCGCGTGGCGATGATCGGTACCGACAAGAAGCCCGTCCGCTGCTGCAGCCTTGAAGGTGAAGTGGGTAAAGGGACGAGTTGCTCGATCTATGAGCAACGCTCAAGCCCCTGCCGCGAGTTTGACGCGTCGTGGAGCCAGGGCGTGCAGAACGTCGATTGCGATGCCGCACGCGCCGCGTTTGGCTTGGCGCCGTTGCAAGCGCCCTTCGAATTGGCGCTGCCCATCAGCGCTTAGCATCAAACGCTATGAGCAGGATGCCAAAATAATTCAGAGCAAAGTGCCATCACCCATGGCAAATTCCGTAAGGCCTCTATACTCGACCTAATTAGGTCATCGCCGTAGGCAGTGACGTGACGCTATGACGGGGCATGCTATGGAATGGCTGGGTCTGCATTTTTTCACCGGGCTTCCAGAAAGCGGGCATTTATTACTCAATTGCAGTCATAACCCCTTTTTGGTGCTGTTGGCCTACCTCGTCGCTTGCGCGGCAGGCTTCGGCACGCTCGACATGGCTGAACGCGTAGGTCATGTCGAGGACCCGACCGCGCAGCGCCATTGGCGCTGGCTCGGCGCCAGTTGCCTGGCTGGCGGGATATGGTCCACCCACTTCATCAGCATGCTGGCCTTCCAGGCGCCTATCGCGATTCACTACGATCTGTTGATGACGTTCGCGTCCTTGCTCATCGCGCTGACCGCCTCGTTGATCGCCATGCAGACCCTCAGCCATCCTCACCTGCGGATGCACCAGTATGGGCTGGCCTCCCTATGGATGGGCGTCAGCATCGCCTTGATGCATTACGTCGGCATGTCGGCCATGCGTTCCCAGGCCCAGCTGTATTTTGAGACAGAGTTGTTCATAGCCTCGGTGGCCATCGCCATGGGCGCAAGCCTGGCTGCGTTGTTGCTGTCGAGCTACCTGCGCACCGGCACCGGCATGTTTCATCAACTGCTCAAATACGCCGCCAGCCTGGTATTGGGCGCGGGAATCCTGAGCATGCATTTTACCGGCATGGCCGCGATGCAATTAATAGTTCCCACCGGGGCTGACCTCTCATTGCCTTCGGGTAACAACCCTATCCAGCTGGGCTTGTCGGTGGCGGTCATCACCCTCCTGGTGATTGGCAGCAGCATCAGTGCTGCCCTGGCGGACAAGAAACTGCAGCATAAGGAACGCGACCTGCGCCGGGTCAATGCGTTGCTCAGCGAACTGGATCAGGCGCGCGCTTCATTGCAACAAGTGGCCCATTACGACGCCCTGACCAGCCTGCTCAATCGCCGGGGTTTCAATCAGATCTTTGCAGAGAAGCTTGCCGAAAAAACCGCCTCCCACGGCATGATGGCGGTGATTTTTCTTGATATCGACCACTTCAAACGCATCAACGACAGCCTCGGGCATGACGCAGGTGACCAGTTGCTCACCGTGCTGGCCGCGCATATCAAGGGCTCGGTGCGCAGCCATGCCGACGTGGTTGCGCGGTTCGGCGGCGATGAGTTCTGCATCCTGATCAGCATCCACCACCGCGACGAAGCCCGGCACCTGGCCCAGCGCATCATGCAACAGATGAAAGAACCCATCGAGCTGGCCGGTCGACGCATGGTAATGACCACCAGCATCGGCATCAGCCTGTTCCCCGATGACGGCCTCACCTGCGAGGAGCTGCTGAAAACTGCCGACCTGGCGCTGTATCAGTCCAAGGACACTGGGCGCAACAACCTGAACTTCTTCAGTTCCAACCTGAAAACTCGCGCCTTTCTCGAGCTGCAATTGGAAGAGGAACTGCGCGGCGCTTTGCGCACCCACGACCAACTGGTGCTGTTCTATCAACCGATCTTTGACATGAAACTGGGCAAAGTTACGCGGCTGGAGGCCCTCGTACGCTGGCAACATCCAAAGCACGGCCTGCTGGCGCCAGATCGGTTTATCGGCATCGCCGAAAACAATGGGCTGATTGCCGAGTTGGACCACTGGGTGTTGCGCCAAGCCTGTCATGACCTAAGAATGCTTTCTGACAGAGGCTATACCGAACTGACGATGTCGGTGAACTGCTCGGCCCTGAACCTGGCCCGTGACGAGCTGGCGGATGAAATCGAAGATGCGCTGCGCTTCAGCGGCGTCGCCGCCAACCGCCTGGAGCTGGAAGTCACCGAAAATGCGCTGATGGGCAATATCAGCAGCACCCTGACGCTGCTGCGGCAAATTCGCGCGCTGGGCGTGTCACTGGCCATCGACGACTTTGGCACCGGCTACTCGTCCCTCGCCTACCTCAAGCGCCTGCCGCTCAATACCTTGAAGATCGACCGCTCGTTTATCCAGGATATTCCCAAGTCCACCACGGATATCGAGATCGTTCAGGCAATTATCGGCATGGCCCACACCCTGCACTTGCAGGTAATCACTGAAGGCGTCGAAACCCAGGCGCAATTCGAGCTGCTGCTCAAGCATGACTGCGATTTCGTCCAGGGTTACCTGCTGAGCCCAGCAGTGGCGGCCAGTGACATCATTGGTGTGATCCAGAGCATCAACATGCGTAACCCGATCTACCCGCGCAGCGTGGTGGGCACCAAAGACAACGGCTCGCCGAAAGAAACGTCCTCAAGCCGCGGCGGCTCAAAGTCCATCGTCAGGCCAATTCGCTGACGCCCAATATTTGGCATTTCGCCATCATTTGCCTAAAGAACGCCGACAAACGGCCGATTCATCAGAGTCCGGCCAGGTTTTCCCTGGAGAAACCAGGGTTATCCCCCTTCGCCCAAGACAAGGACGCACTGCAAAGTCGCGAACACCCATTCCGTGATGGCCCTTTGATTTGTTTCAGCCATCCGTCCAGGCACATGGCGCAAAATGACCTCTAAAAATAACTCTGCCACCGTGGTATCCGACGTGTTGCTCCCAGCTCCTGCGGACACGCCCTCAGGTTCAAAGTCATTGAGCACCGCCCGGCCGCTGGCCACCCAGCAATACCTGTACTTCACCGAAACCAATACCGACCGCATCCTCGACAACCTCGATGGCCTGCGCGACATGGTGTTCCCGCGCCCGCCCCACCAGGAAGGCGACAGCGATCCGCGCAATGAGCAGGAATTCCCCTCGGTGTGCCTGATCGGCCTGGGCCGCTGCGGTTCGAACATTGCGCTGGACGTGGCGGAGTTGGTGTACAACGCGCGCAAGTTCTATTTGAACGAGTTCAGCAACGAAGACAAGTCGCAGGACAAGGGCTACAGCCCGGCCCAGTGGATCCGCAACAACCTGCGCCTGGGCAGCGGCAAGGCGAGCAAACCGGTGTTCCTGGTGGAACCACTGGTGATGCTCGGCGACCTGGACAAGGACATCGCCGGGCGCATCCGCTTCTCGCGCAAGGGCGAAAAAAGCGGCTTCCTGCGCGACTACAGCAAGATGAAAATCATGGACCTCTCGGAAGTCCATGCCGGTGGCGCCGGTAACGCGCCGATCCTCGGCCAGTACCTGGCCAAGATCATCCTCAATAAAGACACCCAGCGTTTTTCCAGCCCCGACTGGAAGATGATCCACTCGTACCTGATCGACTCCTGCGGCATCAAGGCCAACCAGTCGCGCCTGTACTTCTCGATCTTCAGCGCCGGCGGTGGCACCGGCTCGGGCATGGCCTCGGAATTCGGTCTGGCCCAGCAACACTCGTACATGAACAAGACATTCGACACCAAGCCCGCCGACGAGCACGACAGCAAAAGCGGCCACGCCTTTGTGTTCGAGCCGATCTTCACCAGCGGCATCTGCGTGCTGCCCAATATCTCCGACCACCGCAGCGAAATGTCCGAGGCGCTGCACATCAACGCCGGGCGACTGCTGTGCAAATACCTGTCGGAAGAATGGGACTTCTCTTACAACTTCGACAACGAAGACAGCAGCGAAGCCAGTGTGAAGGGCCGCATCCGGCCGTGGAACGCGATGATGCTGATCTCCAACGACATCATGCGCTACGCCGAAGAGAGCGATGACGGCAATATCCAGAACATTGACGTCAATGCCATGGAAAAACACGCCAACCAGTACATTTCCCAGCAGATCTTCAACATCCTCACGGCCCAGGCCGTCACCACCGACTACGACCAGAACTACTTCCGCCGCGCCGGCATCGACATCGGCGAGACCATTCGCCTGGATGCCAACGACCTGTTCATGAGCCTGGCCGGCCCGGTGGCGATTGCCTACGCCGAGTCCGTGGTTCCGGAAACGCCGGCACCGTCGAATGACAAATTCAAGGTATTCGAGAAAGAGCCACAGCGCCTGAACATCGACGACCTGTTCTTCCGCTCCATCGACCTGCCGCACTTCAACAAGGTCACCCAGGCCATCGAAGGCATCAGCCTGTTGCCGATCGAATCCAAACGCTACAAGGCCTCCCTGGAACAGTACAAGAACTCCGGCTACGACGCGGCGGCGCTGCATGACCTGCACTTCTTCAAGAACTGCTCGTCAGTGGTCTCGATCGTGTCCCTGCCCAAGGACTACAAGCTGTCCTACATGGACCTGAACCGGCTCAAGACTCACCTCAACAGCCTGTTCCCCAACACCACCCTCAAGCGCTACGCCTTGGTGATCGGCGCCTCAGCCAACTTGTCGCTGACCACCCTGATCGCGAAAAGCCCGTGCCTGTCGGATGACTTCCTGACGCTGATCGTGGCGTTTATCAAACGCTGCTTTGCGCGCAACCCGTACCGTTTCGATGACACCCTGGACAACTCGATCCTGGACTTCATCATCCACGAGGACTTCGACGAAGACCGTATCGACGAGCTACTCAACGAGTTCGAGAACCCGGCGAAGATCCTCGACACCAACTGGTACGCGATCAAGCCCATGTATGAGAAGAAGTACCGCGAGTTGATTAACGACAAAGACAAGTTCGTGTCGATCAATGACATCCGCCTGTCGCGGGACTGCGTGAAGAAGGCCATCAAGTACTTGCGTGAGATTTATCGTCACCGGATCGGGAAGACCAAGGTTATTTCACTGAATAACCACACCGGTAAGACCGGCTGAGGCATTGCGACGGCGCCGCTGGGCGCCGTCGCTGCCTGACTAGGCTCTTCGTTGTTGCAGGTAATCGACGATGGCTTGTTCGTCTGCAGCCTTGGCAGGTCGTGGCAGTTGCTTCGGCCAACCGGTGTCGTGCGTCCCGAAAAACTTCTTCTGCTCAGCCTCATCCCAACCGCGAATTTCACGCGAAGCCGACTCCCACCAGCCCTGCCGGCACACCTCGTAATACGGGTGCTCAGGTGCCGCGCTGCCGTAGAGTAAGTCGCGACCGACCCTTTTCAAATGTTTACGCTGATTGCGCAGCTTCCATTTAATCAGCAGCCGCTGCCAGGCTGATGGCACGGGCTTGACCTGTGGCACGTCCAGGCAACGCGCGACCAGTTCAGGCCCGAAGGTCTCGCCATGAAGGCTGAAAAAGTGCGCTTGCATGGCATGGAAGAAGCGCTTTTCGGCGTAGTAGTGATGGACCAACTTCTTGGACTCACGCACCGTCTTGCCACGCATCGCAAAGGAAATCGCGACCTGCTCGATGGTGTGGATGTCGAAGGATCCCTGGGTCCACTCGTCGATCCAGCGTATCGCGGCTTCGAGCAGCGGCGCATCGGTGTCACACACACCGCACAGGCCACTGTTGTAAAGCTTGAAGCTGTTGCTGGCAGACACACCATGGGCATGCAGGTGCTTGCCCAGCTTGAGGTAGTCCGGGCGCTTGCAGACGTAGCTCCAGTCGTATTCAAACTCGTCCATCACATACTGGCCAGGCTCGATGAGTTCGAACACACGGTGAGGCGACTTCAGGAACAGCGTATCGGTATCGACGAACAAGGTTTTGTCCGCCAACGTCAACCCTTGGGCGATCGCACACGCCTTGCGTCGATGGAGGTAGCCGTTGTGGCCCTGCCATTGGCTCAGGGTCTGCTCGTCCAACTCGAGGGTCTCCACCGGCCAGCCGGTGAAGTCCTGCGGCCGATCAGTCATGACCCGGATGCACAGCGGCTCTCCAGGCTTGAGCTGCGCCAGGGCAGTAAGAATGCTGAACTTGGCCTCTCGCCGGTAAACCTCTTGTTTACCGTAAATAAGGTATAGCAACTGGTGCGAAGGTTTCGCTGAAGGGGGCAGCGCTGACAGCATGACTAGCTCCAAATAACAAGCGGCGAACTCTACCGGATTTCACCCTTTTCTACCCTGCGATCTCATCGCTGCCGGGTACTTGTTCACACCGAGAAACAATTCTGCAGCCGTTTCGGCCTTTGGAAAACTGTTCCCATGACGTGCGCGTCATCCTGCGCTGTGACCTTTCTTCACGGCAAGATGCCATCACGACGCCAGCGGTTACCCCGCTACACACTTTTAAACGGGCAAAGCGCGCACCGTTTTAGTGCTCACCTTCTAGGCGTTGCCCTTTCCTGGATCAGGATCCAAGGCGAAACCACCACCGCCCACAAGCCTGGATCACGCTCCACCAGGTCCAGCGCCCGCGTCGCAGACACTTCGCCAAGGCTCCCGGCAGCCAGCCAGGCAGCGACTTTGTCGCGGTTATCTTCGGCCATGCCTTCGGCGGCCTCTATCAAATCCAGGCCGGCATCGACCCACAATAGGGCACCCTTGGCAAAGAACGGTTCAAGCTCCTTCCAGGATATTTCGGCGGTTTCGCCGAGCAGCTTGGCATAGAGGGTGCTAGGTTCTTGCGTCATGGGACTTCACCTGAAGAAAAAATCGGCGCAATCATAACGTCACGCATCAGGTAGAAAAACCCAGTTGCAAATGAGTTACCGATTGAAAGTGTCAGGAAAGCCAAGGATTGCCCGTAACTCTGGCATCACCCCGCCGCAATTCTGTCTTTTTCTTTCATTTATGCGACACGCCCGGGTTTTGCCCCCAGCAGCCAGCTTTTCAAGCGATCAACCGGCGCTCTACACTGTACCGGTACAGTTGCCAGGGCACTGCCGGGGGGATATCCGAGATATCTGATCCGGTTCTGCAGCTCACAAGGCCGCTAGAACTATAAAAAATACAACAGTAAGAGTGGAGCACTATGAATAAGGCTACTAAGCAGATTTCCAAACTGTTTGCCGCTATGGTCCTGGCTGGGGTTGCCGGCCATTCGTTCGCAGCCGATACCATCAAGATAGGTATTGCGGGCCCTAAAACCGGCCCAGTGACGCAATACGGCGACATGCAATTCATGGGTGCCAAGCAAGCCATCGCCGACATCAACGCCAAAGGCGGCGTCGATGGCAAAATGCTCGAAGCCAAGGAATACGACGACGCTTGCGATCCTAAACAAGCCGTTGCCGTAGCCAACAAAGTGGTCAACGACGGCGTCAAGTTCGTGGTCGGCCACCTCTGCTCCAGCTCCACTCAGCCCGCTTCCGACATCTATGAAGACGAAGGCGTGATCATGATTACCCCGGCGGCTACCAGCCCGGAAATCACTGCCCGTGGCTACAAGCTGATCTTCCGCACTATCGGCCTGGACAGCGCTCAGGGGCCTGCGGCTGGCAACTACATTGCCGACCACGTGAAGCCGAAAGTCGTTGCTGTGATTCACGACAAACAGCAATACGGTGAAGGCATCGCTACCGCCGTTAAACAGACTCTCGAGAAAAAAGGCGTCAAGGTTGCCCTCTTTGAAGGCATCAACGCTGGCGACAAAGACTTCGGTTCCCTCATCCAGAAGCTCAAGCAAGCCAACGTCGACTTCGTCTACTACGGCGGTTACCACCCTGAGCTGGGCCTGATCCTGCGCCAAGCCAAGGAAAAAGGCGTAAACGCCAAGTTCATGGGCCCTGAAGGTGTCGGTAACGACTCCATCTCGCAAATCGCCCAGGGCGCTTCCGAAGGCCTGCTGGTCACCCTGCCGAAGTCTTTCGACACCGATCCGGCCAACAAGGCAATCGTTGAAGAGTTCGCCAAGAACAAGCAGGACCCAACCGGTCCGTTCGTGTTCCCGGCCTACTCGGCCGTTGAAGTCATCGCCGGCGGTATCGCTGCCGCGAAGTCTGAAGACACTGCCAAAGTGGCTGCAGCCATCCACGCAGGCACTTTCAAGACCCCTACCGGCGAGCTGACGTTTGACGCCAAGGGCGACCTGAAGGACTTCAAATTCGTGGTCTACGAATGGCACTTCGGTAAACCAAAAACCGAAGTTTCCCCTCAGTAAGCCAGGCGTTACTGGTCCAACAAGCCCACTGTGAGAGCAGTGGGCTTTGTTTTACGAGGTTTATGGGCCTGTCACTCGCGATCCGGGTGCTGGCTCACCTGAAAATCTTAAAACCGTCACCAGCGGTTCGCTGGCAAACGCTTTGTGCAACCTGCTCACAGAACAGGGCACGGGCCGGAAATGACTCCACCAGTGAAATGCGTATCGGGTTTTTAGGAGCGCTGTAATGCCTGAGATCTATCATTTTTTCCAAACGCTGGTTAACGGCATGACCGTTGGCAGCACCTATGCCTTGATAGCCATTGGCTACACAATGGTTTACGGCATCATTGGAATGATTAACTTCGCCCATGGCGAGGTGTACATGATTGGTTCCTACGTGGCCTTCATCGCCCTTGCCGGGCTGGCCATGCTGGGTATCCACTCCCTGCCGCTGTTGATGACCGCCGCGTTCCTGGCGTCGATCATCGTGACCAGTGCCTATGGCTACAGTATCGAGCGCGTTGCCTACCGTCCCTTGCGTGGCAGCAACCGTTTGATCCCGCTGATTTCTGCTATCGGCATGTCGATTTTCCTGCAGAACACCGTATTGCTGTCCCAGGACTCCAAGGACAAGTCCATTCCCAACCTGATCCCGGGGAGCTTCTCCTTCGGCCCAGGCGGCGCACAAGAAGTGCTGATTTCGTACATGCAGGTCCTGGTCTTCGTCGTCACCCTGGTGGCCATGCTGGGCCTGACCCTGTTCATCTCCCGTTCCCGTCTGGGGCGCGCCTGCCGGGCCTGTGCCGAAGACATCAAGATGGCCAACCTGTTGGGCATCAACACCAACAACATCATCGCCCTGACCTTCGTGATCGGCGCCGCATTGGCGGCCGTCGCGGCCGTGCTGCTGAGCATGCAGTACGGCGTGATCAACCCCAACGCCGGTTTCCTGGTAGGTCTCAAAGCCTTTACCGCAGCGGTATTGGGCGGCATCGGCAGCATTCCGGGCGCCATGCTCGGTGGCCTGGTGCTGGGTGTGGCCGAAGCCTTTGGTGCCGATATCTTCGGCGACCAGTACAAGGACGTCGTAGCGTTCAGCCTGTTGGTTCTGGTCCTGTTGTTCCGTCCGACCGGCATCCTGGGCCGTCCGGAGGTTGAGAAAGTATGAGCAAATATCTTAAATCGGCGTTTTTCAGCGCTTTGCTGGTATGGGCAGTGGCCTTTCCGGTACTCGGCCTCAAGCTGAGCATTGTCGGCATCAACTTGGAAGTGCATGGCACCGGTCCCGTGACCCTCACCATCATCGCCCTGTGTTCGGTACTGATGTTCCTGCGCGTGCTGTTCACCCAGCAGGTCAGCGCCTTGCTCAAGGGCAACCGTGGTCCGTTGGTGTCGCCTAAGGTCAGTCAATTCCTGACCCTTCCACGCACCCAGCGCTACATCATCATCGGCCTGATCGTGGCCGCGTTGATCTGGCCGTTCTTTGGCTCGCGCGGCGCGGTCGACATCGCCACCCTGATCCTGATCTACGTGTTGCTGGGCCTTGGCCTGAACATCGTGGTGGGCCTGGCCGGCCTGCTCGACCTGGGTTATGTGGGCTTTTACGCAGTGGGTGCCTACACCTACGCGCTGCTCTCGCACTACCTGGGTTGGGGCTTCTGGATCTGCCTGCCGTTGGCGGGCATGGCGGCGGCGACGTTCGGCTTCCTGCTGGGCTTCCCGGTGCTGCGTTTGCGCGGTGACTACCTGGCGATCGTGACCCTGGGCTTCGGTGAAATCATCCGTCTGTTCCTGCGTAACCTCACCGGTATTACCGGCGGCCCCAACGGCATCAGCAGCATCCCCAAGCCCACCTTCTTCGGGCTGTCGTTCGACCGCACCGCAGCCGAGGGCATGCAGACCTTCCACGAATACTTCGGGATCGACTACAACCCGGTGAGCAAAGTGGTGTTCCTGTACCTGGTGGCGCTGTTGCTGGCACTGGCCGCACTGTTCGTGATCAACCGCCTGCTGCGCATGCCGATCGGCCGCGCGTGGGAAGCACTGCGCGAAGATGAAATTGCCTGCCGTGCACTGGGCATGAACCCGACAATCATCAAGCTTTCGGCCTTCACCCTCGGGGCAACATTCGCCGGTTTCGCCGGCAGCTTCTTCGCCGCTCGCCAAGGTCTGGTGACGCCGGAGTCGTTCACCTTTATCGAGTCGGCGATCATCCTCGCCATCGTGGTACTGGGTGGCATGGGCTCGCAACTGGGCGTGATCCTGGCGGCGATCGTGATGATCCTGCTGCCGGAAATGATGCGTGAGTTCAGCGAATACCGCATGTTGATGTTCGGCGCCATGATGGTGCTGATGATGATCTGGCGTCCTCAAGGCCTGCTGCCCATGCAACGTCCACACATGGAGCTGCGCAAATGAGCCGCGAGATCCTGAAAGTCGAAAATCTGAGCATGCGCTTCGGCGGCTTGCTGGCGGTCAACGGCGTGGCCCTGACCGTGAAAGAGAAACAGGTTGTGGCGCTGATAGGCCCGAACGGCGCCGGCAAGACCACGGTGTTCAACTGCCTCACCGG
Source organism: Pseudomonas sp. EL_65y_Pfl1_R83 (assembly GCF_963970695.1). Lineage (NCBI taxonomy): Bacteria > Pseudomonadati > Pseudomonadota > Gammaproteobacteria > Pseudomonadales > Pseudomonadaceae > Pseudomonas > Pseudomonas sp. EL_65y_Pfl1_R83. The sequence goes on along the minus strand of NZ_CAXAQI010000006.1, from coordinate 260,587 downwards.
TTTCTACAAGCCGAGTGGTGGCAGCATCCTGCTGGATGGTCAGCCGATCCAGGGTTTGGCCGGTCACGAGATCGCCCGCAAGGGCGTGGTGCGGACCTTCCAGAACGTGCGGTTGTTCAAGGACATGACGGCGGTCGAAAACCTGCTGATTGCCCAGCACCGTCACCTGAACACCAACTTCTTCGCAGGCTTGTTCAAGACCCCGGCGTTCCGCAAAAGCGAGAGCGAGGCCATGGAATACGCCGAGTACTGGCTGGACAAGGTCAACCTCACCGAGTTTGCCAACCGCCCTGCCGGCACCTTGGCTTATGGCCAGCAACGTCGCCTGGAAATCGCCCGCTGCATGATGACCCGCCCGCGGATCCTGATGCTCGACGAACCGGCCGCGGGTCTGAACCCCAAGGAAACCGAAGACCTCAAGGCGCTGATCAGCGTGTTGCGTGAAGAAAACAACGCCACCGTGCTGTTGATCGAACACGACATGAAACTGGTCATGAGCATTTCCGACCACATCGTGGTGATCAACCAGGGCACGCCGTTGGCCAACGGCACGCCGGAGCAGATCCGCGACAATCCTGAAGTGATCAAAGCCTATTTGGGGGAAGCGTAAAATGCTGCAATTCGAAAACGTTTCCACTTTCTACGGCAAGATCCAGGCCCTGCACAGCGTCAACGTGGAAGTGCGCCAAGGCGAGATCGTTACGCTGATCGGCGCCAACGGTGCCGGTAAATCCACGCTGCTGATGACCCTGTGCGGTTCGCCCCAGGCTCACAGCGGCAGCATCCGCTACATGGGTGAGGAACTGGTGGGCCAGGCCTCTTCCGAGATCATGCGCAAGAGCATTGCCGTGGTGCCGGAAGGCCGTCGGGTGTTTGCCCGCCTGACCGTGGAAGAGAACCTCGCAATGGGCGGGTTCTTCACCGACAAGGGCGACTACCAGGAGCAGATGGACAAGGTGCTGCACCTGTTCCCACGACTCAAGGAACGCTTCAGCCAGCGCGGCGGCACCATGTCCGGCGGCGAGCAGCAAATGCTCGCCATCGGCCGGGCGCTGATGAGCAAGCCCAAGCTGTTGCTGCTGGACGAACCTTCGCTTGGCCTGGCGCCGATCATCATCCAGCAGATCTTCGACATCATCGAACAACTGCGCAAGGACGGTGTGACGGTGTTCCTGGTGGAGCAGAACGCCAACCAGGCCCTGAAGATTGCTGACCGGGCCTACGTGCTGGAAAACGGCCGGGTGGTGATGCAGGGTACGGGCGAGCAGTTGTTGACCGATCCGAAGGTGCGCGAGGCCTACCTCGGCGGTTAAAAAACGGTTGCTGGATGAACCGGATCAAAAATGTGGGAGCGGCAGTGCGAGCAAGTCGCATCGCCGCTCCCACATTTGCTTTGTGTGATCCCTGGAATTACGTTGTTTGAAACTATTTTCGGCTGATTTGTAACGAACCCCACGGCCCTCTCTCTAGTGCTACAAGCAGGCATTCAAGCCCGCCAACCCACCCTACTGGAGATACACCATGACCACCAAACTGTCCGCTGCCACCCTCGTCCTGGCCCTCGGTTCCGCGCTGAGCCTGTCTGCCCTGACCACCACCGCCCACGCCGCCGACGACATGCAAAAGTGCTTCGGTGTCGCCGAAGCCGGCAAGAACGATTGCGCCGCAGGCGCTGGCACTTCCTGCGCCGGCACCTCGAAAACCAAGGACCAGGCCAACGCCTGGAAACTGGTTCCAGCCGGCACCTGCCTCAAAACCCCAAGCTCCACCTCGCCGACCGGTTTCGGCCAGGAAGCGGCCTTCACCGCCAAGTCCTGAACCTCATAAAACCTGAGTACTGATGATGACTCTTTCATCCCTGCAAGCCGTCTCCCAGGCTCAGGCGCCCGGCCTCCCACGCCGGGTCGGGCTGGGGCTCAAGCATGAGCACTTCACTGCAGTGCTGGAGACCTCACCCGACATCGGTTTTTTTGAAGTGCACGCCGAAAACTACATGGTGGACGGCGGCCCGTTTCATCACTACCTGGGGTTGATCCGCGAACAGTACCCGCTGTCATTGCACGGCGTAGGCCTGTCCATCGGCGGAGAAGGCCCGCCGGACCGTGAGCACCTGGCGCGGTTGGCAACGCTGATCGAACGCTATCAACCCCACTCTTTTTCTGAACACCTGGCCTGGTCAAGCCACGGCCCGGTGTTTCTCAATGACTTGCTGCCCCTGGCCTATGACAGCGCGACCCTGCAACGGGTGTGCGAACACATTGACCACGTGCAAAATACCCTCAAGCGGCCAATGCTGCTGGAGAACCCGTCGACTTACCTGCAATTCCAGCGCTCAACCCTGGATGAGACCGACTTCATCAGTGAGATCATCCGCCGTACTGGCTGCGGTTTGCTGCTGGACGTGAATAACGTCTATGTGTCGTGCATCAACCATCAACGCGATCAGGTTGCCTACATCGACGGCCTGCCGATGCATGCGGTGGGCGAGATTCATCTGGCCGGTTTTGCCGAAGACACTGACAGCCTCGGTGATCGCTTGTTGATCGACGATCACGGCGCACCTATCGACAACGCCGTGTGGCAGCTCTACGAAAAAGTATTGGCGCACGTAGGCCCGATAGCCACGCTGATCGAACGGGACAACCAAGTGCCGGCGTTCAGCGTATTGCTGGCTGAGGCTCAACAGGCCGAACTGCATCTGTCGCAGGTGAGCCCATGAGCCTTCATGAGGAGTTTGCCGCAGCGCTGCTGGCGCCGGACCAGGCATGCCCCAATGGCCTGTTCAGCAGCAACGGTGCCGACCCGGCCAGCCGTTTTGCGGTGTATCGCAACAATGTGCACAGTTCGTTGATCAACGCACTCGCAACGGCCTACCCCGTGACATTGCAATTGGTGGGCGAGGACTTCTTCCGTGCGATGGCCGGCCTGTTTATCCGGGCTTGCCCACCCACCAGCCCGCTGATCAGCAAGTACGGCAGTGCGCTCGCCGCATTTATCCAGGACTTTGAGCCAGCCGCCAGCGTGCCCTACCTGGCCGATATGGCGCGCTTGGAACGACTGCGTGTGCGCGCCTATCACGCGGCGGACACCCAGCCACTCGACCAACCGACTGTTCTTGAAGCACTGCAAAGCCAAACAGACCTGGGGAAATTGCGCCTGCAACTGCATCCATCCCTTGCCACCTTGAATTCTGCCTACGCGGTGGTGGCGGTATGGGCCGCGCACCAGACCGAAGGCGGCCTGGCCACCCTCAATCCCTGGCACGCCCAGAGTGCGCTGGTAGTACGTCAGGGGCTGGAGGTCAGGGTATTTGCTACCGACAGTGGCTCAGTGGCGTTTATCAACAGCCTGGCCCATGGCAATGCCTTGGAAAAAGCCGTGGAGCATGCGCTTGACGCCGCGGCCGAGTTCGACCTGCACCAATGCCTGACGCTGCTGATCAGCCACAACGCCATTACTCATTTGCATCTAGAACAAAAGGTATCGCCATGAGCACTCGTCCATCAGGCCTGATCAATCGGGCCATCGCGCTTTTCGAACAAATCCCTTACAGCCTGATTGCCTTTGTCGCGCGTTTTTCGATTGCCGCCGTGTTCTGGAAATCCGGGCAAACCAAGGTCGAAGGATTCGTTATTGATTTGGTCAGCGGCACCTTCCAACTGGGCGAACCGAAACTGGCCGCCTCGACATTGCCGTTGTTTCGCAGCGAATACCACGTGCCGCTGCTATCACCGGAGGTGGCGGCGCATATGGCGGCGTTTGCCGAGCACTTCTTCCCGGTGTTGATCCTGGTAGGCTTCGCTACGCGCTTCTCGGCCTTGGCCCTGATCGGCATGACCCTGGTGATTCAGCTGTTCGTCTACCCGGACGCCTACCCGACTCATGGCACCTGGATTGCGCTGCTGTTGATACTTGTAGCCAAAGGACCGGGGCGCCTGTCCATCGATCACTTGATCGCGCGTCGCTACGCTTAGAGTCGGTCGAGGGCCTCCCCGCTGCGCTTGAACCCGTCCACCAAGTAGTCAGCCAGCACCTGGGTGCGACGCGGCAGGCCGCCCTGAAAGGGATGCACGAGGTACATCGGCATGCTTCGCGTCTGATAGTCACGCAGGAGCCAGCGCAAGCGGCCGTCAGCCAATTCTGCGGGCAGAACGTAGGACGGCAAGCGTGCGATACCAGCGCCCACTAACGCAGCCTTTTTCAACAAGTTGTAGTGATTGGAGGCAAAGGTACCGCTCACCCGCACCCGCAGCAGTTCGTGCTGCTGGTGGTACAACCACTCTTCACGGCCGCTGTAGTGGCTGTTGAGCAGGCAGGTGTGGGCGGCCAAGTCGGCCGGTGTCTCCGGCTCGCCATGCCTCTCAAGGTACGCCGGGCTGGCGCAGGTCATTTCATGCCAGGCCAGCAGAGGCTTGACCACCAGGCGCTCGTTTTCAATCGCGCCTGAGCGTACCCCCAAGTCAAAGCCATCCCGCGCCAGGTCCCGGTAACTGTTGTTGAGCTCCAGCTCGATCTGCACCTGCGGGTACTGTTTGGAAAACTCCAGCAACAAGCCATCAAAGAAGGTTTCGCCCAAGGAGACCGGAACCGTCATACGCACCGGCCCGGCCAGATCGTCCTTTAGCCGGGCCAACGCCTGACGGGCGCGATCCACCTGCACCACCAATGCCTGAGCCTGGGGCAGCAGTGCCGCACCGGCTGCAAAAGGTTGCCCATTAGTGCGTTTATCCGCTCTGTTCGAGCAGACCGGCACATTCGATGCCCTGGTCTGCGCAGCCGGCAGCGTGAACTTCGTCGCGCTGGGCGACATGAGCGAAAGCGATTTCGAGCTGGGCCTGCGTGACAAGCTGATGGGCCAGGTCAACCTGCTGTTGATCGGTCGTGAATACGCCAACGATGGCGCCTCGTTTACCTTCACCAGTGGCATTCTGAATCGCGACCCCATCCGCACCGGCGCCTCGGCTGCGCTGGTCAACGGCGCCATTGACGCCTTTGTCAAAGCGACGGCAATTGAATTGCCGCGCGGCCTGCGCATCAACGCCGTGAGCCCGACGGTCCTGCTGGAAGCCATGGACAGTTACGCGCCATATTTGCGCGGCTACAAACCAGCTCCAGCCGCCGACGTGGCGCTGGCCTACGCAAAAAGTGTTGAAGGTTTACAGACAGGTCAGACCTTTATGGTGGGTTGAATCGGATACCTGTCAGATTTGACTGAATCTGGCAGCCGGGGTTGTGGTGCAACGCCGGCGTGCGTAACGTGGCGGCACTTGTCTGGAGACCGATAATGCGCGCCGCCCATACCCTAACTCTACTTGCCTTGCTTCCCCTGTTCGCCGCCTGCCAGATGTTCGACAGCGAACCGGCCAAGCCGTCTCTCGCCGGGCTGACCCGTATGCAGGGCGAACTCACGGCGGTCGGCGACAAACTGCTGTTCCAGCCCTGCAACGACAAACGCAACTACGTGGTCAACGACACCGGCGGCACCAGCATCCTGCAGGAAGCGGCCTCCCTGGCCGGCCAGCAAGGCGCGTTGTTTGCCGACCTGCGCGGCAAGTTCTCGGGGGTTGCCAGCGGCACCCAAGGCAGCGTGGACCTGCAACAGCTGTATCGTGTCGAACGTTCGACCTCGGCCTGCGACGATCCGGACTTCAAGCGCATGATCCTGCGCGCCAACGGCCACAAGCCGGCCTGGGCAATGAACGTGACGGCCAAGGGCATGGTGCTGGAACGCGAAGGCCAGCCGCCACTGGCAGTGCCTTATGTGGAAGAGCAGATCGGTGACGGCCGCTTCAACCTGATGACTGAAGCCAACAACCAGCACGTCGAACTGTGGGTGGCCCCGCAACGTTGCATCGACAGCGTGAGCGGCAGCCTGCAACACATGACCGCCGAGTTGCGCGTCAACGGTCAGGTACAGCGCGGTTGCGCCTCGTTTGGCGGCTCGCGCGACGACTGACTCGGCACTGCGTTGTTTTAACATGACGGGAATCGGCCATTGGGGCTTATAATCGCCGGTTTGCAAAACAGCCGGCCAATCAGCCCGCCGCCTACCGGATCCTGTCATGTTACGAATCACCGAACTCAAGCTGCCTATCGACCATCCCGAAGAAGACCTGCGGCCCGCCATCGTGCAGCGCCTGGGCATCGCCAGTGATGACCTGCTCGATTTCACCCTGTTCAAGCGCAGCTACGACGCCCGGAAGAAATCGTCGGAGCTGTGTTTCATCTACACCATCGACTTGAACGTGAAGGGCGAAGCGGCGCTGTTGCTCAAGTTCGCCGATGACCGCAACGTCAACCCGGCGCCGGATGTCAGCTACACAGTGGTCGGCCAGGCGCCGGAAGGCCTGACAGAACGTCCAATCGTCGTCGGCTTTGGCCCGTGCGGCATTTTCGCCGGGCTGTTGCTGGCGCAGATGGGCTTCAAGCCGATCATCCTCGAACGCGGCAAGGAAGTGCGCCAGCGCACCAAGGACACCTGGGGCCTGTGGCGCAAAAATGTGCTCAACCCCGAATCCAACGTGCAATTCGGTGAAGGCGGCGCCGGGACCTTTTCCGATGGCAAGCTATACAGCCAGATCAAGGACTCGAAATTCCACGGCCGCAAAGTCCTGCACGAGTTCGTCAAGGCCGGTGCGCCGGAAGAAATTCTCTACGTCAGCAAGCCGCATATCGGTACGTTCCGCCTGACCGGCGTGGTGGAGAACATGCGCGAACAGATCATCGCCCTGGGCGGTGAAGTGCGCTTCGAGCAGCGGGTTACCGACGTGCTGATCGAAGACGGTCAGTTGAACGGCGTGGTCGTCGATGGCGGCGAGCAGATCCCATCCAGGCATGTGATCCTGGCCCTCGGCCACAGCGCACGCGATACCTTCCGCATGCTCCACGGCCGTGGGGTTTACATGGAAGCCAAGCCGTTCTCGGTGGGCTTCCGTATTGAACACCCGCAGTCGCTGATCGACGCTGCGCGCCTGGGCAAATACGCCGGGCACCCAAAACTCGGCGCCGCCGACTACAAGCTGGTGTACCACGCCAAGAACGGCCGCTCGGTCTACAGCTTCTGCATGTGCCCAGGCGGTACCGTGGTTGCTGCGACCTCCGAGCCAGGCCGCGTCGTCACCAACGGCATGAGCCAGTACTCGCGTAACGAGCGTAATGCCAACTCCGGCATCGTGGTCGGCATCACGCCTGAAGTGGATTACCCAGGTGGCCCGCTGGCGGGTATCGAGTTGCAGGAACGGCTGGAATCCCACGCCTACATTCTCGGCGGCAGCAACTACGAGGCCCCGGCGCAATTGGTGGGCGATTTCATCGCCGGCAAGCCGTCTACCGCTATCGGCAGTGTGCAACCCTCCTACAAGCCTGGCGTTGCTCTCGGTGACCTGGCCCTGGCGTTGCCGGACTTCGCCATCGAGGCGATCCGCGAAGCGTTGCCAGCGTTCGAGAAACAGATCAAGGGCTATTCGCTGCACGACGCGGTGTTGACCGGTATCGAGACGCGCACCTCGTCGCCGCTGCGGATAACCCGTAACGAATCGATGCAGAGCTTGAACGTAAAAGGCCTGTTCCCGGCCGGTGAAGGCGCCGGTTATGCCGGGGGGATTCTGTCGGCGGGTGTGGATGGGATTCGGATTGCCGAGGCGTTGGCGCGGGATATGTTGGGCAGCCAGGGCTGAAGCTTCGAGTTGTAAGCCTCAAGCTGCAAGCTAAAAGCGGATAGGTGACCTGCTTTTTCTTGTAGCTTGGAGCTTACAACTTGCCGCTGCGACTTAGATATTTGCGCGCAGGATGCTGTCCGGTAACGGCTGACCCCGCTCCACACTGGCCGCAACGGCCGCAATCAGCCCGCCCAATTCATAGCCCTGCCCCGCCAGCCACGCCTGATCGTAATAGGTGGTGGCATACCGCTCCCCCCCATCACACAAGATCGCCACGATCGAGCCCGACTCCCCCGCCGCTTTCATCTGCTGGGCCGCCACCAGCGCGCCAATCAGGTTGGTCCCGCTGGAACCGCCGACCCGCCGTCCAAGCCGTGCAGCAAGGTAATGCATGGCCGCCAGCGAGAGCGCATCCGGCACCTTGACCATCGCATCAATCACCTTTGGCAAAAAGGATGCCTCGACCCGAGGCCGACCAATCCCTTCGATGCGCGAGCCACAGTCCAGGCGCAAACTCGCGTCGCCACTCTGATAGAAATCAAAGAACACGGAGCGCTCGGCATCAGCACACAACACACGGGTGCAATGCTGGCGATAGCGCACATAACGGCCGAGAGTTGCTGTGGTGCCGCCAGTGCCGGGGCTGGAGATCAGCCAGCTCGGTTCCGGATGCTGCTCAAAACGCATCTGCTGGAAGATCGACTCGGCGATGTTGTTGTTCGCACGCCAGTCGGTGGCGCGCTCGGCGTAGGTGAACTGGTCCATGAAATGACCACCGCTTTCCAGTGCCAGGCGCTCGGACTCCGCGTAGATCTGCGTCGGGTCCTGTACCAGGTGGCTTTTACCGCCGTAGAAAGCAATCTGCGCGATTTTTTCCTGGGAGGTGGTGGCCGGCATCACCGCAATAAATGGCAAGCCGAGCAGACGGGCGAAGTAAGCTTCGGAAATCGCCGTCGACCCGCTGGACGCTTCGATCACCGGCGCGCCAGGCTTGAGCCAGCCGTTGCACAGCGCATACAGGAACAGCGAGCGAGCCAGCCGATGCTTGAGGCTGCCCGTGGGGTGGCTGGACTCGTCCTTGAAGTACAACTCGATACCCGGCAACCCCGGCAATGGCAAGGGAATCAGGTGCGTGTCGGCGCTGCGCTGGAAGTCTGCTTCAATGATACGAATGGCTTCGCGGGCCCAGGGACGTTGGTCGCTCATGGAGAGTTTCTCTGAAGGTGTAAGCCCTGATTTTAGGGGGTTTCCTACACACCACACAGGTACAGTACTGGCTCAATTGAGGACACAATTGCGAGGGTTCGACGTAACGTCATCGCGAACCGCCGTTTATAACGAATAAGAATATAAATTTTGTTTTAACAGCTAACGGTACGGGTTAGGGTACCCACCTATTGAACTTGGATTGGAGAGCGTCCCTTGCCTCTGCGTAGCACTTTCACCCGTTTCTTCCAGCTGGAAGCCGCCAGCGGTCTGATGTTGATCGCGGCAGCCGCCCTGGCCCTGATCATCAATAATTCGCCTTTGTCGCACCTGTACAGCGCGTTTCTCGACGTACCGGTAGTGGCGCAGATTGGCGCATTGAAAATCGCCAAGCCCGCCTTGCTTTGGATCAACGATGGCCTGATGGCCTTGTTCTTCCTGCTGATCGGCCTTGAGGTCAAGCGCGAGCTGCTCGACGGCCACCTGTCCAAGCCCTCGCAAGTGGTGCTGCCCGGCGCAGCGGCCATCGGCGGCATGGTGGTGCCAGCGCTGATCTACTGGGCGATCAACAAGGACTATCCCGAGGCCCTTTCGGGTTGGGCGATCCCGATGGCCACCGACATTGCCTTCGCCCTCGGCGTGCTGGCCCTGCTGGGCAAACGTGTGCCGGTGTCGCTGAAGCTGTTCCTGATGACCCTGGCGATTATTGACGACCTGGGCGCGATCATCGTGATCGCCATTTTCTATTCCGCCGACCTGTCCGGTGCCGCCCTGGCAGGTGCAGGTGCCTGCTTGATCGCCTTGATTGCGATGAACCGCTTGGGTGTTATCAAACTCGGACCGTATCTGATTATTGGCCTGATCCTGTGGGTGTGTGTACTCAAGAGCGGCGTGCACGCGACGCTCGCCGGTGTAACGTTGGCATTCTGCATCCCGATGCGCACCAAGAACGCCGAGTCGTCGCCATTGCTCACGCTGGAGCGCGCCCTGCACCCGTGGGTGGCCTACGCTATCCTGCCGCTGTTCGCCTTCGCCAACGCCGGGGTCTCGCTGACGGGTGTCAGCCTGGAAAGCTTCACTCACCATGTGCCTATGGGCATCGCCACGGGCCTGTTGATCGGCAAGACCGTTGGTGTGTTCGGGCTCACTTGGCTGGCCATCAAGACCGGCATCGCTGCCCTGCCCAACGGCGCAAACTGGGGTCAGGTGTTTGGTGTGGCGATCCTGTGCGGCATCGGCTTCACCATGAGTTTGTTTGTGGGCTCGCTGGCATTCGTGCCGGGTGCCAGTGAGTACGCGGGTGAGGACCGCATGGGGATTTTGACCGGTTCGATATTGGCGGCGTGTATTGGTTATGCGGTGACAGCGATGGCGAGTCGCAAGAAGGCCGTCACTCAGGTTTGAACTGACAGCCCCGAAAACCAAAAAGCCGCCTCGGCTTAAACCGAGGCGGCTCCACTTCTCAGACCTTACAGGTCATCGAAGCTGTCCCGCAGAAATACCCACACGTGGTAGACACGCAGGGTATTCACTACGAGGTTCCACGTACGTCGTGCAAACGTCGACAGACTCGGCCCTCCTAAAGTCAGGCCTTTCCTCCAGCGCACTTACCGGAACACATGGGCCTTTGAATGCAGGTCAATGCATCTTTGAAGTCGCAGCCCAGTGAATAATTGGGTTTGCAATAAAAAACCGCCCTACTAAGGCGGTTTTTTATTGCCTGCATTTTTTTCAGTTCAAACCGGCCACCGCCCATAAAACCAAAAAACCCCAACCGGTCACCCGGCTGGGGTTTTGTAGTTCTACAACCAGCGCTTAACGCGTAACGCGGCTAGTACCATCAACGGTCATGATGCGTACACGGTCGCCAATGCGGAAGATTTCATTCTCCTGCACAGCCTGCACATAGGCGCGCATGCTGCCGTCGTCTTCGCGTACGGTGATTTCCACACCCTGGGTGCGGGTCAGGCCCTCTTCGGTGGCCGAGCCCAGCAACCCACCAGCAACGGCACCGATCACGGCAGTCACGATGCTGCCACGACCGCCGCCGATAGCGCTGCCGCCAACGCCGCCGATGACTGCGCCAGCAGCGCCGCCGATTGGGGTCTTGGTGCCTTCGATTTTCACGGGGCGCAGGGATTCGATGGTCCCCATGCGCACGGTCTGAACACGACGCGCTTCGTCGCGGGAGTACGAGTCGCCGGTCAGACTCGAGGCGCAGCCACCCAGCAGCAACGACAGGGTGGTAAAGCAGGCAACCAGTAAAACGGACTTACGCATAGCATCAACTCCAAAGGACAGGTGTTCATTAAACGCTGCAGCTTGACGCCTGTCACGGCAAGCGCCGCAGAAAATTGCTTTCATTCAGCCTGAGTACAGACAGCCCGTACCAGAAAACTCGACGAACGGTAGCACTCCACGCCTAGCCAGGACCTCCATGGATTACTTCATCATTGTAGTCACAACGCTTGCCGGCCTGTATTTTCACGGCTGGCTGTACCTGCGTATCAGGCGATGGATCGACCGTGACCTGGCGCTATCACTGGCTGGCAATGATCTGCACAAGCGCGCATTTATGCTGCGACAGCTGGAACAGGCTCGCGCGCTGAAAATCAGGCGGTCCGACTTGCCGCACTGGTTGAAAAAAGCCGCGCAGCAACACACGCCCGAAGCCTCTGCGATAGAGACTTCGGAGTGATCGGCAACATTCAGGTGAGGTGACGAAAGGTGCGGCTCAGGGCGCCAGGCGTTCGCGGGTCCAGTCGGCCCCTTGCAAGCGATAGTTCAAGCGGTCATGCAAGCGGCTGGAGCGACCTTGCCAGAACTCGATGCGCTCCGGCAGCAAACGATAGCCACCCCAGTGCTCGGGGCAATCGGGTTGGGAATCGCTGAAGCGTTGTTCGGTGGCCTTGAGCAGGTCCTGCAGTTCTTCGCGGTCACGGATGACCTGGCTCTGCGGGGACGCCCAGGCACCCAGGCGGCTGCCCAGCGGGCGGACCTGATAATAAGCGTCCGACTCCTCAGGCGTGACCTTGACCACCCTCCCCTCGATGCGCACTTGGCGTTCGAGGGTCGGCCAGAAAAAGGTCATGGCCGCAAACGGTCGAGCCGCGAGCTGTTCGCCCTTGGCACTCTGATAATTGGTGAAGAAGGTAAAGCCCTGCGCATCCAGGCCCTTGAGCAACAGGATGCGGCAGTGCGGGCGACCGTCCTGGTCGACCGTGGCCAAGGTCATGGCATTGGCTTCCACCGGGGGCTGCTCGGTTGTCACCGCGTCAGCAAACCACTCGTGGAACAACGCAAACGGCTCGCTCGGGGCCTGGGCCTCGCTCAAACCATCCCGTGTGTAGTCACGGCGCATATCGGCCAGTGCCTGGGTCATGCGGCTTTATCCTTCTGGTTCAACAGATCAGTTTTTCGCCTGGTCGTTTGCCGGTGCAGCGGCCTTGGCTTTGGCTGGAGCAGGCTTTTTGGCAGCAGGCTTAGCCGGTGCTTTTTTAGCGGCTGGCTTGGCAGCGGCTTTCTTGGCGGCTGTAGCCTTCTTGGCCGGAGCTTTGGCAGCCGGGGCCGGGGCTGGAACGTTGTGTACTGCAACCATTTCAGCCACCGGTGGAGTCTTGCCCGACTGATACTTGCTCAGCAAAGCCAGCATGGTGGTGCGCTGGGTAAACATGATTTCCATACGACGGTTCAGTGCGCGACCCTGAGTGCTGTCGTTGGCGGCACGTGGCATCATGTCGCCCATGCCGCGCAGCATCAGGCGGTCTTGCTTGAGGCCGCTGAGGCTGAAGATCGAGGCGATGGATTGTGCACGTTCCTTGGTCAGCGCCTGGCTGGCCGGGGCGGTGCCGGTGGCATCGACGTGGCCCAATACCAGTACGGCGGTCTTTGGATCGGCTTCAACGGCCTTGGCAACGCGAGTGAACGGGCCGAGGGTGACGGGCAGCAGCATCGCTGGGCGTTTCGGGTTGTAGGAGCCGTCTACCGGTGCAATCACCACCAGCACATTGTCACGACGCTCCAGTTGCAGGTTGCTGTCCTTGATGGCGGCGCGCAGGCGTGGCTCATAGTCGTCCAGCCAGGCCTGAGTGATTTTCGGGTCGGGCATTGGTACGTTGGTCACGTCGACCTTGGCCAATGGCTTAGGTTTGCTTTCGAAAGGCCACCACCATTTGGTGTCGGTCTTGGCGACGACTGGGGCGGCGGCAGGTGCTGGCTCCGCGGCCTTGAGGTCGGCTTTCAGGTCAGCCTTGGCATCGGCAGCCTTTTCGTCGGCGCTTTTGAACGAGAACGGCCACCAGCTGGAGCCGGTGTCAGCCTTTGCAGTTGGCGCTGGGGCTTGCGCAGCAGCAGCGGCCGCTACCGGTGCTGCAGGCTTGGCGCCCGCAGCGGGCTTGGCATCCGGCTTGACGTCGGTTTGGGTCACTGCGTCCTTGGTAGCGGCCTTATCAGATCCAAATGACCACCAATGCCCGCCCTCGGCATCATTTTGTGGAGTTTGTGCGCAGCCGGTAATAGTGAGGCACAGCGCCAGTGCCAAGGACTTGTTCGATAACATGAGATATCCACAAAATGAGAAAAGAAACGGGGGTCTGGGTGACCCGTTAAACAGACGCTTACAGAACATTAAAGTTACATCATTTCGTTCAGCGTCTTCTTATAGTTGCCTTTGTAACAAAAAAACGTGAAACAGCAAGGGGTTTACAGACAACCGGCCAATATTCCGACCAACTTCTGTGCCCGCGGGTCCATTAGTACATAAGGCCCCAATGTATTAGTCACGAAACCAAACGCTACATCATGCTCGGGATCGGCAAACCCGACCGAGCCACCCGCGCCGGGATGCCCGAAAGCACGCGGGCCAAGGCCGAAGGTGGCGTTGGGCAACTGCGGTTGGTCCAACATGCAGCCCAGGCCAAAACGGGTTTGTGTCAATAATGTTTTATCCGGCCCGATACTGTGTTCACGGGTCAATTGTTCAAGCATGTCGGCTTCCAGCAAACTACCGTCCAACAATCCACTATAAAAACCCGCCAGGCTACGTGCATTACCGTGACCATTTGCCGCTGGCTGCTGCATACGCCGCCATTCGGGTTTATTAGTGCTGGTCAGAATAGACGGAGGATTGGCAAAAGCACGTGTAGTCATGGCCTCAGGTTCACGCATCATTACTTGCAGTAAACGTTGTGCGGCCTCATCGCCCATATTGCCTTTGCTGCGCGCTATATGTGCAACGCGATAAAACTCTTCATCGGCCAAGCCCACATGAAAGTCCAGCCCCAATGGCCGTGCAACCCGCGCCACGATGGACTCTCCCGGCCCGCGCCCATCGGCGCGACGCAGCAATTCACCCACCAACCAGCCGTAGGTGATCGCCTCGTACCCATGGCCTTGGCCCGGCGTCCACCACGGTGCTTCGGCCGCCAGTGTGCCGACCATCAGTTGCCAATCGTACAGGGCTTCAGTAGGCAGCATCTGGCGGATCGCCGGCAACCCCGCCTGGTGGCAGAGCAACTGGCGCAGGGTGATGGCTTCTTTGCCTGACGCCGCAAATTCCGGCCAGTAGTTGGCGACCGGTGCATCCAGTTGCAATTTGCCTTCAGCCACCAGTTGCAGGGCGGTAACGGCGGTAAAGGTCTTGGTGCAGGAAAACAAGTTGACGATCGTATCGCTGTGCCAGGCCTCGCTACCGTCCTTGTCGGCGGTACCGGCCCACAGGTCGACGACGGTTTCACCGCCGATCTGGATGCAGAGCCCGGCCCCGCGCTCTTGCGGGTCATCGAACAACGCGGCAAAGGCTTCACGTACCGCTTCGAACTGGAGTTCGTAATGACCCTGGATCTGCACCTGAACACCCTCGGACAACACAGCAAAAAGTGGCCGACATTGTTCCAGCCCTTGTGGGTTTTGTGAACCCGTCAGCACTCAATCAATGACCATTTCCGGAGTGCCCACCGGCATGCCCGGCGCCCTGCACCGGGCCTTTGCCTTCGTGCCCGGCTCTGCCCCCTTCGCTTTCACGCACGGCGCCGGCCGCCTTGGCCTTTTCTGCCTCTTTGCCGAGTTGATCGACCGCCGCCAGGTTACTTTTGCGCACGCTTTCAACAAAACCCTGGAACGGTACGTCGGTGATACCCACCAGGCCAAAGTGGCCATTTTCACCGTCGAGCAATCGACCGGTCACCGGCTGGTCCAGGTACTGGAACCAATGCACGCCGACAATCGACGGCTCGGCCATGGCCTGCTTCAAGAAGTTGCCGTAAGCCGCGCCACGGTCTTCTTCCTTGGCCAACTGCGTCACGCCGCCCCAGAACGGCCCACGGTCGGCCGAGCCGAAGTTGAATTCGGTGATCAG
Organism: Pseudomonas sp. EL_65y_Pfl1_R83; assembly: GCF_963970695.1. Classification (NCBI taxonomy): domain Bacteria; kingdom Pseudomonadati; phylum Pseudomonadota; class Gammaproteobacteria; order Pseudomonadales; family Pseudomonadaceae; genus Pseudomonas; species Pseudomonas sp. EL_65y_Pfl1_R83. The sequence goes on along the minus strand of NZ_CAXAQI010000006.1, from coordinate 245,368 downwards.
CACCGGTTTGTCCAGCGCACGCAACGCGGCAAAGTCATAGCCGTCCTGCGGCTTAAGCGTGTACATATTGAAGCTCAGCACATCGCAATACTGCGCGCAGGAGGCCACGGCTTCCGGCGTGCTGACCGCATAACGGCCACCCAACAGCAGTTGGTTGGGGGCGTGCCATTTCAGCGAGTCGGAGATGGTCTTGAAGTAGGCATCCGCAAACGTCTTCTGGAAGTATTGGAAGTCAGCTTCGATTTCCGGGTGCTCAGGGTTGGGAATCGGCGGTTCGAAGCCCGGGTCTTCCATCAATTCCCAGCCCTTCAACTCGATGCCCCAGGCTTTCGACAGGCCTCCTTCGTTACGGTATTTGTCACGCAGTTGTTTGAGGAAGGCGCGCTTGGCCGGTACGTCGGTGGTCATGCGCAAGGTGCCGTAGGCCAAGGCGTAGCGGGATTTAGCATCATCGCCGGGACCGGCCCAGGCCAGTTCGTTGTCGGCAAAGAAACCGACCAACCACGGGTCGTTACGGTGATCGCGGGCGGCGATAGCCACGGCGCGTTCGGTGGCCATGGCGAAACGCGGGTCGAACGGGTCGGGCATGCCACCCCACCAGTCGGTGCCGGTGCTGATGCTGGCGTAGTCACCGACGATCGACAGCGGCAAGGTGTAGGGCACACGATTGGCAGTGGTCAAATCCTCGTCGCTCCAGTTGCCTACGGTGTTGAAACCCCAGGCTTGCAGGCGGTCGAGGGTATGGGTGACCCAGCGTTTTTGGTCGAAACCGTCACCGCCATACGTGCGTTGCAAGTTGGCGCCGTAAAAGTCATACCAACGACCGGCACCAAAGCTACGCCCTTCGCCTGCACCGTTACCGGTACGGTTGTCGCCGCTGCCGTAGTACTTGTCGAAGGGTTCGCCACCTTTAGGCAACGCCGCGAACATCCATTCACGCCCGGCCACATAAGTCTGGCTGTTGTCCGGGGCCACAGTATTGACGCCCAAGGAGTAGAACGGATGCCCCTCCGGCGTCACCAGGTACCAGCGGCCGTCGCGTTTTTCGGTGCGGAAAAACCCGCTGGCGTCGAACGCCGGGCCTTTGTTCCAGCCGCCGTACTGGTCCAGGGCGGACTTATCCCGCGTGGCCAGCCAGCCCTGAAGTTGCTGTTGCTCCTTGGCCGCGGCGGCTTTGAGTTGCCCGTCGCCGCTGACTTTTTCCGGCCAGCGCGCCCGGGTGGATTGACCATAGGCATCCACCAACTCGCTGTAGGCCGCCTTCAACACCGGCTCGCTGTCCTGCACGCCAAAGCGCTCCAGCAAGATGCTCTGGGCGGCGTTAGGCTTGAGCATTGACAAGGTCACCGAAACCACCTGGCTGCGGTCAATTTCACCCACGCTGCTGGCCAGCAATACGCGCTGGCCGTCCACGGTGATCGGCATCGGCGGGCCAGCCTTCATGCCCTGGCTCAACGGCGAATTGGCTTGCAGCGGGATCAGCAAGGTCTGGGCCGGACCGGCTGGCAAGTCAATGCGACTGACCAGGGTGCGGCCATCGCTGCTCTGCACCTTGACATAGAGGGTCAACGCCCAGTCCATCGCACTCTGGATACGCAAGCTCATGGCGCTCGATTGCGACCAGTCCCAGGCGCCGCTTTGCGGGCTGAGCACCAGGCTCGGTTCGACCGCCGGGTTGAAGGTGATGCGGCGCAGCACTTCGCCTTCGGCGGTCTGTTCGGCGTTGTATTGCGGCAGGCTGGCGTCCTGGGTCGCCACCTTGACCACATCGGCAGGCCGGACGAAATTGAACAGCGTTTGTTGCCCCGCAGGCGCAGCCATCAAGGGCGCTGTAAACAGCAGGGCAAAAAGAGCGGGCAGCGTGCGAATCATACGAGCAAGGTTCTCCCAGGCGACCGGTGAATGGCCTGATGACATAATTGAGATAGACCACGAAGTGGGCGAATCCGCCCACGGTGGCTCAAGAAATTTCGCGCCTGAACGGCGGCAAGGCATTAAGGATAGCCTTGCCATAGCGTTGGGTGACCAAACGGCGGTCGAGCAAGGTGATGGTGCCCCGGTCTTCTTCGGTACGCAGCAAACGACCGCAGGCCTGGACCAGCTTCAAGGAAGCATCCGGCACCGAGATTTCCATGAACGGATTACCACCCCGTGCTTCGATCCATTCGGCCAGCGCCGCCTCGACCGGATCATCCGGCACCGAGAACGGGATCTTGGCGATCACCACGTGTTCGCAGTAGGCACCGGGCAAGTCCACACCCTCGGCGAAACTCGCCAGGCCGAACAGCACGCTGGAGTCTCCACCGTCGACCCGCGCCTTGTGCTTGTTCAGGGTTTCCTGCTTGGACAGGTTGCCCTGGATAAACACTTGCTTGCGCCAGTCACGGTCGAGGCCGTCGAACACGTCCTGCATCTGCTTGCGCGACGAGAACAGCACCAGGGTGCCCCGCGAGCCTTCTACCAGCTCCGGCAGGTCGCGGATGATCGCGGCCGTGTGGGCGGGTGCATCCCGCGGGTCGGCCTTGAGGTCCGGCACCCGCAACACACCCGCGTCGGCGTGATGGAACGGGCTTGGCACTACCGCCGTAACCGCTTTTTTTGGCAGGCCGGCACGCATGCGGAAGCGATCAAAAGTACCCAGTGCGGTCAGCGTGGCCGAGGTCACCAGGCAGCCGTAGGCCACGTTCCAGAGGTTGCGCCGCAGCATTTCGGCCGCCAGGATCGGGCTGGCGTTGACCTCGATATCAAACAGTGCCCCGCTTTCGGACAGGGTCAGCCAGCGGGCCATGGGCGGGTTGTCTTCCGGGTCTTCGACGGTGAAGGCGGTCCACAACTCCCAGTTGCCTTGGGAACGGGAAAGCAGACTGCCGAACAGCGGGTACCATTCTTCGGCCTGGTTGCTGGCGATGCCAATGTTGACCTCGCCGTCCATGCCTTCCTTGAGCAGGTCAGTAAGGCGGGTGAACAGGTCGGTCAGGCGCGAGAAGCCCTTCTTTAACTCGATGCCCATTTCACGCATGTGTTCGGGGATCAACCCACCGACGAAACGATGACGGGGTCGCTCACGGCCCTCGACGTCTTCACCGGGCTTGAAGTCAGCCACCTGTTCGCAGGCGCTGAACATGAATTGCTGTTGGGTCTTGATCTCCCTCGCCAGCTCCGGCACTTGTTCGATCAGCTTGCCCAGGTCGCCGGGCAGCGGGTGCTGGGCCAGCAACTTGGTGAGGTTCTTCGCAGTGGTTTCAAGCCAGTCGGCGGTGGAGCGCAGCCGCGTGTAGTGGGCGAAGTGGCCGATGGCCTTGTCGGGCAGGTGATGACCTTCGTCGAACACATAGAGGGTGTCGCGCGGGTCAGGCAGCACGGCGCCACCGCCCAGGGCCAGGTCGGCCAGGACCATGTCGTGGTTAGTGACGATGACATCGACCTTGCCCATGCCTTCGCGCGCTTTGTAGAAAGCGCACTGGCCGAAGTTGGGGCAATGGCGGTTGGTGCACTGGCTGTGGTCGGTGGTCAGGCGTGCCCAGTCGGCGTCTTCCAGCGCGGTGGGCCAGCTGTCGCGGTCGCCGTCCCATTTATTACCGGCCAGCTTCTCGATCATGCTGGTGAACAGCTTCTGGCTGACTTCATCCACTTCGATCTTGAAGCCTTCTTCTTCAAACAGCGACGCCGTGGCGGTTTGCGCGTGGCCTTCCTGCAACAGCACGTCGAGCTTGGACAGGCACATGTAGCGGCCACGGCCCTTGGCCAGGGCGAAGGTGAAGTTCAGGCCGCTGTTGCGCATCAGGTCAGGCAGGTCTTTGTAGACGATCTGCTCTTGCAGGGCGACGGTCGCGGTGGCAATCACCAAGCGTTTGCCGGCAGCCTTGGCGGTAGGAATCGCAGCCAGGCTGTAGGCCACGGTCTTGCCGGTACCGGTGCCGGCCTCGACGGCCACGATCGCCGGGTCGCCACTGCGCCGGCCTTCGTCGTCGGTGTCGATATCCCCGAGGACCTTGGCCACTTCGGCGATCATCAGGCGCTGGCCGTAGCGCGGCTTCAAGCGCTTGGCTTCGAGAAAACGCGTGTAGGCGCCCTGGATCGTAGTTTTGAGTTCAGTGCTGATCATGGATAGTCGGGCGCAAAAAACGCTGGATAAATTTTCAGTGGTTCGGATCGGCCGCTATCATACCCCGCTAATTAATCCCGCGCAGAACGGAGTACCTCAATGACTGTGTTTAGCCTCGTTTATACCCTGCATGTACTGGCTGCCCTGATCTGGGTCGGCGGCATGTTTTTCGCCTGGATGATCCTGCGCCCCGCCGCTGTGGCGGCGCTTGAGGGCCCTGCCCGGCTCAAATTATGGACGAATGTGTTTCAACGTTTTTTCGTGTGGGTGTGGGTCGCGGTGGCGGTTTTGCCGATCAGCGGCGTAGGCCTGTTGCAGTTGCGCTTCAGCGGGTTTGAGACGGCACCGCGCTATGTGCAGGTGATGATGGGGTTGTATCTGGTGATGACGGCGCTGTTTATACGTATCCAGGCGTTGAAGCTTCCGGAATTGCGCACGGCAGTGGCGGCTGAAGATTGGCCCGCAGGTGCGGCGGTACTGGGTCAGATTCGCCGGTTGGTGGGGATTAACTTGATCGTGGGGCTGGTGGTGGTAGCGATTGCTTCGGCTCGGCCAATGTTCTAAGGGTGTGCTTTAGGGCTTCTTCGCGGGCAAGCCCGCTCCCACAGTTGACCGAGTTCCAACATGAGAATGCGGTCGAATGTGGGAGCGGGCTTGCCCGCGAAGACGTCAGCCCAAACGACTCACAGCCGCTGAATAGTCAGAGCGCCAGCAGGCCCCGTCGGCCCAGGCTGCCCTTCCAACCCTGGGCGGCCCTTCTCGCCGCCATCAGCGCGGTACACCACACAGCCTTTGGATTGCCCGCCTTTGCCGGGTTTACCCGCCGTGCCCGCTAAACCACCGGCGCCACCGTCAACCCAGACCTTGATCTGCTCAGCCGGAAAACTCTGCGGCAATTCGACCCGCACCTGTGCACCCGCTGCTCCCGGAAGGCCATCCCCGCCGTTATCACCATTGAAGCCCCGGCCCGCCGAACCCCAGGTGCAACCTGGGTCTTCACCGTTGGCACCGTCCAGCCCGGCATAACCCTGGGCACCGGCGCCACCACGGGCGTCTACCGAGAGTTCTTCAGCGTTCAGCGAATTCATGCGCAAGATCAAATCACGCCCAGCCTTGGCCGGCTTTTCATGGGTACCGGGAGCACCGCGCGAGGTGATCTGGCTGCCGTGATCCAACTGCGCATGGCGCACCTGCAATTGCAACGCGGTGCCGCCGGGCACGATGGCGATACGGGCGTCACGCCCCAGGTGCAGTTCATCCACCGTGACTTGGCTGATGGTGGAAGGAACCAGCAAGGTGCCGTAGTCCGCCACGTCCAGGCGCTCCAGTTGCAACACGCTGGTGCTGCTGGGCAGGCGCATCAACGAGTTGGTTTCAACACTGACGCTTTGCGCCAGGGCAACGGGGCTGACCAACACGGCCAACAGTAAAACCTTACGCATATGAAGCTCCCCGGAATTATTACAAAAGCTATTTCAACTTATTCTTTGGACGCACAGTAACGACTTCTACCGGCGTTTTGCCAGTGAAGGATAAAAAAAGTTAATAAAGGGGAGACTTCAGCGAAAGTTGCCAGCAATGCCCCTGTGGAACCCACAGGGGCAAGAGCCGTCAGCGGTTGATCTGGATTTCCGTACGGCGGTTCAAGGCACGGCCTTCAGCGGTTTTATTGTCAGCCACCGGCTGGCTCTCACCCGCACCCGTCACCGCCACGAAGGCGCTGCGAGGCACACCCGAGCCGACCAGGTAATCCGTCACCGAATGCGCGCGCTTATCCGAGAGCCGTTGGTTGTAGGCGTCTTTGCCCACGCTGTCGGTATGGCCGGTGACACGCAGTTGAGCGCTTGGGGCTTCCTGTTTCAGGCGGGTGGCGATGATGTCGAGCTTGGTTTTATCCGCCGCAGTCAGCCTGGCCGAGTCGAATTCAAAGTGCACATCGCGAATCACGATGGTTTCTTCCTTGACCACCACGACCTCCTCAACCACGGCCGCTGGCGGCGCAGGCGGGCACCCATCGGCATTTACCTGCACGCCTTTTGGCGTGCCCGGGCACTTGTCGCGGCTGTCTGGCACGCCATCGCCGTCTTCGTCCCCATCGCCGTGCACCCAGCAATAGGCGCCGGCCATGCCACCGATCAGCAACGCACCATAGCCTGCATAGGCCGAGCTTTCAGTGGCACCGATCGCCGCGCCGGTCACACCGCCAACGGCGGCGCAGGTGGGCCAGTCGGTTTTTTGCAAACCTGCGCAACCTGTCAATACTCCGGTTAGCAGAACCAAGGGTAGAGCTGTCCGCATGATGCTCATCTGATTTCTCCTGAGGGGATCGGCGGGGGCCGATGGGTGGAGTAAAGACGGCTCTTTTCATCTTCGCCACTGCGCCGCCCCCCTGTATTCATTGAGGTTCGTTGCTACTGTCGGACTTTTCGCTGCCGCCCGCTCTAGGCCCGCACGCTCAGCCGCGCTAGTCTCTACGGTCCTGATGTGAGGATCTCTGATGACCGCTGGTATTTCTGCTCGTACACCCCAGCAAGCCTTGGCCGCCTTGCTTGATCTGCACCCGCCAAAACGCCTGTTGCTGTTGGGCGCCAGCCAGTTCCCGGCGCTGGAGGCTTTTAAAAAGGCGCACCCGGATACCCAGGTGTCTGTCGCGGCACCGGGAGCCTTGCCGGCGGAGCTTGCCGCACAGCGGTTTGACCTGGCGCTGGTGGTGGACTGCCTGGAGCACCTGTCAAAACCACAAGGCCTGACGCTGCTGGGCGGCATCCGCAACCTCAATGCCAGCCGCATTGCGGTACTGGTGGACCTGGGCGCCTGTGACTGGAAGGACACCGACTTCTTCTCCCTGGCCCTGCAGGCTGGTGAGCGTTTCCAGCGTGATGAGCAGGTTCTGACGCTGTTTACCTATGATCTGCTTGACTATAAACAAGTACCGGACTGGCTCAACGCCCGCTTTTGGGCCAACCCGGAAAACTTCGGAAAGTACTGGTGGTAACCCGATGAGCACACCCATTTGCCCCTGCGGCAGTGGCAACCTGCTGGATGCCTGCTGCGGCCATTATCACGCCGGGCACCCGGCACCTTGCGCCAGCGCGCTGATGCGCTCGCGCTACAGCGCCTACGTGCTGGGCCTGGTGGACTATCTGGTCGCCACCACCCTGCCCGCCCAACAGCCGGACCTGGACCGCAATGCCATCGGCGCCTGGAGCGCACAGAGCACCTGGCTCGGCCTTGAAGTGGAAAGCTGCGAGGTGTTTGGCGGCCAGCCGGAACACGCCTTTGTGACCTTCACCGCACGCTGGCATGACAGCACCGGCGAACATAGCCACCGCGAGCAATCCTCTTTCGTACAGAATGACGGGCGCTGGTACTTCATCGACCCGACAGTGCAAGTGAAGGCCGGACGCAACGATCCGTGCCTGTGCGGCAGTGGGCAGAAATTCAAGAAGTGTTGTTCCAGCTATCTCTAGCCACCACAGGACTCACGCCATGCTCCGGATGTACAGCTTGATGCTGGCGTTAACCCTTGGTCTGAGCGGCTGCGCGTCGTGGTTCGAAGACGACTCACCGCCGCCGCACGTGTCCCTGGTGAAAGTCGAAGTGGTGCGCGCCAAGCTGCTGGAGCAGAAGTTCAAGCTGTTCTTTCGCGTGGACAACCGTGACGACGCCGACCTGACCGTGCGCGGCCTGATCTACAAGGTCAGCCTGGGCGACTTCGTGTTGACCGAGGGCGAGTCCGACGAGTGGCTAACCGTACCGCCGCGCAGTCATAAGTTTTTCCGGGTGTCGGTACGCACCAACCTCTGGCCGCAGATCCGTGATGTGGTGCAGATGCTGAAAAACCCCAACAAGCCTGTGCCGTATCGCCTGGAAGGTGAGTTGAAAACCGGATTATTCATCGGTTATGACGTGCAGGTGAACCACAATGGCGAGATAATCCCCGGCGATTTTATTCCGGAGCGACATCGATGACTCAGCAACCCCATGTCCATGGTCCTGACTGCAACCATGATCACGATCACCATGATCACGACCACGGCCATGTCCACGGCCCGAACTGCGGCCACGCTCACCAGGAGCCTGTGCGCAATGCGTTGAAGGACGTGGGTCGCAATGACCCTTGCCCGTGCGGCAGCGAGAAGAAATTCAAGAAGTGCCACGGGGCGTAAGCCACGCTGAAGATCCAAATGTGGGAGCGGCGGTGCGACGATTTGACTTGCGCGCTCCCACATTGGGTGGGTGGATGGGGCCGTATAAATTGCTTCTAAGATTATGCGCAAATGTTTCATTGAATTTTTGCGCACTGAACATCACCTATACCTACAGGCATCCGCTCAAGCATTCCCCTTTTTGGAGAGCTTCATGATCGACCTGTATTACTGGACCACCCCCAACGGTCACAAAATATCGCTGTTCCTGGAAGAAGCCGGTCTCCCCTACGAGGTGCACCCGATCAATATCGGCCAGGGCGAACAGTTCAAGCCTGACTTCCTGAAGATAGCCCCCAACAACCGAATTCCGGCGATCGTCGATCAGAACCCTGCCGACGGCGGCGCGCCGATTTCGCTGTTTGAATCCGGTGCAATCCTGCTGTACCTCGCGGAAAAAACTGGCCGGTTCATTCCAAAAGACCTGCGCGGTCGCCAGGAAGCTTTGCAATGGCTGTTCTGGCAAATGGGCGGATTGGGGCCAATGGCCGGTCAGAATCATCACTTCAGCCAGTTCGCGCCGGAGAAGATTCCCTACGCAATCAAGCGTTATATAGATGAGACCGCCCGGCTTTACGGCGTGCTGGACCGGCGCTTGGCGGATCGGCCGTTCGTGGCAGGCGACGCCTACAGCATCGCGGATATGGCGATCTACCCGTGGATTGTTTCCCACAAGTGGCAGAGCCAGCGGTTGGAAGATTTCCCACACCTGCTGCGCTGGTTCAACAGCATCAAGGAACGGCCGGCGACGGTCCGCGCCTATGAACTGGTGCAGAAGATCAACCCGCCCAAATCCTGATCTTAAGTCGCACTCAATCAAAATGTGTGGGGTTGCTCGCGAAAGCGGTGTATCAGTCGGTACGTGTGTGACTGACCGACCGCCTTCGCGACCAAGTCGAATCGTCACACCGCAGCGCTCACATTGGTCTGCGCAAGACTCAAGATCTCACGCTTTCCCCAAACTCCCGCTTGCGTCGTTTCGCCGCGCTCACTAACGTAGCGCCTTTACTGACGCTACCCCCCGCAGGAGCTTTGCCATGGCCTCGCCAGCCCTCTCACATTTTCTTCCCCGGTTCGGCGTTGCCGCGGCAGTGGCCAGTGCGTTGAGCCTGGCCGGTTGCCAGCTCCAGAACACCCAGGACACCCTGCCGCCAGTCGCCGGTGTGCTGCCGATCAAAGGCCTGGCTCAAAACGTTTCCGTGCGTCGCAATGCCCAGGGCATGCCGCTGATCGAAAGCAATACCTTCCATGACGCGCTGTTCAGCCTCGGTTACGTGCACGCCAGCGATCGCATCACCCAGATGGTCACCCTGCGCCTGCTGGCCCAGGGTCGCTTGGCGGAAATGGCGGGTGCTGAAGTGCTGGACGTCGACCGTTTCATGCGTGCGGTCAACCTGAAAAAAAGTGCCGGCGAGCTGTATAACGCTTCGTCGCCGCGCCTCAAACGCTTCTTTGAAGTGTATGCCCGTGGCGTCAACGCCTACCTGTTCCGCTACCGCGACAAGCTACCGCCAGACCTGGCCCAGACTGGCTACAAGCCGGAATACTGGAAGCCGGAAGATTCGGCGCTGCTGTTCTGCCTGCTGAATTTCAGCGAGTCGGCCAACCTGCAGGAAGAAATTTCATCCCTGGTGCTGGCGCAGAAAGTCGGCGTCGACAAACTCGCCTGGCTGACCCCAAGCGCGCCGGATGAAGCGGTCCCGCTGGCCGAAGCCGAGAAACTCAAGGCTGTGAGCCTGGGCCAGATCACCGGCCTGGCAGGGCTGGACGCGGTCAGCCAGCAACTGAGTCACCTCAACTCACTGGCGGTCACCACCTCGAGCAACTGGGCAATCGGTCCGCAACGCAGCCGCAGCGGCAGAAGCCTGTTGGCCAACGACCTCGCCGCCCAGCCGCAAGCCCCGTCGCCATGGAGCTACGTGCAGATCCGTGCACCTAAATACCAGGCCGTGGGCGCCTCGATTGCCGGCTTGCCGACGCTGCTGTCCGGCTTCAACGGCAAGGTCGCGTGGAGCATGAGCACGGTCAAGGGCGACACTCAGGACCTGTTCCTGGAAAAGGTCAAACGCCAGGGCAACGCGTTGTACTACGAGAACAACGGAAAATGGCTACCGGCAGGTGTGCGTAACGAAACCTTCTTCGTGAAAGGCCAGCGCTCGATTCGTGAAGTGGTGTACGAAACCCGCCACGGTGCCCTGCTCAACAGCAGCCAGGCGCTGACCACCGGCCTGGGCCTGGCCCTGCACACCGCCGACTTCAAGGACGACAAGAGCCTGGATGCGTTCTTCGACCTGTCGCGCGCGCAAAACGCCGCCAAGGCCTCGGACGCAACCCGCGAGATTCGCGCCATTGCGCTGAACATGGTCTTCGCCGACGCCAGCCATATTGGCTGGCAAGTCACCGGCCGCTTCCCCAACCGTCGCGAAGGCGAAGGTTTGCTGCCGTCGCCGGGCTGGGACACGCGTTTCGACTGGGACGGTTACGCCGACGCGATGTTGCACCCCTATGACCAGGACCCGGCCCAAGGCTGGGTCGGCACTGCCAACCAGCGCACCGCGCCACGCGGTTATGGCATGCAGTTGTCCAATTCCTGGGACGCCCCGGAACGTAGCGAGCGCCTGGCGCAGTTGGCCAATGCCGGCAAGCATGACAGCCGCAGCATGATCGCCATGCAATACGACCAGACCACCACGTTTGCTGCCAAGCTAAAGACCATGTTCCAGGCCCCAGGCATGGCCCAGCCACTGAAACAGGCGATCGATGCGTTGCCGGCGGCTGAGCAGGTCAAGGCGCGGGAAGCACTGAATCGCTTGATGGCCTTCGATGGTCGACTGGTAGCAACGTCCGCCGACGCCGCGATCTACGAACTGTTCCTGCAGGAAAGCACCCGTCAGATCTTCCTCGACGAACTCGGCCCGGAAAACAGCACCAGTTGGAAGGCTTTCGTCAGCAATGCCAGCCTGTCCTACGCCGCCCAGGCCGATCACTTGCTGGGCCGCGAAGACAGCCCATTCTGGGACGACGTGCGCACCCCGCAGAAAGAAGACAAACCTTTGATCCTCGCCCGCAGCCTGGCCGCGGCGATCAGCGCCGGTGACAGCCAACTGGGTACCGATCACAAGGCCTGGCAGTGGGGCAAGCTGCACACGACCACCTGGAAAAACACCAATGGCCAGGTGATTCGTGGCCCACTGGCGTCCGGCGGCGACCACAACACCTTGAACCCGGCACCGTACAACTGGGGCCAGGATTTCACCACCACCCAAGTGCCGGCGCTGCGCATGATTGTCGATTTCGGCCAGGTGGAACCGATGATGGGCCAGGGTGGCATCGGCCAGTCCGGCAACCCGGCCAGCCCGAACTATGCCAATGGCATCGACCCGTCGCTCAAGGCGCAATACCTGAGTTTCCCGATGCAGCCGCAGAACTTTGAGAAGGTGTATGGGAAAACAAGGTTGACCCTGACGCCGGGTAAATAACCCGGGGCCTTACTGAAGAACCCGGACCAGAATGTGGGCGCTGGCAAGCCAGCGCCCACATTTGTTCTGTATACATTCCGATAGAACTTCTGCGTTCAGCCCCGCCTCATAAGTAACAAGCCCACTTCCCCGGTCATTCCATGGACCTCGTCATCGCCCGCCCCGAAGGCCTTTATTGCCCCGCCGGAGATTTCTACATCGACCCCTGGCGCCCGGTGGAACGTTCGGTGATCACCCACGCCCACGGCGACCATGCCCGCACCGGCAACCAGCGCTACCTGGCGGCGGCTCCCGGCGAAGGCATCCTGCGCTCGCGGCTGGGCCAGGACATCAACCTGCAAACCCTGGCCTACGGCGAACAACTGGTCCATCACGGCGTCACCCTGAGCTTCCACCCGGCCGGGCATGTATTGGGATCGGCCCAAGTGCGCCTGGAATATCAAGGCAAAGTCTGGGTCGCATCCGGCGATTACAAAGTCGAGCCCGACGGCACCTGCACCCCCTTCGAACCGGTGCGTTGCCATACCTTCATCACCGAATCCACCTTCGGCCTGCCGATCTACCGATGGCAGCCCCAGGCGCAGATTTTTGCCGGGATCAACGATTGGTGGAAGGCGAACATCGCAGCCGGCAAGGCCAGCGTGTTGTTCTGTTATTCCTTTGGCAAAGCCCAGCGAATCCTGCATGGGATCGACGCCAGCATCGGCCCGATCCTCAGCCATGGCGCGGTCGAACCGCTGAACCGGGTGTACCGCGAGGCCGGGATCTACATCCCCGAAACCCTGTATGCCGGTGACTTCAAAAAGACCGACCCGTTGTTGCGCCAGGCCTTGATCATCGCCCCCCCCTCCGCCGGCGGCAGCAGTTGGATAAAGCGCTTTGGCGACTATAGCGATGCCTTCGCCAGCGGCTGGATGCGCCTGCGCGGTACCCGTCGGCGGCGGGGGGTGGATCGAGGTTTTGTGCTGTCAGACCACGCCGACTGGCCCGGCTTGTTGTGGGCCATCGAGCAAACCGGCGCCGAACGGGTGATGGTCACCCACGGCTCTGTCGGTGTATTGGTGCGACATCTGCGGGAAAAAGGTCTGGATGCCCAAGGCTTCACCACTGAATACGGCGATGACGAAGAGGAGGCCAGCGCATGAAGGCCTTCGCCGAGCTGTACGCCAACCTCGACGCCACCACCTCCAGCAACGCCAAGCTTGCTGCACTGCAAGCCTACTTTCTGCAAGCGCCACCGGCCGATGCCGCCTGGGCGGTGTACTTTCTGTCCGGGGGGCGCCCTCGCCAGTTGGTCCCCACGCGCCTACTGCGGGACATGGCCACCGAAGCGTCGGGCATCGAGCCGTGGCTGTTCGAAGAGAGCTACCAGTCGGTGGGTGACTTGGCGGAGACGATTTCCCTGCTGTTACCGGAATCCACCTACACCTCAGAGGATGGCCTCGCAGTGTGGCTGGAGGAAAAACTCCTGCCCCTGCGTGGCTTGCCTCCGTTGGAATTGGCTGAGCGCCTACCGGCGTTATGGGCGCAACTGGATCAGCCCAGCCTGATGGTGTGCATCAAGTTGATCACCGGCAGTTTTCGCGTGGGCGTGTCCAAGTTGCTGGTCACGCGAGCCCTCGCTGCGATGGCCGACCTCGACAGCAAGCGCGTGGCGCAGCGGCTGGTGGGCTACACGGACTTGTCCAACCGTCCTACGCCTGAGGGCTACCTCAAGCTGATCGCCGCTGAATCTTCCGACGAGCATGCGCAAAGGGGTGGGCAGCCCTATCCGTTTTTCCTCGCCCACGGTTTGGCGCAACCGGTGGAGCAGTTCGACACCCTGCTGGGCTCGCCCGCCAACTGGCAGGTGGAATGGAAGTGGGATGGCATCCGTGCGCAACTGGTGAAACGTGAGGGCCGCCTGTGGATCTGGTCCCGGGGTGAAGAACTGGTCACCGAGCGTTTCCCTGAACTTCACAGCCTGGTCAGTGGCTTGCCCGATGGCACCGTAATCGACGGCGAAATCGTGGTATGGAAAGACGCGGTGCAACCCTTCGCCTTGCTGCAACAGCGGATCGGCCGCAAGACCCTGAGCAAAAAAGTACTTGAGGATGCCCCGGTCGCGGTCCTGGCCTACGACCTGCTGGAACATCAGGGCGACGACTGGCGCAACCACACTCAGGCTGAGCGCCGCGCGCAACTTGAGCAGGTGATTGCCCAGTGCAACCAATCCTTGTTGCAGGCATCACCCTTGCTGACTGGGAGCAGTTGGCAGGACCTCGCCGAACAACGCGAAGCCTCTCGCAGCCTGGGCGTGGAAGGCATGATGCTCAAGGATCGCAAAGGTCTCTACGGCGTGGGCCGCACCAAGGATATGGGTCTATGGTGGAAGTGGAAGGTGGACCCGTTCAGCATCGACGCGGTGTTGATCTATGCCCAGCGCGGTCATGGTCGACGCGCCAGCTTGTATAGCGACTACACCTTTGCGGTGTGGGACGGGCCGCCCGGTACCGAACGCACGCTGGTGCCGTTTGCCAAGGCGTATTCAGGGTTGACCGATGAGGAAATGCGCAAGGTCGACGCGATCGTGCGCAAGACCACGGTGGAGAAGTTCGGGCCGGTGAGCAGTGTGACGCCGAGCATGGTGTTTGAGCTGGGGTTTGAGGGGATTGCCCTTTCCAAGCGGCATAAAAGCGGGATTGCGGTGAGATTTCCGCGGATGTTGCGCTGGCGACAGGATAAGCAGGTGGAAGAAGCCGACAACCTCGCCACCCTGCAAGACCTACTGACCTGAACACAAAACCCTGTGGGAGCTGGCTTGCCTGCGATGACGGCGGGTCAGCCAGTCCATCAGTAATGGACCCACCGCTATCGCAGGCAAGCCTGCCCCCACCTTTTTGACCAGCGCCAGTTCCAAGATGGTGCGCGGATTTTTTGGTGCCCATTTCCGGGCATCTCCTACACTAAAACTTCCCTTGTCCCACCTTTTAAAACGCTCATTCGGAACTATGGTGCAGAAATTGCTACCAGTGATCCGTCTGACACCGTTCAGTAACAGTCCTAAACGCGCCACAAGCGCTTATCTTGGTTTCCAGGGATTACATAATGAAAAAAGCATTGCTGACCCTTTCTGCACTGGCTCTGTGCATGGCCGCCGGTACCGCGCTGGCCAAGGAATACAAGGAACTGCGTTTTGGTGTCGATCCGTCCTACGCACCGTTTGAATCCAAGGCCGCCGACGGCAGCCTGGTCGGCTTCGATATCGATCTGGGCAATGCGATCTGCGCCGAGCTGAAAGTGAAATGCAAGTGGGTCGAAAGTGACTTCGACGGCATGATTCCAGGCCTGAAAGCGAAAAAATTCGACGGCGTGATTTCGTCCATGACCGTGACCCCGGTGCGTGAAAAGGCCATCGACTTCTCTAACGAGCTGTTCTCCGGCCCAACCTCGCTGGTGTTCAAGAAGGGGGCTGGCTTCTCGACGCCCGAGTCCCTCAAGGGTAAATCCGTGGGCTACGAGCAAGGCACCATCCAGGAAGCCTACGCCAAGGCTGTATTGGATAAAGCCGGTGTGACCACCAAGGCCTACGCCAACCAGGACCAAGTGTATGCCGACCTGACCTCCGGCCGTCTCGACGCTTCCGTGCAGGACATGCTGCAAGCCGAACTGGGCTTTTTGAAGTCGCCAGCCGGTGCAGGCTACGAAGTCAGCGCCGCCATTGACGACCCACTGCTGCCGTCGAAAACCGCCATCGGTATCAAAAAAGGTAACACTGAACTGAAGGCGCTTTTGGATAAAGGTATCAAAGCGTTACACGATGATGGCACCTACGCCACCATCCAGAAGAAACACTTTGGCGATCTGAACCTGTACAGCGGCAAATAATGCCTGGAGCGCCCTTCCCTGGAAGGGCGCTTTTTTATCGCCATAGGTCCTGATTTATGTTCGAAGAACTGTTGCAAACCCTCGGACTGAGCGCGCTCAGCTTGAAGGGTTTCGGCCCGCTGTTGCTGCAAGGCACGTGGATGACGATCAAGTTGTCGGTGCTGTCCCTGGCCGTCAGTATCGTGCTCGGCTTGCTCGGTGCCAGCGCCAAATTGTCCAGCCTGCCCTTTTTGCGCATCCCCGCCCAGCTTTACACCACGCTGATTCGCGGCGTACCCGACTTGGTCCTGATGCTGCTGGTTTTTTACAGCCTGCAAACCTGGCTCACCGGTTTCACTGACTTCATGGAATGGGAATACATCGAGATCGACCCATTCAGCGCCGGGGTGATCACCCTGGGCTTTATCTACGGTGCTTATTTCACCGAAACCTTTCGCGGCGCGATCCTCGCCGTGCCCCGTGGCCAACTGGAAGCCGCCACGGCCTACGGCCTCAAGCGCGGGCAACGGTTTCGCTACGTGACCTTCCCGCAGATGATGCGCTTTGCGCTGCCGGGTATCGGCAACAACTGGATGGTGATGCTCAAGGCCACGGCGCTGGTGTCGATCATAGGCCTGGCCGACTTGGTCAAGGCTGCCCAGGACGCGGGCAAGAGCACCTATCAGTTGTTCTACTTCCTGGTGCTCGCCGCGTTGATCTACCTGATGATCACCAGCGCGTCCAACTTCGTCTTGCGTCGCCTTGAACGGCGCTACTCCGCAGGCGCCCGGGAGGCAGTGCGATGATCGAACTCTTGCAGGAATACTGGCGCCCCTTCCTTTATAGCGACGGCCAGCACATCACCGGTCTGGCCATGACGATGTGGCTGCTCAGCGCCGCGCTGGTCATCGGCTTTCTGGTGTCGATTCCGCTGTCCATTGCGCGTGTCTCGCGCAATCGTGCCGTGCGTTGGCCGGTGCAGTTCTACACCTACCTGTTCCGGGGCACGCCGCTCTATATCCAGTTGCTGATCTGCTACACCGGCATCTACAGCATCGCCGCCGTGCGCGAGCAACCGCTGCTGGACGCGTTCTTTCGCGATGCGATGAACTGCACCATCCTGGCCTTCGCCCTCAACACCTGCGCCTACACCACGGAGATTTTCGCCGGGGCGATCCGCAGCATGGCCCATGGCGAAGTCGAAGCGGCCAAGGCCTATGGCTTGAGCGGCTGGAAGCTGTACGCCTACGTGATCATGCCGTCCGCGCTGCGTCGCTCGCTGCCTTACTACAGTAATGAAGTGATCCTGATGCTGCACTCGACCACGGTGGCTTTCACCGCGACGATTCCAGACATCCTCAAAGTGGCGCGGGACGCCAACTCGGCCACCTTCATGACCTTTCAATCATTCGGTATCGCTGCGCTGATCTACCTGACCGTGACCTTCGCGCTGGTCGGTCTGTTTCGTCTGGCGGAGCGCCGCTGGCTGGCGTTTCTCGGGCCGAGCCATTAAGGAGTGTGTATGCGTCACCAGGTTCATGAACTGATCGCGCCAGTGCCAGGTACGGCGCGGCAGATTCACAGTTTTCACTTCGGCCCGGAGCAGGCCGAGGGCAAGATTTACATCCAGTCGTCGCTGCACGCCGATGAGCTGCCGGGCATGCTGGTGGCCTGGCACCTCAAAGTGCAATTGGCGAAGCTGGCCGCGGCCGGTCGCCTGCGCAGCGAGATCGTGCTGGTGCCCATCGCCAACCCGGTGGGCCTGGAACAGGTGTTGATGGATATTCCGCTGGGTCGCTATGAGCTGGAGAGCGGGCAGAACTTCAATCGCCTGTTTGTGGACCTCAGTGAAGCCGTCGGCAACCAGGTCGAAGATGTGCTCGGGGATGATCCTCGGCACAACGTCGAACTGATCCGCGCCGCGCTGTCCACCGCCCTCGCCGCGCAAAATGCCGACACCCAGCTGCAATCCCAGCGCCTGGTGCTGCAACGCCTGGCCTGTGACGCCGACATAGTGCTGGACCTGCATTGCGATTTCGAAGCCGTGGCGCACTTGTACACCACGCCCGAGGCCTGGCCGAAGGTGGAACCGCTGGCGCGGTATATCGGTTCGGAGGCCAATTTGCTCGCGACCGACTCCGGTGGGCAATCCTTCGATGAGTGTTTCACCTTGGTCTGGTGGCAATTGCAGCAACGCTTCGGCGAGCGCTTCCCGATCCCCATGGGCAGTTTTTCGGTGACCGTCGAACTGCGCGGGCAAGGCGACGTCAACCACGGCCTGGCCAGCCTCGACTGCCAGGCAATCATCGACTACCTGATTCACTTCGGCGCCATTACCGGTGATGCGGCACCGCTGCCCGACCTGCCCTACCCGGCCACACCGCTGGCCGGCGTTGAACCGGTGGCGACGCCAGTGGGTGGCCTGCTGGTGTTCAGCGCCCTGCCCGGTGAATACCTGGAAGCCGGGCAACTGATCGCCGAAATCATCGACCCCATTTCCGACCGCGTAACGCCGGTGCACTGCCAGAAGGCCGGCCTGCTTTACGCCCGTTCGCTACGCCGCATGGCCACTGCCGGGATGGTCATCGGCCATGTCGCAGGCACCGAGGCCTACCGCAGCGGCTATCTACTTTCGCCTTGAGGATGCACGCCCCATGTACAAATTGACCGTTGAAGGCCTGCATAAAAGCTATGGCGACAATCAGGTGCTCAAAGGTGTTTCGCTCAAGGCCAACACCGGTGACGTGATCAGCCTGATCGGCGCCAGCGGCTCGGGCAAGAGCACCTTTTTGCGCTGCATCAACTTCCTGGAAACCCCCAACGACGGCGCCATGACCCTGGACGGCCAGTCGATTCGCATGGTCAGCGATCGCCACGGCATGCGCGTGGCCGACGACGCCGAACTGCAGCGCCTGCGCACGCGCCTGGCGATGGTGTTCCAGCACTTCAACCTGTGGAGCCACATGAGCGTGCTGGAAAACATCACCATGGCCCCGCGCCGGGTGCTGGGTTGCAGCAAGAAAGACGCCGAAGACCGCGCCCGTCGCTACCTCGACAAGGTAGGGTTGCCGGCGCGTGTGGCCGATCAATACCCGGCGTTCCTGTCCGGCGGCCAGCAGCAACGGGTCGCCATCGCCCGCGCCTTGGCCATGGAACCCGAGGTGATGCTGTTCGACGAACCCACCTCGGCCCTCGATCCGGAACTGGTGGGCGAAGTGCTCAAGGTGATCCAGGGCCTGGCCGAGGAAGGCCGCACCATGATCATGGTGACCCACGAGATGAGCTTTGCACGCAAGGTGTCGAGCCAGGTGCTGTTCCTGCACAAGGGCCTGGTGGAAGAGCAAGGTGCGCCTGAGGATGTGCTGGGCAATCCCAAGAGTGAGCGCTTGCAGCAGTTTCTAAGTGGCAATCTCAAGTGAAGCAGATACGCGCATGAAACGTATGGCGTGTGCGTCGGGTTTCAAGGCGCCAGCCTGCCTGCGTGCAGGCACGCGAGACGATTTCCAGGCCAAAGCCGAACCCCGGCGACACGCGCTGTTCCACACGGTTATTGATGATCACCAGTTGCTGCTCAGTGAGGACAACCCGGACTTTGCCGGCGCCATGCTGAACAGCGTTGCCCAGCAGGTTCTGCACCACACTGCGGGCTATCGCCTCATTGGTCTGCACGCAGATCGTTGATGCTCCAGTCAGCACCCGCGCATCAGCCGCGAGAGGGAAAAGCAGCTGGTATTTTTCGATCTGCTCGGCGACGACGGCGGACAGGTCAATCGCCGCATGGGGCAATTGACGCGGTTCACGGGCCAGGGACAAAAACAGCTCAATGGTCATTTTCATTCCGGACAACGCGCCTTCCATGCGTAGCAGGCTGCGTGCCGATTTTTCGGCGTTGCAGCCGGGCAAACGCAGGATCGCCAGGCTGTTGTTCAAGATACCCAAGGGGGTGCGTAGCTCGTGGCTCACGTGCCGGGTAAATGCCTGCTCGCGCAGCAGCGCGGCATTTTGCTGGGTCACCAGAGCCGACAGCGTACGGCTCAACGTGCCGATTTCATCCTGGCGCTCGAACCCGCTGAATCTGCACGGCCCACGCGGTTCAGAGGCCACGTCCTCCACCAATTGGCTGACGGGTCGGGCAATGGCCCGGGCAATCGCGATGGCCAGGATCGTACCCAGGATCAGGATCAATCCGGCCACCGCGCACAACAGCCCGAAAATCCGAGCGCCGTAGCCTTCGGTCTGGCTGAGTTCAGACTCGTTCAGCACCAGTATCAGCCACTGTGACGCACCCGGTACGACACTTACGAACACATGGACATCCTCTCCCTCCAGTTCATGGTGACCGGCTGGCAATTGGCGCATGACGGCCGGAACTTCAGCGTCCCCTGACCAGTAGCCTTGCAGGTAAATGCTGTTGGGCATCGCTGTCGCTGCCCCCTGCAGGCTATGCCGTTCCTTGAACGCCTGTGCCTCAAGCTTCAAATAGCTGGCAATGATGTTGTCCTCTGTCACGTTGACAGTGGCCCAGATCAGCACGCTGTAGAACAACGTGATGGTTGCCATGAACGGCAGCAGTGCAGAGAGGATTCGCGCAAAAAAGGAATCAGTAAGGAATCGCAAGACGATAGCCCTTACCGTGAACCGTGCGGATCAGTTCGTTACCGTATGGCTTGCCCAGGGCTTGGCGCAGCCGGTAGATATACGTGCGCAGTGCATCACTGTCTGGCGGATCACCCTCTGGCCACAACGCGGCCTCCAGTTTGCGCCGGCTGACGGGCTCCGGTGCCCCATCGGCAAGCAGGTTCAGCAAGGTGAATTGGAGGGCGGGCAACACCGTCATGACGCCGTTGTGACGCAACGCCTGCGAGACCGGATCAATCACCAGGTCGCCCAGTTGTTTGACACCGCGTGGCTGGCGCGGGGAGCCCCGGCGGATCAGCGCGCGGATACGCCATAGCAACTCTTGAGGCTCAAAGGGTTTGACCAGGTAATCGTCGCCGCCTGCGTCGTAACCCTCTTGTTTATCGGGCAGTGCGTCGCGTGCCGTCAGGAATATAACGGGCGTGTGGTTCTGCTCGCACCGCAACTGGCGACAGGTGTCAAAACCACTCATGCGAGGCATTGCCACATCCATGACGATGAGGTCGTATTCATGGTGCTGGACACGCTCCAGGCAACTTCGCCCATCGCGGGCGAAATCTACATCGAAACCAAATTCACCGAGATAATCCCCCAACGAACCCGCCAACGCATGATCATCTTCAACTAGTAATATTTCCATCAGGACAAACTCCAAATTCTTACAAGCAACTAAGAACATCCCTTCAGCAAACAGATAAAACCCGACAGCAAATATCGTTTCGCGACGTTACATTTGATTCACACTTCATCTTATACATTCTTGTCATGCAAAAATTACTTCGATTGTTCATCCGTTATCTGGGCGCAGGCTTCTTCGCGACACTGGTGCATTTGGTAGTGTTCGTCTGCGTGCTGCCTTACTACGGCCCAACACCATCCGCTTTTTATGCAGCCGTTGCGGGGGCGCTGGTCGCCTATTGCCTGTCCAGGCATTGGGTATTTGGACAGCGAGACTGCAATAGAGGGCGATTTTTCATAACGGCCACCCGTCAGGTTTTATCTAGCACGCTTATTGTCACGCTACTGATCCACTGGGGCGTACCTGCACAACTTTCACAGCTCATGACAATGGTAGCCGTGACCCTTCAAGGTTTTACGATTAATTACCTCTGGGTATTCAAACATGACAGCAAACGCGAACCTCTTCAGTGAGCCCTTGCCTGCCACGAAACTTACAATACTGGTGCCTTGCTTTAACGAGCAGTGCGTAATAATTCAATTCCATTCGCGCCTGATGGCCATCATTGACCGCGTAAAAATCCGCACTGAAGTGTTCTACATCAATGACGGCAGTCAAGACCAGACAGCGGCTATGATCGATCAATTTTCTCAGGACCCGCGTGTCAGGTGTCTGCACTTGAGTCGCAACTTCGGCAAAGAAGCGGCCATGCGCGCAGGCATCAACGACATAGACGGCGGCGCAGTAATCATCATGGACTGCGACCTGCAAGACCCACCGGAGTTGATCCCGCTCATGGTGCAGGAATGGCACAAGGGCTATGAGGTCGTGAACATGCAGCGACGTTCGCGGCACTGCGATTCCTGGATAAAACGCACGGCCGCAAGGCTCTATTACGCCACGCTGGACCAACTGATCGACGATTTCGAAGTCCCCCAGCAAGTCAGTGATTTCAGACTGATAGGGCCCAACGCTCTCGCAGCCATTCGCGCCATGGACGACAACGCCGGCGTATTGAAACTGCTGGTCAGTTGGCTCGGCTACCCAAGTACCGAAGTGAACTACGACCGCAAGCCACGCCAAGCGGGCACAGCCAAGTGGACGCCGTTGTCATTGCTGGACCTGTGTGCGGACTCGATTCTTGCTTTCTCTACTCGCCCGCTGCGCCTGTACAGCTACTTGAGTGCCATGAGCTTTCTGGTTGGCTCATTGTGGGTTGCAGTCACCGCGACATTCGGTGAACTGACCCATGCGCATCTGCTGGTGCAATCGATTCTGTTGTTGTGCCTGGGTACCGCCGTGGTCGGCGAGTATGTCGGTCGGGTGCTGACGGTGGTGAGCCCCAGGCCCCACTCCCTGCATAAGCGCGATCAATCTTGAATCCCTTCATAAAGGCTGACGGCATGAATCATTCCGCGTCCATGCGTTTGCTCTGGGGCATCCTGTTCACGGTGCTGCTGGCGCGCCTGGTCACACTCGGGCTCTATCCAATCATGGATACCTCGGAGGCCCGCTATGCCGAAATCGCCCGAAAAATGCTCGTTTCCAATGACTGGATCACGCCGATGTTCGATCACGGTGTGCCGTTCTGGGGCAAGCCGCCTTTGTCATTCTGGCTACAGGCCCTGAGCATGAAAGTGTTCGGCATCAACGAGTTCTCCAGCCGTTTTTCAACCTGGCTGCTGCATGTCGCCAGCTGCGCGCTGATCGTGCACTTCGCCTGCCGCGAGCGCAGCCTGCGAGTCGGGCTGACGGCAGCGATTATCTACTCGACTTGCACACTCGGGTTCCTTTCCAGCGGTGCTGTGTTGACCGACGGCGCATTGGCGTTCGCCCTTTTGCTCGCCCACCTGGGCGTGTGGCGCGGTTTGATGCACGGTGACCGCAGGTGGGCCATGGCGGGATTTCTCGGGATTGGCCTGGGCCTGCTCGCAAAAGGCCCGCTGGCGCTTGTGTTGCTGGCGATGCCCGCGTCAATCTGGCTGGCGCTTACCGGCCATTGGCGGCGATTGCTGGGGCTGCCATGGTTGCCGGGGTTGGCACTGATGCTCGCCGTGGCCATGCCCTGGTATTGGCTGGCCGAACTGAAAACCCCGGGTTTTCTGGAGTACTTCATCGTCGGCGAACATTTCAGTCGCTACGTCATCAGCAAATGGCAAGGCGATCTATACGGCAGCCCGCATGCGCAACCCTTGGCGATGATTTGGGGGCACCTGCTGGGCGGGCTTTTGCCCTGGGCGCTGTTTTTACCGATGCTGGTCAAGCTGCGCGGGCAATTTGAAGGTCAGCGGGAGTACTTGATCTTTGTACTGGGGTGGGCTGTTTCAGCGCCCTTGTTCTTTACCATGTCCACCAACATTCTCTGGACCTACGTACTGCCCGCGCTGCCAGCCTGGGCGTTATTACTGGCTGAGGTGCTGTGCCGCAAAATACGCGGTACCGTCATCGCAGCCATGGCGTTGGCCTTGCCACTACTGGGCTACATCTTGATCATCAGCGGCGAGGTTGCCGACCGCCCACAAAACCAGAAAAACATGGTTGCGCTCTGGAAAGCGCAACAAGCCGCTGCGCCCGGCGACTTGATCTACCTGGGCTCACGCTCCTATTCGGCCGAGTTCTATAGCCGCGGCTGGGCACGGCACACCAAAAGCCCACAACAACTGCCGCTGTCGAAAGACTTTTACCTGGTCCGACGCAAAAACAACCAGCAACCGCTGCCGCCTACCTTGACCTGCAACGCAGTGGCCCAGGCCAATACCTACCAATTGCATTACTGTCGTGCTGCACCCGGTTAAACCTTTGGCAGGCGTTAAGGGTCTGTGCAATAAGCCCTTCAGAGCGTCAGCGCCCGCATGGCAAAACCTCTCGACTTCGCCCGGCAATGGTTCACCGCCAAAGGCTGGAAGCCGTTCGCCTTTCAAAAAGAAGTCTGGGCGGCGGTCAAGGAAGGCCGATCGGGTTTGCTGCACGCCAGCACCGGCGCCGGTAAAACCTATGCACTGTGGTTTGCCGCGCTCAATCGCTTCGCCATCACGCGCCCAGCGGCAACCGGTAAACGCAAACCGCCGGTTGAACCGCTGACGGTGCTGTGGATCACGCCCATGCGTGCGTTGGCCGCCGACACCGCCCGCGCTCTTGAAGCGCCGCTCGAGGCGTTACAGATTCCCTGGCGTGTCGGCCTGCGCACCGGCGATACCAGCAGCAGCGAACGCGCACGGCAGACCCGCCGCTTGCCCACCGCACTGGTCACCACTCCGGAAAGCCTGACGTTAATGCTCGCCCGCGCCGATAGCGAAGCCAGCCTGGGAAGCCTGCGTATGGTGGTCGTGGATGAGTGGCACGAACTGATCGGTAATAAACGCGGCGTGCAACTGCAACTGGCGCTGGCACGCTTGCGGCGCTGGCATCCAGAGTTGATGGTGTGGGGTATTTCGGCAACTTTGGGTAATCAGTCTCACGCGTTGGAAGTACTGGTCCCACAGGGTGACGGGATCAATGTGCAGGGGCTAACGACCAAGCAGTTGATCATCGACACGTTATTGCCACCCGTTACAGAACGTTTTCCCTGGGCCGGGCATATCGGCTTGAAGATGCTGCCCCAAGTGGTGGCCGAGGTGGAAAGCAGCAGCAGTTGCCTGGTCTTTACCAACACGCGAGCGCAATCGGAAATCTGGTACCAGGCATTGCTTGATGCCCGTCCCGATTGGGCCGGGGTGATTGCCCTGCACCATGGTTCGCTGTCGCGAGAGACCCGTGACTGGGTGGAGCGGGCGTTGAAAGACGGCCAGCTCAAGGCGGTAGTGTGTACGTCAAGCCTGGACCTGGGGGTGGATTTCCTGCCGGTGGAGCGCGTACTGCAGATCGGCTCGGCCAAAGGCGTGGCCCGCCTGATGCAACGCGCGGGTCGCTCGGGACACGCGCCGGGGCGGCCCTCGCGGGTGACATTGGTGCCGACTCATAGCCTGGAGTTGGTGGAGGCCGCAGCGGCGCAGGATGCGATTGCGCAGCGGCGCATTGAAGCGCGCGAGTCGCCGCACAAATCGTTGGATGTACTCGTCCAGCATCTTGTCAGCATGGCATTGGGCGGTGGCTTTACACCGCAAGCGCTGCTGGCCGAGGTACGCGGCGCCTGGGCTTATCGCGATCTGACGGATGAAGACTGGGCCTGGGCGCTGGGATTTGTGCGCCATGGTGGCCTTTCGTTGACGGCTTATCCGGATTACCGTCGTGTCGAGCCGGACGAGCACGGCATCTGGCGCGTCCCGGACGCAAGGCTGGCACGTCGGCATCGCATGAGCGTCGGCACCATCGTCAGTGACGCGAGCATCCAATTGAAGTTCTGGAGCAAGGGCGGCGGCGGCAAAAACCTCGGCAGCGTCGAGGAAGGTTTTATTGCGCGGCTCAAGCCGGGTGATGGTTTCCTGTTCGCCGGGCGCTTGCTGGAGCTGGTGCGGGTCGAAAACATGACCGCCTATGTACGCCGCAGCACCGCGAAAAAAGCCGCTGTGCCGCGCTGGAATGGTGGGCGCATGCCGCTTTCCAATGAGCTGGCCCAGGCCGTCGTCGTGCGCTTGGATGAAGCGGCACAGGGACACTTCGAAGGGCCGGAGATGCAGGCGGTGCAAACCCTCTTGCAAACACAGTTGCGCTGGTCCGGCTTGCCGACGCGCGCGCATTTGCTGGCTGAAGCCCTGAAATCGAGGGAGGGATGGCACCTGTTCCTCTACCCCTTCGCCGGACGCCAGGTGCACCTGGGGCTGGCGAGTGTGTTGGCGTGGCGGGTCAGCCGAGGGCAGCCGGTCACCTTCTCCATTGCGGTGAATGATTACGGGCTGGAGTTGTTGAGCGCCACCCAATTGGATTGGCCGGCGCTGTTGAACGACGCGCTGCTGAGTTCTGAAAACCTGCTGGATGATGTGGTGGCCAGCCTGAATGCCGGGGAGCTGGCCCTGCGCCGTTTCCGTGAAATCGCACGGATCGCCGGGCTGGTGTTCGCCGGTTACCCTGGCGCGCCGAAAAGTACCCGACAGGTGCAGGCGTCCAGCGGGTTGTTCTTTGAGGTGTTCAAGCAATATGACCCGCAGAACCTGCTGCTGACCCAGGCGGGGGAAGAAGTCCTGCGTGATGAGTTGGATATTCGCCGGCTAGAAGAGACATTACGTCATCTGTCGGCGCTGAAACTGGACCTGCATGAGATCGAACGGCCTACGCCGCTGGCCTTTCCCCTGCTGGTTGAGCGGATGCGCGAAAGCATGAGTTCGGAAAAACTCTCTGAGCGCATTGCGCGGATGGTCAAGGACCTGGAAAAAGTCGCGGATAACGGGAAGCGCTGATGGTTTGTTCGGTAATGCTAGAGGGAGAAGATTTGTGGTTGCTGGCAGACAAGGCCGTCTATTGGCCTGCGCGTCAGTGCCTGTTGATTGCAGATGCGCATTTCGGCAAGGCGTCGGCGTATCGAAGCCTGGGGCAACCGGTGCCGCAGGGAACCACGACCGAGAATTTGCAACGACTGGATCGGTTGCTATCGACGCTACCGTGTGCACAGATGATCTTTCTAGGTGATTTCCTGCACGGTCCAGGCTCTCATGCCAGCGGCACGCTGAGCGCACTGAGAACCTGGCGAGCACGCCATCCTGACCTGCCTATGACCTTGATTCGAGGCAATCACGATAAACGTGCGGGTGACCCGCCTGCGGATCTGAGGATAGAGGTTGTTGCGCAGCCGCTGCTGATGGCCCCGTTTGCACTCCAACACGAACCGGATGCCCATGCGACCCACCATGTATTGGCAGGGCACGTGCATCCTGTGTATCGCTTGCGCGGCAAGGGACGGCAAAGTTTGCGCCTACCGTGCTTTCAGATCGGGACGCAGGTCAGCTTGCTGCCGGCGTTTGGCGCGTTTACCGGTGGCTTTGCCGTGGAACAGGCCAATGACCGCCGAATATTTGTCATCGGCGACCATCAAGTTTGGCCAGTACATTGACTGGCTGACGAGGTGTCAGGCTACAGGCGCGGGAGGCGGCTCATCTGGAACAGTGGGCGAGCCCGGTTCTTCAATGGGCTGCGGGGAATCCGGGTCTGGCTGGCCGGGAATACCACCCGCATACGCAGGGTCGGCCATCAGGGACCAGGCCAGAACGCCAATCTGGTTGGGTTCAAGCCGGGCAATTTCTGCGCTGATTCGCGGGTCGATCTTCATAAAGTACTCCTCAAGCGTGGCTCGACGCGTTTTACACGCGCCGAGGCAGTACACCTAGATAGAGTCACTTTCTTCAGACTAATTCCCTTTACGCGTAAGACCTTTCTATCAAGCGCGTGGGAGAGTGACGCCGCGCTGGCCCTGATACTTGCCCGCCCGGTCTTTATAGGACACTTCACAGGCCTCGTCAGACTGCAGGAACAGCATCTGCGCCACGCCTTCGTTGGCGTAGATTTTCGCCGGTAGCGTCGTGGTGTTGGAGAATTCCAGGGTCACGTGGCCTTCCCACTCAGGCTCAAGCGGAGTCACGTTGACGATAATGCCGCAGCGCGCGTAGGTACTTTTACCCAGGCAGATGGTCAGCACGTCGCGGGGGATACGGAAGAACTCCACGGTGCGCGCCAGGGCGAAGGAGTTCGGAGGGATGATGCACACGTCGCTCTTGACGTCGACGAAGCTCTTTTCGTCGAAGTTCTTTGGATCGACGATGGCCGAGTTGATGTTGGTGAACACCTTGAATTCATCGGCACAACGCACGTCGTATCCATAGCTGGAAACGCCGTAGGAAATCACCGGGGCATCGCCTTGGCCGCGGATCTGCCGCTCGACGAACGGTTCGATCATGCCGTGCTCTTGCGCCATGCGGCGAATCCACTTATCCGATTTGATGCTCATGGCGGTGTCCTGAATAGCGAGGTGAAAAATCTGTTGGGCATCTTACCGGGGCCGGCGTTGGGGTTCAAAGGCCACGGGACTTTTCTTAAAAAAAACGCCGGTTGCTTACACGTCGTAGCCAACGGCGCCGGGCCCCCTATAGCTGTGGGAGGCGAATAGAAATACCACCACCAGTCACGAAAATAGAGAAACCTTCGGAAATATCATTGGCACGTCCGAGAAAAACAGTTAAGGTGACGTCACTGTGTTGCTTGTGTCACTGAGAATCTCTACACGATATGTTGAATTTCGATCCAACCATCTCCAAGAATTTTTCCTGCTCTTTGCACTCAGTCTCGGCCAGGGCTTTTCCTGAGTCGCAGTTAACTTTGTTCAAGGAGTTACACCATGTCTAATCGCCAAACTGGTACCGTTAAGTGGTTCAACGATGAAAAAGGCTTCGGCTTCATCACTCCACAATCCGGTGACGACCTGTTCGTTCACTTCAAAGCTATCCAATCCGACGGCTTCAAAAGCCTGAAAGAAGGCCAACAGGTTTCTTTCATCGCTACCCGCGGTCAGAAAGGCATGCAAGCTGAAGAAGTTCAAGTTATCTAACTTGTACTGACTTAGTCAAAAAGACCTCGCCCTTAAAAGCGGGGTTTTTTTATGCCTGGGATTTCATGCTCATGACTCTGCGTGAAGTAGCAGCTGTCGAGCCTTCGCGAGGTAGCGTTAACGGTACCTCGCGAAGGCTCGGCAGCTGCTACGGCAGCAGAAAGCAAAACGCCCGGCGCACTCTCATGCACCGGGCGCTTTAATAGCTGCATTAGGCGTCGTTACTGGAACAACGACTCACTCGACAGGCCATTCTTCTCCAGGATCTCGCGCAAGCGCTTGAGCCCTTCCACCTGGATCTGCCGCACCCGCTCACGGGTCAGACCGATCTCCAGACCTACGTCTTCCAGGGTGCTGCTCTCATGGCCACGCAGGCCGAAGCGGCGAATCACCACTTCACGCTGCTTGTCCGTGAGCTCAGACAGCCACTGGTCAATGCTCTGGGAAAGATCATCGTCCTGCAACAGCTCACAAGGATCCGTAGGGCGATCATCCGTCAGGGTGTCCAGCAGGGTTTTATCCGAATCCGGACCCAACGAGACGTCGACCGAAGACACGCGCTCGTTAAGACCAAGCATGCGCTTGACCTCCCCTACCGGTTTTTCCAGCAGGTTGGCGATTTCTTCAGGCGAAGGTTCATGATCGAGTTTTTGGGTAAGCTCACGCGCTGCCCGCAGGTAGACGTTGAGCTCCTTGACCACATGGATCGGCAACCGGATCGTGCGAGTCTGATTCATGATCGCCCGTTCGATGGTCTGACGAATCCACCAAGTGGCATAGGTCGAAAAGCGGAAGCCCCGCTCAGGGTCGAATTTCTCTACCGCCCGGATCAAGCCAAGGTTGCCCTCCTCGATCAAGTCCAGCAAGGACAGCCCACGATTGACATAGCGTCGGGCGATTTTCACCACCAGGCGCAGGTTGCTTTCAATCATGCGCTTGCGCCCAGCCGGATCGCCCTTTTGCGACAAGCGCGCAAAATGGACTTCTTCTTCGGGGGTAAGCAGAGGGGAAAAGCCGATTTCATTGAGATACAACTGGGTCGCATCGAGCGCCCGCGTGTAGTCAATGTATTTGTGTTGCTTTAACGCGGTGGAGTTCTTGGATTTGGTGCGAACTGAAGGTACAGCAGGTCCCTCATTCGACATCGATTCCGTAGCAATGCCGGTCTCCATAAGGAGAACCTCATCGTCGATGTCAAACTCCGGCGCTTCTTTACTGAGAGCCATTGTTATAGTCCTTTGGTGAGTTCGACCTCAAGCTCAAGCGGCGCCTTTATCCTTGGCAACGCTGGAGCCTGTTCCTTCTACGTGAGGGAACAGGCTGTGCAACATATCAACGACGGGGTAAGAATTGCAGCGGATCTACAGGCTTCCCTTGTCGGCGAATCTCAAAGTGCAGTTTCACCCGGTCCGTACCAGTTGACCCCATTTCGGCAATTGTCTGTCCGACTTTGACCTGCTGCCCCTCCCGAACCAACAGCCTACGGTTATGACCGTAAGCACTAACGTAGGTATCGCTGTGCTTGATGATGATCAGCTCGCCGTAGCCCCGTAAACCACTCCCGGCGTATACAACCGTCCCATCAGACGCAGCTAAAACAGGCTGTCCCAAATCTCCGGCGATATCAATGCCTTTATTCAAACTACCGTTTGAAGAGAATTTTCCAATCAACACGCCGTTTGAAGGCCATCCCCAACCGGTCGGCGAAGGCCCTGCAGGTGGCAACGGCGCGGGTGCCGGCTTGTTCGCAGAGGCAGGCGCCGCAGTACCGGCAGGCCGGGTGAAGACGGTAGTTTTGCTTGAGGACGACGGCGAAGAACCACTCTTTGTCACGACTGCCGTAGGCGTTGAACCCGTGCGACCGTCGAAGCGAATCGTCTGACCCGGATGTATCGTGTAAGGCACAGGAATATTGTTACGCGCTGCGAGGGCCTTGTAGTCCCAACCATAACGGAAGGCGATCGAAAACATCGTATCGCCCTTTCGCACCACATATTGCCCGGTGGTTACCGTCGGCCTTTGCGGTGCCGCATTATTACGATCAACCACCCGCGCGCCGCCGCTTGGCGAGCTGGAGCACCCTACCAACACAGAACTGAAGACGAGGCCAAGCACCAGTCGATGAAAGCTTGTTTTACTCATACGCTGCGCAAGACCTGTGAGACTCACCCGCCGCTCCCTTTGTGCTGGCTGAACATGAACGCCTGTATCAGGCTTGAAATATGACGCAAGTATAACTGGGCATTGGAGTTTTACCGGCACACGCCTGAAACGAATCGTCCAGCGTGTTGAATCGTCGCGCCAGTGATATTGATTCAATAGACCCCGCCGTAAGACACATCCCCGCCAGCAGAATTCACCGCCGGAAAAAATTGATCAGGCCAGCGGGCCATTGAGCAGCGGTACAAAACGAACAGCGCCCAGTACATGCCGTGAAAAACCTTCGTCCTCACGGATAATGAGCATCAATTGTTGCACTTCACCGGAGCCGACCGGAATCACCAGGCGCCCACCGGGGGCGAGTTGATCGAGCAGCGCTTGCGGAACATCGGTGGCCACTGCAGTAACAATGATGCCGTTGTACGGTGCCAGCGCCGGCCAACCTTCCCAGCCATCGCCCCAGCGAAACACCACGTTGCGCAGGTTCAACTCCACCAGGCGCTCCTTGGCGCGGTCTTGCAGCACCTTGATGCGCTCCACCGAGAACACCCGCTCCACCAACTGCGCCAGCACGGCGGTCTGGTAGCCGGAGCCCGTACCGATTTCCAGCACCTTGTCCAACGGCCCCGCGGCCAGCAGCAGCTCGCTCATGCGCGCCACCATGTAAGGCTGGGAAATGGTCTGGTTATGGCCGATGGGCAGCGCCGTGTCTTCATAGGCACGGTGGGCCAGGGCTTCATCGACAAACAGATGGCGAGGCGTGCGCCGGATCACTTCCAGCACCTGGGCGTTGGACAAGCCCTCTTCGTACAGGCGCTGTATCAGGCGTTCGCGGGTACGCTGGGAAGTCATCCCGATGCCCCGGCGCAGCAAGTCGTCTTGTTCACGGCCCATCAGCGCAGCCCCTCCAGCCAGCCATCGAGACCACTGAAGGCATCACTGAAGGTGCGATCAAATTGCAATGGGGTAATCGATACATAACCTTGCATCACCGCATGAAAGTCCGTGCTCGGGCCGCCATCTTCGGCGTCACCCGCTGCAGCGATCCAATAGCCTTCCTTGCCGCGCGGATCAATTACCTTCAACGGCGCCGCCGCGCGGGCGCGATGGCCCAGGCGCGTGAGCTGGATGCCGCGAATATGATCAAGGGGCAAGTTGGGAATATTGACGTTGAGCACCGTGCGCGGCGGCAAGTCCAGGGAGCCATGGGCCTCTACCAGCTTGCGCGCGAAATAGGCCGCGGTCGGCAGGTTATCCAATTGGCGCGAGGCAAACGAAAAGGCGAACGCGGTTTGCCCCAGGAAACGCCCTTCAAGGGCTGCCGCCACGGTACCGGAATACAGCACGTCATCCCCCAGGTTCGCGCCAAGATTGATGCCCGACACCACCAGGTCCGGCTGCGGATCCAACAGGCTGTTGATCGCCAGGTGGACGCAGTCGGTAGGCGTGCCGTTCACGCTGATAAAGCCATTGGCCAGGACCTGCGGGTGCAGCGGACGGTCGAGCGTCAACGAACTGCTGGCGCCGCTCTTGTCCTGGTCGGGGGCAACCACCACGCACTCGGCATAATCTTCCAGCGCAGCATAGAGCGCGGCAAGACCGGGTGCGGTGGCACCGTCATCGTTTGATATCAGAATACGCATGGGTTGTCCGTCTGCCCCACCGGCACCAGATCAACAAGCTCGCGCACCAAGACAGTGGCGAAACATCCGGCCGGCAGGACGAATTCCAATTGCAGAATGTCCAGCGAGGGATAATGCCACGTCAAACCGCCAATGGGCAGTCGCAGAATGCGACGTTCCTGGCCCATGCCGGCATTCACCAGCCAATCGCGCAGGTCGGCTTCACCGGCGGCGACCGCCTGTTCCAGCTCGAAGGTTGCGCCACTGGCGGGCGAGTCACCTTCCCCCCACTGCGGCCCGGTCGGGTGCAGGTCCAGAATGGCCAGGCGCGGGTCGCTGCATTCCGCCTCCCCCGCCGGGAAAAAGCTGCGGCTGTCAGTAAACGCCAACAGGTCGCCGACCTGCGCGCGCTGCCAGGAACCGTCGGCCACACGCGCCGCCAGCACCTTGTTGAACAGGTAGCTGCGCGCCGTCGACAGCAGCCGTGAACGCACGTTGCGCTGTTCCGGCAAAGCCTTGCGTGCGGCCCACTCGCGGGCGTCAACCACGTTGCCACCATTGTGACCAAAACGCTGGGCACCGAAATAGTTGGGGATGCCCTGCTGTGCAATCACTTGCAAACGCGCGTCGATGGCGGCGGTATCACCGGCCAGTTGGGTCAGGCGCAAGGTGAAACCATTGGCCGAATGTGCGCCGCGCTGCAATTTGCGTTTATGACGGGCGGTCTTGAGAACCTTGAGGCTGTCGTTTTCCGCAGCGCTCATGTCCGGATCGGCTTTGCCTGGCAACTGCACGCTGAACCATTGGCGGGTCAACGCCTGGCGATCCTTGAGCCCGGCATAGCTGACAGTGCGCAACGGCACGCCGGCCGCCTTGGCGATACGCCGCGCGGCTTCTTCTGTGTTGAGGCCACGCTTCTCAACCCACAACCACAGGTGCTCACCCTCGCCGGTCAGCGGGATATCCAGCACCTCATCAACCTGGAAGTCTTCAGCGGTCGCCTTCAGGACCGCGCTGCCCAAGGCCTCGCCATAGGCCCGTGGGCCCAGCAATTGCAGATCATTCATGCGCGCAGCAACAAGGCAACGGAGTGCACGGCGATGCCCTCTTCACGACCGGTGAACCCGAGCTTTTCGGTGGTGGTAGCTTTCACGTTCACTTGATCCAATTCAATGTGCAGGTCTGCGGCAATCAGTGCGCGCATCGATTCAATATGGGGCGCCATTTTTGGCGCCTGGGCCACAATGGTGTTGTCGACGTTGCCGACCTTCCAGCCTTTGGCATGGATCAGGCCAACCACATGGCGCAGCAATACACGGCTGTCCGCGCCCTTGAAGGTCGGGTCGGTGTCCGGAAAGTGCTTGCCGATATCGCCCAACGCCGCCGCGCCGAGCAAGGCATCGCTCAAGGCATGCAACACAACGTCGCCGTCGGAATGAGCCAGCAACCCATGGTGGTGCGCAATGCGCACGCCGCCCAGGGTGATGAAATCGCCTTCAGCGAAACGGTGCACATCGTAGCCGTGGCCAATACGCATATAAAAACGCCCCGATTTAATTCAGGGCGTGATTCTACCTACTTTTGCCTCACATTAACCGAGCAAAGCACGACCATGGTGTCGCAAATGGTCTTCGATGAAGCTGGCGATAAAGAAGTAACTGTGGTCGTAGCCAGGTTGCAGCCGCAGTTCCAACGGATGGTTGGCTGCCTTGGCCGCTTGCTGCAGGGTTTCAGGCTTGAGTTGCACGGCAAGGAAATCGTCGCGATCACCTTGGTCCACCAGCAGTGGCAGCTTTTCCGCGGCCTCGCTGATCAGCACACAGGCATCCCACTCGCGCCATTTCGAACGCTCTTCGCCCAGGTAGCGGGAAAAAGCCTTCTGGCCCCATGGGCAGTCCATCGGGTTGCTGATCGGCGAAAACGCCGACACCGACAGGTAACGCCCAGGATTGCGCAACGCACACACCAGTGCACCGTGGCCACCCATGGAGTGACCGCTGATGCCACGCTTATCTGACGCCGGGAAATGCGCTTCAACCAACGCAGGCAATTCCTTCACCACGTAGTCATGCATCCGATAGTGCTTGGCCCAGGGTTCCTGCGTGGCATTCAGATAGAAGCCGGCGCCAAGGCCAAAATCCCAGGCGTTATCGGGATCACCCGGAACACCCGACCCACGAGGGCTGGTGTCCGGCGCCACGATGATCAACCCCAGCTCGGCGGCCATGCGCTGCGCGCCGGCCTTCTGCATGAAGTTCTCATCGGTGCAGGTGAGACCGGACAGCCAGTACAGCACCGGCAACTTACCGCCCTGCTCCGCTTGCGGCGGCAGGTAGACGGCGAAGGTCATGTCGCAGCCGAGCACGTGGGAGCTGTGTTTGTAGCGTTTATGCCAGCCACCAAAACTCTTCTGGCAGGAAATATTTTCCAAGGTCATGGGAATGCTCCCAGCTAGAAGCTACAAGCTCCAAGCTGCAAGTAAGGCGCGCTCACTTGCAGCGTGTGGCTTGTCGCTTGCCGCTGCTTCAAAAATGAATGACGGTACGAATGCTCTTGCCTTCATGCATCAGGTCAAACGCTTTGTTGATGTCTTCCAGGCCCATGGTATGGGTGATGAAGGTGTCCAGCGGGATCTCGCCGGTCTGGGCCATTTCCACGTAGCTTGGCAGCTCAGTACGACCGCGCACGCCACCGAAGGCCGAACCGCGCCAGACGCGACCGGTCACCAGTTGGAAGGGACGCGTGGCGATTTCCTGACCCGCACCGGCCACGCCGATGATCACCGACTCACCCCAACCTTTGTGGCAGCACTCGAGGGCAGCGCGCATCAGTTGAACGTTGCCGATGCATTCAAAGGAGAAGTCCACGCCGCCATCGGTCAGGTCGACAATCACGTCCTGGATCGGGCGGTCGTAGTCTTTCGGGTTGATGCAGTCGGTCGCACCCAACTGTTTGGCGATCTCAAACTTGGCCGGGTTGATGTCAATGGCGATGATGCGGCCAGCCTTGGCCTTGACTGCACCGATGACGGCCGACAGGCCGATACCGCCAAGACCGAAGATGGCCACGGTGTCGCCCGGCTTGACCTTGGCGGTGTTGATCACCGCGCCGATGCCGGTGGTGACGCCGCAACCCAACAGGCAGACTTTTTCCAGTGGCGCTTCTTTAGGAATCTTGGCCACGGAAATTTCCGGCAACACGGTGTACTCGGAGAAAGTCGAGGTGCCCATGTAGTGGAAAATCGGCTGGCCCTTGTAGGAAAACCGCGTGGTGCCATCCGGCATCAAGCCTTTGCCCTGAGTGGAGCGAATGGCCTGGCAAAGATTGGTCTTGCCCGACAGGCAGAATTTGCACTGGCCGCATTCCGGGGTGTACAGCGGGATCACGTGATCGCCGACGGCTACGGAGGTCACGCCTTCGCCGATCGCTTCAACCACTGCACCACCTTCATGGCCGAGGATCGACGGGAAGATACCTTCCGGGTCGGCGCCCGACAGCGTGTAGGCGTCGGTATGGCATACACCGGACGCGACCACGCGCAACAGCACCTCGCCAGCCTTGGG
Source organism: Pseudomonas sp. EL_65y_Pfl1_R83 (assembly GCF_963970695.1). NCBI lineage: Bacteria > Pseudomonadati > Pseudomonadota > Gammaproteobacteria > Pseudomonadales > Pseudomonadaceae > Pseudomonas > Pseudomonas sp. EL_65y_Pfl1_R83. The sequence continues at coordinate 209,597 of NZ_CAXAQI010000006.1, read as the reverse complement.
CATGGCGACATCCACTTCAACAATCTCAAGGGGCTTCTTGGCTTCGAAGGCTACGGCGGCGCGGGACTTGATCATCCGGGTTTCTCCATGGAGTTGAATACTGAGACGGTGAGTGTAAAACATGGCTAGCTGATTAATAATCCAAGCGAAAGCAAAACTTTATTGCTGTACAGGGATAATCACCGTGCTTGAAAACCGCTGGGAAGGCATCGATGAATTTGTCGCAGTGGCCGAATGCAGCCAATTCACTGCGGCAGCGGAACGCCTGGGCGTCTCTTCGTCGCATATCAGCCGGCAGGTGGCGCGCCTGGAAGAACGCCTGCAAACGCGGTTGCTGTATCGCAGCACGCGCAAGGTCACCTTGACGGAAGCCGGCCAGACCTTTCTGCAACATTGCCAACGTTTGCAGGACGGGCGCGAAGAAGCCCTGCGTGCGGTGGGTGACCTCACCAGCGAACCCAAAGGCATGTTGCGCATGACCTGCGCCGTGGCCTACGGCGAGCGGTTTATCGTGCCGTTGGTAACGCGGTTCATGGGCCTCTACCCGCAGTTGCGCGTGGATATCGAGCTGAGCAACCGTCAACTAGACCTAGTGCACGAGGGCCTGGATCTGGCGATTCGCCTGGGCCGTTTGCAGGATTCGCGCATGGTCGCCAGCAGGCTGGCACCGAGGCGCATGTACCTGTGCGCGTCGCCGTCCTACCTGGCGCGGTATGGTCGGCCACATAGCTTGTCGGAATTGAGTCGGCATAACTGCTTGATTGGTAGCTCGGATATCTGGCAACTGGCCCAGGACGGGCGCGAATTTTCCCAGCGGGTGCAGGGAAACTGGCGCTGCAACAGTGGGCAAGCGGTATTGGATGCGGCGTTACAGGGCGTCGGGTTGTGCCAGTTGCCGGATTATTACGCACTGGAGCACTTGCACAGTGGCGCGCTGGTGTCGCTGCTGGAGGCGCATCAGCCGCCGAATACAGCGGTGTGGGCGCTGTATCCGCAGCAGCGGCATTTGTCGCCGAAGGTCAGGAAGTTGGTGGATTACTTGAAGGAAGGGTTGGCTGAGAGGCCGGAGTACAGCCCGTAATTATTGGCTGTTTGTGCCGGTCTCTTCGCAGGCAAGCCAGCGCCTACATTTGACCGCGTTTATCCTGTTGGAACGCGGCAAATGTGGGCTTGCTCGCGAAAGGGTCGACTCGGTGCAACTGACTACCGGCGATTAGCCCACCTCAACCTGAGCCACTCCAGATCTTCCGGCCGCGTCACCTTGATATTGTCCGACCGCCCTTCGATCAGCCGCGGCGCCTGGCCGGACCATTCCATGGCAGAGGCTTCATCGGTGATGACGGCGTCCGCCACCAGGCTGTCAGCCAAAGCACGATGCAGCGGACCCAGACGGAACATCTGCGGCGTGTAGGCTTGCCAGATCAGGCTACGGTCGACGGTTTCGACGACACGCCCATGCTTATCGACTCGCTTGAGGGTGTCACGTGCTGGCACGGCCAGCAGACCGCCCACCGGGTCGTCCGCCAGTTCAATCAGCAGTTTGTCGAGGTCATCGCGACTCAGGTTCGGCCGCGCCGCATCGTGCACCAGCACCCAATCATCATCACTGGCCCCCAAAGCGTTCAGCTGCAACAGCGCGTTGAGCACCGAACCGGAACGCTCCAAATCGCCGTCCGCACGGTGAATTCGCGGGTCCATGGCACACGCCAGGGTAGGCCAATACGGATCATCAACAGCTAGACTGACCATCAGCCCCTTGAGCGAAGGATGGTCGAGAAAACAGCCAAGGCTGTGTTCGAGAATGGTGCGTCCGCCCAGTTGCAGGTACTGCTTGGGACGGTCCGCGGCCATGCGGGCACCGATGCCCGCGGCAGGAATCACGGCCCAGAAGGCCGGCAAGCTGTTGGTCATTGGGCCAACTGGTAGAGGGTTTCGCCCTCCTTGACCATGCCCAACTCATGACGAGCCCGCTCTTCAACGGTCTCGGTACCCTTTTTCAGCTCAAGCACTTCCGCATAAAGGACACGGTTGCGCTCCAGCAGGACTTCGTTTTCGGCGCGCTGTGCAGCGATTTGCTCGGCCAGGTCTTTTACCTGCGCAAAGCTGCCATTACCGACCCATAGGCGGTACTGCAGGCCAGCCAGCAACAAGAGCAAGACGAGAAACAACCAATTGGGACTGCGCATCGAAATCCGGGTATCCAGTGAAAAAAGACAGCCATGCAAACTTTTAAAGTAACTGATAGCACGAAGCCTGGAAAAACCAGGCTTGTGCTTGATAGCCATCAGATTAGCGTCGAAACCCACACTGTCGTGAGTTTTCCGACGCAATCCGTCAGCTTTTTACCATGCTTTACCATCAAGAGCGATCAGCCGCGAAACTCGCCGCGACCGTTGTACTTGGCTTTGCCGGCCAGTTGCTCTTCGATACGCAGCAATTGGTTGTACTTGGAAACGCGGTCGGAACGGCACAGAGAACCGGTCTTGATCTGGCCCGCCGAGGTGCCCACGGCCAGGTCGGCAATGGTCGAATCTTCGGTTTCGCCGGAGCGGTGCGAGATCACGGCAGTGTAGCCCGCTGCCTTGGCCATCTGGATGGCTTCCAGGGTTTCGGTCAGGGTGCCGATCTGGTTGAACTTGATCAGGATCGAGTTGGCGATCTTTTTATCGATGCCCTCTTTCAGGATCTTGGTGTTGGTGACGAACAGGTCGTCGCCCACCAGCTGGGTTTTCTCGCCGATCTTGTCGGTGAGGATTTTCCAGCCATCCCAGTCGGACTCGTCCAGGCCATCTTCGATCGAGATGATCGGGTAACGCTCGGTCAACCCTTTGAGGTAGTCAGCAAAACCTTCGGAGTTGAACACCTGGCCTTCGCCGGACAGGTTGTATTTACCGTCCTCGTAGAACTCACTGGCCGCGCAATCCAGCGCCAGGGTCACGTCGGTGCCCAGCTTGTAGCCAGCGTTGGCTACCGCTTCGGAGATCACTTTGAGTGCATCTTCGTTGGACGCCAGGTTCGGTGCAAAACCACCTTCGTCACCCACGGCAGTGCTCAGGCCACGGGCCTTCAGCACAGCTTTGAGGTGATGGAAAATCTCGGTGCCCATGCGCAGGCCTTCGGAGAAGGTCTTGGCGCCGACCGGCTGCACCATGAATTCCTGAATGTCGACGTTGTTATCGGCGTGCTCGCCACCGTTGATGATGTTCATCATCGGTACCGGCATCGAGTAAACGCCCGGGGTGCCGTTCAAGTTGGCAATGTGTGCGTACAGCGGCAGGTCCTGGTCCTGGGCAGCAGCCTTGGCAGCAGCCAGGGACACAGCGAGGATGGCGTTGGCGCCCAGGCTGCCTTTATTTTCGGTGCCGTCGAGCTTGATCATCGCGTGGTCCAGGGCTTTCTGGTCCAGCGGGTCTTTGCCCAGTAACAGGTCACGGATCGGGCCGTTGATGTTGGCTACAGCCTTGAGTACACCCTTGCCCAGGTAACGGCTCTTGTCGCCATCACGCAGTTCCAGCGCTTCGCGCGAACCGGTGGAAGCACCGGACGGCGCGCAGGCGCTGCCGATGATGCCGTTATCGAGAAGCACGTCGGCTTCGACGGTGGGGTTGCCACGGGAGTCGAGAACTTCACGACCTTTGATGTCGACGATTTTTGCCATTGTTGTAAACACTCCAAAGTTGACGAAAACGACGCAGCTGAAGGAAATCTTTTGACCGACCGCAAGGGTGGAACAACGGGGCAGGCTTGCAGGCGACATGGCTCAGGCCCGCAGGCCTGAGCGTAAAGCGTGGGAAAGTCTACCGGAGAAATGGCGCTTATGCGGTCTCTACCGTCGGAAAACTCTTGACCAGTTCGTCCAGCTGCTTGAGCTGGGCCAGGAATGGCTCCAGTTTGTCCAGGCGCAGGGCGCACGGACCGTCGCATTTGGCGTTGTCCGGGTCCGGGTGGGCTTCGAGGAACAGGCCCGCCAAAGACTGGCTGATGCCAGCCTTGGCCAGGTCCAGCACCTGGGCACGACGCCCGCCCGCGGAATCAGCGCGACCACCGGGCATTTGCAGCGCGTGGGTCACGTCGAAGAACACCGGGTATTCGAACTGTTTCATGATGCCGAAACCGAGCATGTCCACCACGAGGTTGTTGTAGCCGAAGCTCGAACCGCGCTCGCAGAGGATCAACTGGTCGTTACCCGCCTCAACGCACTTGCTCAGGATGTGTTTCATTTCCTGGGGCGCGAGGAACTGGGCTTTCTTGATATTGATCACAGCACCGGTCTTGGCCATCGCGACAACCAAGTCGGTCTGGCGCGACAGGAAGGCCGGCAACTGGATGATGTCGCACACCTCGGCGACCACGGCAGCCTGTTCAGGCTCGTGGACGTCAGTGATGATCGGTACGCCGAAGGCTTGCTTGATGTCCTGGAAGATCCGCATGCCTTCTTCAAGGCCCGGGCCGCGATAGGAGGTCACGGACGAACGGTTGGCCTTGTCGAAGCTGGCTTTGAACACGTAAGGGATACCCAGTTTTTGGGTCACCTTCACGTACTCTTCACAGACCTGCATCGCCATGTCGCGGCTTTCCAGCACGTTCATGCCGCCAAACAGCACCATGGGCTTGTCGTTGGCAATCTCGATGTCGCCTACGCGAATGATCTTCTGGGCCATCAGGGTTACGCCTTCTTCTGATGTTGCGTCAGTGCTGCTTTAACGAAACCACTGAACAACGGGTGACCGTCGCGCGGCGTCGAGGTGAACTCCGGGTGGAACTGGCACGCCACGAACCATGGATGATCCGGTGCCTCGACCACTTCAACCAGCGCGCCATCACCGGAGCGACCGGAGATTTTCAGGCCGGCCTCTTTGATTTGTGGCAGCAGGTTGTTGTTCACTTCGTAGCGGTGGCGGTGACGCTCGACGATCACATCCTTGCCGTAGCAATCGTGAACCAGCGAACCCGGCTCCAGCAGGCAGTCTTGCGCGCCAAGGCGCATGGTGCCACCAAGGTCGGAGGCTTCGGTACGGGTCTCGACGGCACCTGTGGCATCTTCCCACTCGGTGATCAGGCCCACGACCGGGTGACCGCTCTTGCTGTCGAACTCGGTGGAGTTGGCGTCTTTCCAGCCCAACACGTTACGGGCGAACTCGATAACGGCCACTTGCATGCCCAGGCAGATACCCAGGTACGGCACCTTGTTTTCACGAGCGTATTGCACGGCAGTGATCTTGCCTTCCACGCCGCGCAGGCCGAAACCGCCCGGTACGAGGATCGCGTCGACACCTTCGAGCAGCGCAGTGCCCTGGTTCTCGATGTCTTCGGAATCGATGTAGCGCAGGTTGACCTTGGTACGGTTGCTGATGCCGGCGTGACTCATCGCTTCGATCAGCGACTTGTACGCGTCCAGCAGCTCCATATACTTGCCGACCATGGCGATGGTGACTTCGTGCTCAGGGTTGAGCTTGGCGTCGACCACGGCTTCCCACTCGGACAGGTCCGCGCTGTTGCATTGCAGGCCGAAACGCTCGACCACAAAATCGTCCAGGCCTTGCGAGTGCAGGATGCCCGGGATCTTGTAGATGGTGTCGGCGTCTTCCAGCGCGATCACCGCACGTTCTTCAACGTTGGTGAATTGCGCGATCTTGCGACGCGAGGAAATGTCGATCGGGTGATCGGAGCGGCACACCAGCACATCCGGCTGCAGGCCGATGGAACGCAGTTCCTTGACCGAGTGCTGGGTAGGCTTGGTTTTGGTTTCGCCGGCGGTAGCGATGTACGGCACCAGGGTCAGGTGCATCAGCATCGCGCGCTTGGCGCCGACTTCGAAACGCAGCTGGCGGATGGCTTCGAGGAACGGTTGGGACTCGATGTCACCGACGGTGCCACCAATCTCGACCATCGCCACGTCGGCATCGCCTGCACCTTTGATGATGCGACGCTTGATTTCGTCGGTGATGTGCGGGATCACCTGGATGGTTGCACCCAGGTAGTCACCACGGCGCTCCTTGCGCAGCACGTGCTCGTAGACACGGCCGGTGGTGAAGTTGTTGTTCTGGGTCATGGTCGTGCGGATGAACCGCTCGTAGTGGCCCAGGTCCAGGTCGGTCTCGGCGCCGTCGTGAGTGACGAACACTTCACCGTGCTGGAACGGGCTCATGGTGCCCGGGTCGACGTTGATGTACGGGTCCAGCTTGAGCATGGTGACCTTAAGTCCCCGCGCCTCCAGGATGGCCGCCAATGAAGCGGAGGCAATGCCTTTCCCCAATGAAGAAACAACACCGCCCGTGACGAATATGTAGCGCGTCATGAAAAACCCTAGAAGTCTGCGTTAAAGCGGTCCGAACCGCCGGGGAGAGCGAAGAGAGGCCGAAGCCCCCGATCACCTGCATTAATCACAGTGCACCTTTCAAAAAAACCGCCGCGTGATGACAGACCGGCAATGAAACACCAGTACGTTGATCGCTACACATTTTTTGGAATCGCCCAGCAAAGACTGCTTGGTAATCGGCAACTGCTGCGATTCAGGCGAATCCACAGAAGTTGTATCAAGAAGGGAGCGTAGTCTACCGGAAAGGCGCTATCAGCTCAAACCTTGATCGCAGGTCTGTGGCATCCAATGTAATTGCCAGTCGCCCGGCCCTGTGTTCCACAATCCCGCCAGGCTAGGCACCCCGAGCAATTGCTCCCCCTGATACAGCAGCGGCAATCTGCCACGGACGAAGCTCGGAAGCCCACTTTCATTAAGCAGGCGCTTCAAGTCACGCCGCCCGCGACGTGGCACGTCGATGATTTCGCCGCCATGACGGTAGCGAACCTCCAGCGGGCCTTCAGGCGCCTTGCCGGTGAGCTTCAGCTGGCCATTGCCGGGTAACTCTAGTGGATTTCGCGGATCGGGCCAGCGCAGCGATGCGTCGGAAAACTCCGACCATGTGGAGGGCAGCCACCATAGGCGTTCGCCGCTACGGTGCAGTTCGCCGTCGGCCAGGCGCCATAGAGGCTGTGCGTCGCCCTTGGCATCACGCAGTGAATGCCAACTGGCCCAGTGGTCGCTGTCGGGTAGACGGGTCAGCGGGGCCAGCCAATGGCGCAGGGCGTTACGCTGGCGGGCGTCGGAAAGTTCGCGCAGCGGCGCAAGTGCCAAAGATGGCAGGTGCAACCAGGGAAAAGGTGCAGGCTGGTCGGCGGCTTGCAGGTCCATTTGCGCCAATTCATCGAGCAGGCCCTGGGCTTCACCTAGGTGCTCGGCAGTGCGGGCAAGGCTGATGACAGCTTGAGGCCAGCGCTTCGTGAGCGCCGGTACCACGTGATGGCGCAGATAATTGCGTGAGAACCGCGGGTCGGCGTTGGACGGGTCTTCGACCCATTTGAGTTGATGCTCGTGGGCGTAGGCCTCCAACTCACCCCTCGCTACATCCAATAAAGGCCGAACCAGATAACCAGCCGCCAGCGGGCGCTGTGCAGGCATTGCCGACAGCCCGCGCACGCCTGCGCCGCGCAACAGGCGGAATAACAGGGTTTCGGCCTGATCATCGCGATGCTGGCCTGTCAGCAGCACCTCCCCTGCTCCAATCGCCTCGGTAAACGCCTGGTAACGCGCGTCACGGGCGGCACGCTCAAGACTGGCGCCGGGTGGTACCTGCACGCGCATGACGCGCAGGGGGATGCCCACGCTGTCGCATATCGACTGGCAATGGTTTGGCCAGGCGTCGGCGGCGGCTTGCAGGCCATGGTGGACATGGATTGCGTTGAGGGGTGGGAGTGTTTCGGTTTCTGGCAGGGAGGCCAGGAGATGGAGCAGGACGGTGGAATCAAGGCCGCCAGAGAAAGCGATATGCCAGGCCGGGGCATTTTGCCAGGGACCCAGGGCTTGCAGCAGTTTGGCGGTCAGCGTTCGTTTCATCACACATTGTCGCCGCATACTTGGAACACGATAGCCCAGCATACACAAAGCAAATGTGGGAGCGGGCTTGCTCGCGAAAGCGTGGTGTCAGTCACCGGATATATTGACTGATTTACCGCTTTCGTGAGCAAGCCCGCTCCCACATCAGTACAGCAATGTCTGCCAGATCAGTAGTTGATCAGAGACCGTAGCTCATCAGACGCTCATAACGACGGGCCAACAGCGCTTCGTTATCCAGCTTCTTGAGCATCGCCAGTTGCGAACCCAGCTCGGCACGAATAGTCGCGGCAGCAGCGGCCGGATCACGATGAGCGCCGCCCAATGGCTCGGCGATCACTTTGTCGACAATGCCCAGGCCCTTGAGGCGATCAGCGGTGATACCCATCGCTTCAGCCGCGTCCGGCGCTTTTTCAGCGGTTTTCCACAGAATCGAAGCGCAACCTTCCGGTGAGATCACCGCGTAGGTCGAGTATTGCAGCATGTTCAGCTGATCGCACACGCCAATGGCCAGTGCGCCACCGGAACCACCTTCACCAATCACGGTAGCGATGATCGGGGTTTTGAGGCGCGACATGACGCGCAGGTTCCAGGCGATTGCTTCGCTCTGGTTGCGCTCTTCAGCGTCGATACCCGGATAAGCACCCGGCGTGTCGATGAAGGTCAGGATCGGCATTTTGAAACGCTCGGCCATTTCCATCAGGCGGCACGCCTTGCGGTAGCCTTCCGGACGCGGCATGCCGAAGTTGCGACGCACTTTCTCGCGCACTTCACGGCCTTTCTGGTGACCGATCACCATCACCGGCTGGTCGTCCAGGCGAGCGATACCGCCCACGATGGCCGCGTCGTCGGAGAAGTGGCGGTCGCCGTGCAGCTCGTCGAACTCGGTGAAGATGTGCTGAATGTAGTCCAGGGTGTACGGACGACGCGGGTGGCGGGCCAAACGCGCGATCTGCCAGCTGGTCAGCTTGCCGAAGATATCTTCGGTGAGCGTGCTGCTCTTGTCTTGCAGGCGAGCGATCTCATCGCCGATATTCAGCGAATTGTCATTGCCGACCAGGCGCAGTTCTTCAATCTTGGCTTGCAGGTCAGCGATCGGCTGTTCGAAATCAAGAAAATTCGGGTTCATAAGCGTCCGTCTTGGGTCGACGGCCAAGGAGTGCCTGGCCAGCCGGTTGTCTATTCGCGCCCTACCTTAAGGGAGAGGCGCGTCTAGGTCGAGATTAAATGTTTCGCCGAGATCAGGCTAAGTATTAATGCCTGACCGTCAACGGTATTGGAGAAAGACGTTGTCACGGCCGAACTGGTCACGCAATGCTTGAATCAAGCCATCCGCAGGATCAATTCGCCAGGTCTCGCCAAACTGCAACATGGCCTTGGCGTCATTGCCGGTGTACTCCATGGTCACCGGGCACGCGCCACGGTGGCGTTTGAGCAGGTCGCCCAACCAGCGTAGCTGATCGCCCTTGAGCGCTTCGGTTTTCACCTTCAAGCGCAAGCTCTCGGCCAAATTGGTGCGCGCATCTTCCATGCTCATCACGCGCTTGATCCGCAGCCGCAGGCCGCCGGAGAAGTCATCGTTGCTGACCTCCCCTTCCACCACCACCATGGCGTCAGTCTGCAGCAGCGACTGCGCGGAGTGGAACGCATCGGCAAACAGCGACGCTTCGATGCGGCCCGAACGGTCGTCGAGCGTGATAAAGCCCATCTTGTCGCCCTTTTTGTTTTTCATCACCCGCAGGGCGATGATCATACCGGCGACGGTCTGCGTATCCCGTGCCGGTTTCAGGTCGATGATGCGCTGGCGGGCGAACCGCCGGATTTCACCTTCGTACTCATCAATCGGGTGACCGGTAAGGTAAAGGCCCAAGGTGTCTTTCTCACCCTTGAGGCGCTCCTTCAGGGTCAGGTCCTTGGCCTTGCGGTGGTTGGCGTACACATCCGCGTCTTCCTCGACGAACAATCCGCCAAACAGGTCGGCGTGGCCACTGTCATGAGTGCGGGCGGTCTGCTCGGCAGCCTTGATCGCCTCTTCCATCGCAGTGAGCAACACGGCGCGGTTACGGTCGATATTCGCCTGGTAAGCCTTCGGCTCATCATGGAAATAGGGGCCGAGGCGGTCGAGTGCACCACTACGGATCAGCCCATCGAGGGTTCGCTTGTTGATGCGTTTGAGGTCAACCCGTGCACAGAAGTCGAACAAGTCCTTGAAAGGCCCGTCCTGGCGCGCTTCGGTGATGGCTTCCACCGGGCCTTCGCCCACGCCTTTGATCGCGCCCAGGCCATAGATGATGCGACCTTCGTCGTTCACCGTGAACTTGAACTCCGAGGCGTTCACGTCCGGTGCGTCGAGGCGCAGTTTCATGGTGCGCACTTCCTCGATCAAGGTCACAACCTTGTCGGTGTTGTGCATATCCGCCGAAAGTACCGCAGCCATGAACGGCGCCGGGTAGTGAGCCTTCAGCCAGGCAGTCTGGTACGACACCAGGCCGTAGGCGGCGGAGTGGGATTTGTTAAAGCCATAACCGGCGAATTTTTCTACCAGGTCGAAAATGTTACCGGCCAGGTCAGCGTCAATATTGTTGGTGGCGCAACCTTCAATGAAACCGCCGCGCTGCTTGGCCATTTCCTCGGGTTTTTTCTTACCCATGGCACGACGCAGCATGTCCGCACCACCGAGGGTATAACCGGCCATCACCTGGGCGATCTGCATCACCTGTTCCTGATACAGGATGATGCCGTAGGTCGGCGCCAATACCGGCTTGAGGCCTTCGTATTGGTAGTCGGAGTGCGGATATGCCAGCTCGGCGCGACCGTGCTTACGGTTGATGAAGTCGTCCACCATCCCCGATTGCAGCGGGCCTGGACGGAACAGCGCCACCAGTGCGATCAAGTCTTCCAGGCAGTCGGGCTTGAGCTTTTTGATCAGCTCTTTCATACCGCGCGACTCAAGCTGGAACACCGCCGTGGTTTCGGCCTTTTGCAGCAACTGGTAGGTCGGCTTGTCGTCCAGCGGGATAAACGCAATATCCAGCGGCTCTTCGTCGACCTTGGCACGCTCACGGTTGATCGTCTTGAGCGCCCAATCGATGATCGTCAGCGTGCGCAGGCCGAGGAAGTCGAACTTCACCAGGCCGGCCGCCTCGACGTCGTCCTTGTCGAACTGGGTGACCAGGCCGCCGCCTTCTTCATCGCAATAGATCGGCGAAAAGTCGGTGAGCTTTGTAGGCGCGATAACCACACCACCGGCGTGTTTACCGACGTTACGCACCACGCCTTCGAGCTTGCGCGCCATGTCCCAGATTTCGGCAGCTTCTTCATCGATCTTGATGAAGTCACGCAGGATCTCTTCCTGCTCGTAGGCCTTTTCCAGGGTCATGCCGACTTCGAACGGAATCATCTTCGACAGGCGATCCGCCAGGCCGTAGGACTTGCCCTGCACCCGCGCAACGTCGCGGATTACAGCCTTGGCGGCCATGGAACCGAAGGTGATGATCTGGCTTACCGCGTTGCGGCCGTATTTCTCGGCCACGTATTCAATGACGCGGTCGCGACCGTCCATGCAGAAGTCGACGTCGAAGTCGGGCATGGAAACCCGTTCCGGGTTCAGGAACCGTTCGAACAGCAGGTCATATTCCAGCGGGTCGAGATCGGTAATCTTCTGTACGTAAGCAACCAGCGAGCCAGCACCCGACCCCCGGCCCGGGCCTACCGGCACACCGTTGCTTTTGGCCCACTGGATAAAGTCCATTACGATCAGGAAGTAACCGGGGAACCCCATCTGGATGATGATATCCAGCTCGAAATTCAGCCGGTCGACATAGACCTGGCGCTTGGCCTCGTAATCCTCAGTGGTGTCCTTGGGCAACAGCAGACTGAGGCGCTCTTCCAAGCCGTCGAACGACACCTTGCGGAAGTACTCATCGATGGTCATGCCATCGGGAATCGGGAAGTTGGGCAGGAAGTGCTTGCCCAGCTTCACTTCAATGTTGCAACGCTTGGCAATTTCGACAGAGTTTTCCAGGGCCTCGGGCAGGTCGCTGAACAGCTCGGCCATCTCGTCGGCACTTTTGAGGTATTGCTCTTCGCTGTAGTTCTTCGAGCGACGCGGGTCATCCAGGGCCCGGCCTTCGCCGATGCACACGCGGGTTTCGTGGGCTTCGAAATCTTCTTTCTTGATGAAGCGCACATCGTTGGTCGCTACCAACGGCGCGCCCAGCTTGTCGGCCAGGGCCACGGCGGCGTGCAGGTGCTCTTCGTCGTTGGGGCGGTTGGTGCGCTGGACTTCCAGGTAGAAACGGTCGGGAAAAACCTGCATCCACTCGCGGGCCAGCACTTCAGCTTCTTGAGGATTGCCGCCGAGTAGTGCGAGACCGACCTCACCCTCTTTAGCGGCCGACAGCATGATCAGCCCTTCGCTGGCCTCGGCGACCCACTCGCGCTCTATGATGATCGAGCCGTTGCGCTGGCCGTCGATAAAGCCACGGGAAATCAGTTCGGTGAGGTTGCGATAACCCACGCCGTTCATCGCCAGCAGACTGATACGGCTAAGGACGTTATCCGGATCTTTGTTGGACAACCACAGGTCGGCGCCGCAGATCGGCTTGATGCCGGCGCCCATGGCGTTTTTATAGAATTTGACCAGGGAACACATGTTGTTCTGATCGGTAACCGCCACGGCAGGCATGTTCATGCCCACCAGGGTTTTGACCAGCGGTTTGATCCGTACCAGGCCGTCAACCAGGGAGTATTCAGTGTGCAGGCGCAAGTGAACGAATGAAGCCGGCATAGTGATCCTGTCTTAAACGTAGAAACAACAAGGCCCGGGATTGTACCGGGCCTTGGCAAAAACATCAGCCTCGCGACTACACCTCGCTGAGACTCTCTCGCAGCTCATAAGCCTGGCGTACGGGGGCGAACGAGCGGCGGTGGATCGGCGTCGGGCCGAGGCGAGCCAGGGCTTCCAGATGAACGGGGGTCGGGTAGCCTTTATGGCCGCCGATGCCGTAGCCGGGGTAGATCAATTCGAAAGCGGCCATTTCACGATCGCGGCTGACTTTAGCCAGGATTGACGCTGCCGCAATCGCAGGCACCTTGCTATCGCCCTTCACCACCGCTTCCGCCGGCATGGCCAATTTTGGGCAGCGGTTGCCGTCGATCATCGCCATTTTGGGCGTGATGTGCAGGCCTTCTACTGCACGCTGCATGGCAAGCATGGTGGCGTGAAGGATGTTCAACGCGTCGATTTCCTCGACTTCGGCCCGAGCAATATGCCAGCTGAGGGCCTTCTCAATAATCTCGTCGTAGAGCTTTTCGCGGCGCGCTTCGGTGAGTTTCTTCGAGTCGTTGAGGCCGAGAATCGGGCGGTTCGGATCGAGAATCACCGCCGCCGTGACGACAGCGCCACACAAAGGCCCGCGCCCGACCTCGTCAACACCGGCCACCAATTCGTGGGCTTCGGCAACCAGGCTGAAATCCAGGCCGATTTGCTTGGTCATAAAGCTTCCTGTTTCTTACCGATCAAGGTCAACACGGCGTCCGCCGCCTGGTTCGAGGCATCACGGCGCAAGGTGCGGTGAATGTCATCAAAACCACGGGTCTGCTCTTCGCCGCCGTCGATCAAGGGTAGTAGAGTTTGTGCCAAGGCCTCAGGCGTTGCATCGTCCTGCAACAACTCCGGCACCAACAGGCGCTGGGCCAGCAGGTTGGGCAGGGAGATGTAAGGGCTTTTGACCATGCGCTTGAGAATCCAGAAGGTCAGCGGCGCCAGGCGATAGGCCACGACCATCGGACGCTTGTACAGCAAGGCCTCAAGGGTGGCCGTACCCGAGGCGATCAGCACGGCATTACAGGCCGCCAGGGCCAGGTGCGATTGGCCGTCGAGCAAGGTCACCGGCAGGTTGCGACCGTCCAATAGGGTCTCGATCTGCGCACGCCGCTGCGGGCTCGCGCAGGGCAGCACGAAACGTACGCCTGGCTTCAAGGCTTGCAGGCGCTCGGCAGCATCGAAGAACACCGCAGCCAGGCGGCCGACTTCGCTGCCACGGCTGCCCGGCATCAGCGCCACCAGCGGACCGTCAGGCAGACCCAGCTCGGCGCGCGCGGCTGTGCGGTCAGCGTGCAAAGGGATGGTGTCGGCCAGGGTGTGCCCGACAAATCGCACCGGCACGCCCTTTTCTTCGTAGAACCTGGCTTCGAACGGCAGCAGGGTCAGCATCAAGTCACAGCCTTCGCGGATCTTCAGTACGCGCTTCTGACGCCATGCCCACACGGAGGGGCTGACGTAGTGCACGGTCTTGATCCCGGCCTGACGTAACTTGAGCTCGATATTAAGGGTGAAGTCCGGTGCGTCGATCCCGATGAAAACATCGGGTTTCTCTTCGATGAGGGTCTGGATCAGCAGCTTGCGGCGAGCCAGCAGCTCACGCAGACGGCCAAGCACTTCCACCAACCCCATGACCGATAGCCGCTCCATGGGGAAGTAGGACGTGAGCCCTTCGGCCTGCATCAGCGGGCCGCCGACACCCATAAATTCCACCGCAGGATGCTGGGCCTTGAGGGCCCGCATAAGACCCGCGCCCAGAATGTCACCGGAAGCTTCTCCGGCCACCAGCGCAATACGCAGATTAGCCATGATTAGCGGGTGATGCCGCGAGTCGACGCCTGGATCGAGTCACGGAACACCGCGACTTCCGGGAACAACGCCGATGGCTCGGCCAATTGCGTCAACGCCTGATCCACGGTAAGCCCCTGGCGATAAACCACCTTGTAGGCACGGCGCAGGGCGTGGATGGCCTCTTCGCTGAAACCACGACGACGCATGCCTTCGAAGTTCATGCTGCGAGCTTCGGCCGGGTTGCCAAATACTGTGACGAACGCCGGAACATCCTTGCCGATGGCGGTACCCATGCCTGAAAAGCTGTGTGCGCCAATATGGCAGTACTGATGCACCAGGGTGAATCCGGAGAGGATCGCCCAATCGTCGACGTGCACATGGCCGGCTAACGCCGTGTTGTTGACCAGGATGCAGTGGTTGCCGATGACGCTGTCGTGGCCAATGTGCGCGTAGGCCATGACCAGGTTGTGATCACCCAGGGTGGTCTCGGCCCGATCTTGCACGGTGCCACGGTGAATGGTCACGCCTTCACGAATGATGTTGTGATCACCGATTACCAGGCGTGTTTCTTCACCCTTGTACTTCATGTCCGGGGTGTCTTCGCCTACCGAGGAAAACTGGTAGATACGATTGTGTTTGCCAATACGGGTCGGACCTTTAAGGATCACGTGCGGCCCGATGACAGTCCCCTCGCCGATTTCCACACCTGCGCCGATGATCGACCAGGGGCCGACCTCAACGTCGGCGGCCAGTACGGCCGACGGATCGATGATTGCGCGAGGGTCAATCAAACTCATAGTTTGCGTTCCGCACAGATGATTTCGGCGGAGCACACAGGCTTGCCGTCCACCGAAGCCTGGCATTCGAACTTCCAGATCTGGCGTTTGCAGCTGATGAACTTGGCTTCCAGGATCAACTGGTCACCCGGGGTGACCGGGTTGCGAAAACGCAACTTATCGGAGCCCACGAAATAGTAGAGTGTGCCGTCGGCAGGCTTGAGGTCGAGCATTTTGAAACCAAGGATACCGGCAGCCTGGGCCATCGCTTCGATGATCAACACGCCCGGCATGATTGGATGCGCGGGAAAGTGACCGTTGAAGAACGGTTCGTTGATGCTGACATTCTTGTAGGCACGAATGCGCTTTTCCTCGACGTTGAGGTCCACTACGCGGTCCACCAGCAGGAACGGGTAACGGTGAGGCAGGTATTCGCGAATCTCGTTGATGTCCATCATTTCGGGGGGAAGCCTGTAATAAAGATTGGGGGCGGGCGAACTAAACGCACGCCCCGCTAGCAAATCAAGGAGGCAGTCTAGCGGCTGTGCACACTTGATATGGAAATGGTATCAGCCTTCTGATGAAGCATTACCGCCAGGGGTCACGTCCCCAACACGCTTTTCCAGCTGTTTGAGACGTCGAGCCATGTCGTCGAGCTGCCTCAACCGTGCTGCGCTCTTGCGCCATTCAGCCGCAGGCTGCATGGCGGTACCGGATGAGTAGGCCCCTGGCTCGGTAATCGAGTGGGTAACCATGGTCATGCCGGTGATGAAGACGTTGTCGCAAATATCGATATGCCCCACCAGCCCTACGCCACCGGCGAGCATGCAATGCTTGCCGATCCTGGTGCTGCCGGAAATACCCACACACGCCGCCATGGCAGTGTGATCACCAATCTGCACGTTGTGGGCGATCTGAATCTGGTTGTCGAGCTTCACGCCGTTGCCGATCACGGTATCGGCCAGGGCCCCGCGATCAACAGCAGTGTTGACGCCAATTTCCACGTCGTCGCCGATCAATACGCCGCCGACCTGGGCAATCTTGTTCCAGATACCCTTGGCGTTGGCGAAGCCGAAGCCTTCCCCCCCGATCACCGCACCCGATTGGATGACCACACGCTCACCGATACGCACATCGTGGTACAGGGTTACGCGCGGTGCGAGCCAACCGTCCGCGCCGATCTCGCAGCGCGCGCCGATAAAGCAATGGGCACCAATGGTCACACCTGCTGCAATGCGCGCACCGCTCTCGATCACCGCAAAGGCGCCAATGCTGGCCGCAGGATCAACCTGAGCATCATCGGCGATGACCGCAGACGGATGAATACCGGCTGCGGCCCTGGGTTTCGGATCGAACAGGTGTGACACCCGGGCATAAGCCAGGTACGGGTCGGACACCACCAGCGAATCCCCGGCAAACCCTTCGGCGTCAGCAGCTTTCAGCAACACGGCGGCGGCTTGGCTGTCGACCAGGTACTTACGGTATTGAGGGTTTGCGAGGAAGCTCAACTGAGCTGGGCCAGCCTCCTGCAAGGTGGCTAGCCCAGTGATTTCTTTCTCCGGGGAGCCATTTAAGGTGGCCCCCAGGAACTCGGCCAACTCGCCGAGCTTGATAGTCGCGGTCATGGCTTACTTCAGCTGGTTCATGCGCTCGATCACCTGGCGGGTGATGTCATATTGAGGCTTGACGTCGATAACCGCGCCACGCTCGAACACCAGGTCAAAGGCACCTTTCTTGATGACTTCTTCCACGGCGCTGTCGAGTTTCGGCTTCAGCTGTTTCAGCATTTCACGGTCAGCAACCGCTTTGGCTTCGTTCAGCTCCTTGGACTGGAACTGGTAGTCACGGGCCTTTTGCTTGAATTCAAGCTCCAGACGCTCGCGCTCGCCTTGCTGCATCTTGTCGCCACCGGCTACCAGACGATCCTGGATGCCCTTGGCGCTGCTTTCCAGCGTCTTGAGTTTGGTCAGTTGCGGACCGAATTTCTTCTCGGCATCCACGGCATAACGCTTGGCCGCATCGGATTCCAACAGCGCCATCTGATAGTTCAGGACGGCGATTTTCATTTCGGCGAAGGCCGGGGTGGTTACCAGCACAGTGGCCAGCAAAACCAATTGAGTCAACTTACGCACGATGTACTCCTACAGAATCCGTTGTCGTTATCTTAGGTCAGACGCTTAGAACGTCTGGCCGAGGGAGAATTGGAAAATCTGGGTTTCAGCGTTATCCGGTTTCTTGATCGGCATGGCCAGCGCGAAGCTCAACGGGCCCAGCGCAGTCACCCAGGTCACACCCACACCCACGGAGCTCGCCAAGTTACTGAGGCTCACGTCGTTGCACTGGGTGTTGGACTTCACGCCGCTCGGGTTACGGATCTGCTCGCACTTGGAGTCGAACACGTTACCCACGTCCCAGAAGACCGAGGTCCGCAGGGAACGCTGATCTTTTACGAACGGCAGCGGGAACAGGATTTCCGCACCACCTTGGATCAACACGTTACCACCGAACGGCAGCGGATCGTTGTCGGAGTCAGCCACAGTGCCTTGGTTACCGGTTACGCCAACACCACGGCTTGGGGTACCACGTGGGCCCAAGGTGCTGTCTTTGAACCCACGTACGGAGTTGAAGCCACCCGCGTAGTAGTTCTCGTAGAACGGCAAGCCATTGGTCGAACCATAACCGTCGCCATAACCGAGCTCTGTGTGCAGACGCATGGTGTAGTTATCGCTCAACGGCTGGAACAACTGACCACGGTAGTCGAGCTTGAAGAACGACAGGTCGCTGCCCGGAGTAGTGACTTCCGCAGTCAGGCTCTGGGAATGGCCACGGGTTGCCAGCACCCCTTTGTTCAGGGTCGACTCGGACCAGCCGGCAGACGCCTTGAAGTTCAGGAACTTGTCACCTTCACGACGGGTGAAGTCAAAGATTTCATCCACGGTGTAGACACCGGTCTTGATCTCATCCTGTTGCGCAGTCAGGCCGAAGGTCAGGCGCGACGTCTCGCTGATCGGGTAACCAACGTTGACACCGGCACCGAGGCTGTCGATCGCATAGCTTGCAACGTCAACGTCGAGGTCTTTGTAGTCGGTGGTGCGGTAGAAGGCGTTGTAGCCCAGGCTCACACCATCAGCAGTCCAGTAGGGGTCGGTATAACCGAAGTTATATCGGCTCTGGTATTCGCTTCGGGTCAGGCCGATAGACACGCGGTTACCGGTACCCAGGAAGTTGTTCTGGGTGATGGAGCCACCAAGGATCAGACCGGCGCTTTGTGCGAAGCCGACACTGGCGGTGATCGAGCCCGAGGCTTGTTCTTCCACGGCGTAGTTCACGTCAACCTGGTCATCCACACCCGGTACGGCCGGGGTTTCGACGTTGACTTCCTTGAAGAAGCCCAGGCGCTCAAGACGGGTCTTGGACTGGTCGATCAGGTAAGTCGACGCCCAGCCACCTTCCATCTGACGCATTTCACGGCGCAGCACTTCGTCCGCCGACTTGGTGTTGCCACGGAAGTTGATGCGGTTCACGTAGGCACGTTTGCCGGGATCGACGACGAAAGTGATGTCCACGGTGTGGTCATCATCATGCGGAGTCGGCACGCCGTTGACGTTGGCGAAGGTATAGCCTTCGTTACCCAGGCGGCGAGTGATCAGCTCTGACGTGGTGGTCATCAGCTTGCGGGAGAACACCTGGTCTTTCTGCACCAGCAGCAGCGCCTTGACCTGGTCTTCAGGCACTTTCAGGTCGCCGCTCAGCTTGACGTCACGAACCTTGTACTTCTCGCCCTCGTTGACGTTGACTGTGATGTAGACGTGTTTCTTGTCCGGGGTGATGGACACCTGGGTCGAGGCGATATCCATGTTGATATAGCCACGGTCCAGGTAGTAGGAACGCAGGCGCTCCAAGTCACCAGACAGTTTCTCGCGGGCGTACTTGTCATCGTTCTTGAAGAACGACAGCCAGTTGGTGGTCTTGAGCTCGAACAGGTCGATCAGATCTTCATCAGCGAACTTGGTATTACCCACCACGTTGATGTGCTGGATCGCCGCCACGGTGCCTTCGTTGATGTTGACCTTGAGGCCCACACGGTTACGCGGCTGCGGCACCACTTCCGTTTCCACGGTGGCGGAGTAGCGGCCTTGGGCAACGTACTGGCGTTGCAGCTCGTTACGCACACCTTCAAGGGTGGCGCGTTGGAAGATCTCGCCTTCGGCCAGGCCGGATTGCTTCAGACCTTTCATCAAGTCTTCAGTAGAGATCGCCTTGTTGCCTTCGATCTCGATACTGGCGACGGAAGGTCGCTCGACAACGGTGATGACCAGGACGTTGCCTTCACGCCCCAGTTGGATGTCTTGAAAGAAACCGGTTTTGAACAGCGCACGAGTGGACTCCACCAGGCGACGGTCATCAGCCTGTTCACCGACGTTCAACGGTAACGCACCAAAGACGCTACCGGCGGAAACCCGCTGGAGGCCGTTGACGCGAATATCGGAGATGGTGAAGGACTCGGCGTGAACTTCGGCGATCATCAATACGGTGAGAACCGCAGTTAGCAGCAGACGTTTCATGAAGTCCTTTCTTATTCCAACTGGCAATAAACAAACTGCCGCAAAATGCGGCAGATTCGCAATTCAGCGAAGCGTTACAGTCGACCCAGATCGTTGACCAAGGCTAATAACATCACCCCGACCACCAAACTGATACCGATCTGTATCCCCCAACCCTGCACCCGATCCGACAAGGGGCGACCACGCACCCACTCGACCAGATAAAACAACAGATGCCCCCCATCCAATACTGGAATGGGCAACAAATTCAGAACACCCAGGCTAATACTCAGATAAGCCAGGAAATTCAGGAAATCCGCGACACCCGACTGGGCAGAAGCGCCCGCCACTTTAGCAATGGTTATCGGTCCACTCAAGTTTTTTACCGAGAGCTCGCCGAACAACATTTTCTTGAGGGATTCCAGGGTCAGCACACTCATGGTCCAAGTGCGTTTTGCACCCTCGCCAATTGCTGCCAACGGCCCGAAGCTGACCTCACGCACCATCGATGGCGGCCAGTCGACACCTTTGACCCCGGCACCGAGGTAACCCCCGGCCGCCTTGGCTTCCCCGCGAACAGACAAGGTCACAGGGACGTCGATTTGAGCACCGTCGCGCTCAACTTTCAGCAGAATTTTAGTATCAGGACGTACACGGACCAGGTCGACTACTTGCTGCCAGTCGCCCAGCGCCTGTCCATCGAGGGCCAACAGCCTATCGCCTGTTTTCAGGCCAGCGGCCTGGGCCGGACCTTTCGGATCGAGCTCCGCCAGGACTGGCGGCAAGGCCGGACGCCATGGACGTATGCCCAGGGACTTGATCGGATCAGGTTCATCAGCGCCCTTGAGCCAGTGGTCGAGGGTCAGATCACGCGGGGTTTCGGTAGTCGAGTCCTGCTCACGCACCACCACATTGACGATGCCGCTTTCGCCCAGGCGGCGCACCAACTGCAGATTGACCGCGCCCCAACCTGTGGTGGGCTCGCCATCAATGGAAACAATTTCCTGCCCGGCAACCAGGCCGGCTTTGGCGGCAATACTGTCCGACTCGACCGCACCGATGACCGGACGCACCTGCTGGCTGCCCAGCATGGCGAGGACCCAGAAGAACACCATCGCCAACAGGAAGTTGGCGATCGGGCCAGCGGCAACAATGGCAATACGCTGACGAACGGTCTTGCGGTTGAAGGATTGGTCCAATTGATCTGCCGGCACTTCGCCTTCGCGCTCATCGAGCATCTTGACGTAGCCACCCAGCGGGATCGCGGCGATCACGAATTCGGTGCCTTGGCGGTCACGCCAGCGCAACAGCGGCATGCCGAAACCGACGGAAAAGCGCAGTACCTTGACGCCGCAACGACGCGCGACCCAGAAATGGCCGAATTCGTGGAAGGTAACCAGCACACCCAGAGCAACCAGGGTGCCGACGATCATGTAAAGCGCACTCATCTAATTTCTCCGCATTCCAATCCAGTGCCTAAAGGCTCAAACCCGCCCAAAGACTAACGCGCGTTCCGACTCAACCATTGCTCAGCCAGGGCTCGAGCCTTGGCATCAGCCTCGAATACCGCCCCCAGATCATTCACCGCCACCACAGGTTCAAGCGCCAGGACGCCCTCGATGATACTCGCGATCTGCGGAAAGCGGATGCGCCGTTCGAGAAACGCTGCCACAGCCACTTCATTCGCGGCATTCAGCATCGCCGGCGCGCTGTTACCCGCTTCGGCAGCTTGCCGCGCCAGGCGCAGGCAAGGAAAGCGCTGCTCGTCCGGCGCCTCGAAGTCCAGACGGGCCACGGCAAACAGGTCCAACGGCGCCACACCGGAGTCAATCCGCTCCGGCCAGGCCAAGGCATTGGCGATGGGTGTGCGCATATCGGGATTGCCCAACTGCGCCAATACCGAACCGTCCACGTAATCAACCAGCGAATGAATCACACTTTGCGGGTGAATCACCACCTCGACCTGATCCGGGCGCGCATCGAACAGCCAGCACGCCTCGATCAACTCAAGCCCCTTGTTCATCATGCTCGCCGAATCAACCGAGATCTTGCGCCCCATGGACCAGTTCGGATGAGCGCACGCCTGGTCAGGCGACACATCCTCCAACTCAGCCAACGGAGTTTGCCGGAAAGGACCACCAGACGCCGTCAGCAGAATCCGACGCACGCCAACCTGACTCAAGCCCCGGGCGTAGTCACCCGGCATGCATTGGAAAATCGCATTGTGCTCGCTATCGAGGGGCAGCAACACGGCGCCGCTTTTGCGCACCGCCTGCATAAAGAGTGCACCAGACATCACCAGCGCTTCTTTATTGGCCAGCAGGATCTTCTTGCCGGCATCGACAGCAGCCAGGGTCGGACGCAAACCGGCCGCACCGACAATAGCGGCAACCACGGTATCCACGTCAGCGTCAGCCGAGACCTGGCACAACCCCTCCTCCCCGACCAACACCTGAGTGGCAAGCCCGGCAGCTCGCAGATCATCCTGCAGGCCACGAGCCGCGGCCGCTTCAGGCACCACGGCAAAGCGCGGCGAATGACGCACGCACAAAGCCAGCAGCTCGCTCAAGCGGGTAAACCCGGTGAGGGCGAAGACCTGATAGCGATCAGGATGACGCGCAATCACGTCAAGGGTACTCAGCCCTACCGACCCCGTCGCACCCAGCACGGTTATTTGTTGCAGGCGGCTCACGAAGCCGTCATCCACAACAGCACGGCGAAGATCGGAATGGCCGCGGTCAAGCTGTCGATGCGGTCCAGCACGCCGCCATGGCCCGGCAGCAGGTTGCTGCTGTCCTTGATCCCGGCCTGGCGCTTAAACATGCTTTCAGTGAGGTCACCCACCACCGAAATGAACACCACGATGGCCGTGGCCAACAGCGCCAGGAAGATTTCCTTCACCGACCAGCCACGCACGACACCCACTACCAGCGTGATCACCAGCGTTAGTGCCAGGCCGCCGTAAACGCCTTCCCAGCTCTTGCCCGGACTGACCGCCGGCGCCAGCTTGCGCTTGCCGAAGGCCCGGCCGGAAAAGTAGGCACCGATATCAGCGCCCCAGACCAGCACCATCACAGCCAGAATCAACCAGTTACCCATTGGGTAACGCTTGATTTCCACCAGCCCTTGCCACGCAGGCAAGAGGATCAACAAACCAATCACCAACTTGCAGGCAACGGTGGACCATTGGCCACTGGTACGCGGATAGGTCAACACCAGGAACGTCGCCAGCGCCCACCACAACACTGCCGCCCCCAACACCCAAGGCGCAAGGTCCGGCAGGATGTACAAGAGAAACGCCAGGGCAGCCACGACAGTGGCATACACCACACGCGGCAATTGCGCGCTGAAACCCGCCAGGCGCGCCCACTCCCAGGCACCCAGGGTGACGACCAGGCCGATAAACAGCGCAAAGCCGGAACCCTCGAGCAGGAAAAACCCACACAAGGCAATCGGCAACAGGATCAGTGCTGTGATGATTCGTTGTTTAAGCATTTAAACCCGGGCTCCAGCTTCGATCTGCTCGCTCGTTTTACCGAAGCGACGCTGACGGGAAGCGAAATCGGCCAGTGCTTTACGCATGGCATCGTGTTTGAAGTCCGGCCAGAACAGGTCGGAGAAGTACAGCTCGGTATAGGCCAACTGCCACAACAGGAAATTGCTGATGCGGTGCTCACCACCGGTACGGATGCACAAGTCAGGCAACGGCAGGTCGCCGGTGACCAGGCAGGTTTGCAACAGTTCGGGCGTAATGTCGTCGGGACGCAGATGGCCGGCCTGCACTTCGCGGGCCAGCCGTTGCGCGGCCTGGGCGATATCCCACTGGCCACCGTAATTGGCTGCGATCTGCAGCACAAAACGCTCGGCGCCAGCGGTAATGGCCTCGGCTTCGCGCATGGCGGCTTGCAGTTCCGGATGGAAGCGCGAGCGATCACCAATGATACGCAGGCTGATGTTGTTGTCGTTGAGGCGCTTGGCCTCACGACGCAAGGCCTTGAAGAACAGGTCCATCAAGGCACTGACTTCTTCGGCGGGCCGCTGCCAGTTCTCACTGGAGAAGGCGAATAAAGTCAACACTTCGACCTTGGCCTCGGCACACACTTCAATCACAGCCCGTACCGCATCGACACCCGCTTTATGCCCGGCGACACCCGGCATAAAGCGCTTTTTCGCCCAGCGATTATTCCCATCCATGATGATCGCGACATGGCGCGGCACCACGGAGGGTACAGTCTGCTTGGTCTTTTCCATGAAGGCGTCCTGACCCCTTATACGGCCATCAGGTCCTTTTCTTTTTCTTCCGTGGCCTTGGTGATCTGGGCCTCGGCATCTTTGGTCAGCTTGTCGATATCAGCAACGGCACGGCGCTCTTCGTCTTCGCTGATTTCCTTGTCCTTGACCAATTTCTTCAGATCACCCAAGGCATCACGACGAATGTTGCGCACGGCAACCCGCGCATCTTCAGCTGCGCTACGCGCCTGCTTGGTGAAGCCCTTGCGGGTTTCTTCAGTCAGGGCTGGCATGGAAATCAGCAGCAACTCGCCCAGATTGGTCGGGTTGAGGTTCAGACCGGCGCTCTGGATAGCCTTGTCGACGGCGCCGAGCATGTTGCGCTCAAAGGCGACGACTTGCAGGGTGCGCGAGTCTTTTACGGTGATGTTGGCCACTTGGGTGATGGAGGTATCTGCGCCGTAATACGGCACCATCACGCTGCCCAGAATGCTTGGGTGAGCCTTGCCTGTACGAATCTGACCAAATGCATGGTTCAGGGAGTCCAGGGATTTCTGCATACGCTCTTGAGCGTCTTTTTTGATTTCGTTGATCATTGTTGGCCTTCCTCGATCAGAGTCCCTTCTGCGCCGCCATGTACGATATTCAGCAGGGCACCGGGTTTGTTCATGTTAAATACGCGTAGTGGCATCTTGTGGTCGCGGCACAGGCAAATAGCAGTCAGGTCCATCACACCCAATTTGCGATCCAGCACTTCATCGTAGGTCAGATGATCGAACTTCTCGGCATGCGGGTCTTTGAATGGATCTGCGGTGTACACGCCGTCTACCTTGGTCGCCTTGAGCACCACGTCAGCATCGATCTCGATGGCGCGCAGGCACGCTGCCGAGTCGGTGGTGAAGAACGGGTTACCTGTGCCAGCGGCGAAGATCACCACTTCCTTGGCGTTCAGGTGGCGCATGGCTTTGCGGCGGTCATAGTGATCGGTCACGCCGACCATGGAAATAGCCGACATCACGATAGCCGAGATATTGGCGCGCTCCAGGGCGTCGCGCATGGCCAAGGCATTCATCACAGTGGCCAGCATGCCCATGTGGTCGCCTGTGACCCGATCCATGCCGGCCGCACTCAGTGCCGCGCCGCGGAACAGGTTACCGCCGCCGATCACCAGGCCGACCTGAACGCCGATACCGACCAGTTGGCCGACTTCCAGCGCCATGCGGTCGAGCACTTTGGGATCGATCCCGAACTCTTCCGAGCCCATGAGGGCCTCGCCGCTAAGCTTGAGTAGAATGCGTTTATAGCGAGCCTGATAACCACTGCCCTGCTGAGCCATTGCGAATCTCTCCTGCGGCGTATTTTCAAAAATTCTTGGCGAGCCGTTTACGGCTTGCGTTCACTCTAGCTGGACGCTGCTACAGCGCCATCGGAACACGGCTTTGTAAGCCAGTTCCGAAGGGATGCCAATTAAAATCGGCCTTCCCATTTGAAAAGAGGCTGCGCGCGTGAGCGGGCAGCCTCTTTCGGGCGACAGTTGAAAACTGTCTTATTGCTTGGCGGCAGCCAGCTGGGCAGCAACTTCTTCAGCGAAGTTGTCGACCGGCTTCTCGATGCCTTCGCCTACTTTAAAGTAGGTGAAGGAAACGATTTCAGCACCGGCTTTCTTAGCCAGTTCGCCAACCTTGATTTCAGGGTTCTTGACGAACGCCTGCTCAACCAGGCTCGCTTCAGCCAGGAACTTGCTGATACGGCCTTTAATCATGTTTTCAACGATGTTTTCTGGCTTGCCGGCGATCTTGTCAGCATTGAGGCTCAGGAACACAGCTTTTTCGCGTTCGATGGCGTCAGCGGACACTTCCGATGGCAGCAGGAATTCAGGGTTGCTGGCCGCTACGTGCATAGCGATGTCTTTGGCCAGTTCAACGTTGCCGCCTTTCAGGACAACAGCTACGCCGATTTTGTTGCCGTGCAGGTAACCACCCACAACATCACCTTCAACGCGAACCAGGCGACGGATGTTGACGTTTTCGCCAACCTTGCCGACCAGTACCAGGCGAGCAGCTTCTTGAGCTTCGATCAGCGGCTCAACGGTGGTCAGCTTGTCGTCGAATGCTTTCTGGACGCTGGCAGCAACGAATGCCTTGAAGTCGTCTTGCAGAGCGAGGAAGTCGGTCTGCGAGTTCACTTCCAGCAGAACGGCGGCTTTACCGTCTTCAACCAGAGCGATAGCGCCTTCGGCAGCCACGTTGCCGGCTTTCTTGGCAGCCTTGATGGCGCCCGAGGCACGCATGTCGTCGATGGCTTTTTCGATGTCGCCGCCGGCCTTGGTCAAGGCCTTTTTGCAATCCATCATGCCTTCGCCGGTACGCTCACGCAGTTCTTTAACCAACGCTGCAGTAATCTCTGCCATTTCAAAATCCTCTTGGATAGGTTTTCAACCATTCCACCCGATCAAACGGGCGATCAATTCTTCCCGAATCACCCTTGTAGGCCGCTGCACGTTACAGTCGCTAGGTTGCGCTGCCACAAATGGGCGCCGACAAATGGTTTTCAAGGTGGCAAAAAGGGGGCCAAGCCCCCTTTTTGCTTACTGAGTCAACGCCAGGGCGTCAATTACTCAGCTGCGGCTACCGGAGCTTCTTCAACGAACTGCTCGGCACCACCAGCAACGTGGTTGCGACCACGGATTACAGCGTCAGCCATCGAACCCATGTACAACTGGATAGCGCGGATTGCGTCATCGTTGCCTGGGATGATGTAGTCAACGCCTTCCGGGCTGCTGTTGGTATCGACTACGCCGATAACAGGGATGCCCAGCTTGTTGGCTTCGGTGATCGCGATGCGCTCGTGATCAACGTCGATAACGAACAGTGCGTCAGGCAGACCGCCCATGTCCTTGATACCACCCAGGGAACGATCGAGCTTTTCCAGGTCGCGAGTGCGCATCAGCGCCTCTTTCTTGGTCAGCTTGGCGAAAGTACCGTCTTCGGCTTGCACTTCAAGGTCACGCAGACGCTTGATGGAAGCACGGATGGTTTTGAAGTTGGTGAGCATGCCGCCCAACCAGCGGTGATCGACGTACGGCGAACCGCAACGTGCTGCTTCTTCAGCAACGATCTTGCCAGCGGAACGCTTGGTGCCGACGAACAGAATCTTGTTTTTGCCCTGAGCCAGGCGCTCTACGAAAGTCAAAGCTTCGTTGAACATAGGCAGGGTTTTTTCAAGGTTGATAATGTGGATCTTGTTACGCGCGCCGAAAATGTATTTACCCATTTTCGGGTTCCAGTAACGGGTCTGGTGACCGAAGTGCACACCGGCCTTCAGCATATCGCGCATGTTGACTTGGGACATGATAGTTCCTTAATAAGTCGGGTTTGGCCTCCACGTATCCCAATGACCAACCAGCGGCATCAAAGCCTCCGGCACCCAGGTCATCGTGTCGACACGTGTGTGGATTTAAGCTCTGCGGGGCATCCCCGGAAAGCGGCGCATTTTATACCACAGCATCGGCAAAAACGGAACACGCAATCACATTTGCCGCCGGTCGCTTTCGTGTAACCCCTTGAATAGAGCCAACATCGCCCTACCTTATAGAAAGAAGCGATCATCAGAGGCTCATGATTTGACGCCATCGTCTGTTAGAATCGCGTTTTTTGTGGCTTGTGCGAATTCTGTAACCTCTTGTCGCACGCCCGTAAACCGTATTGATTTCAGCGCGTCGCGCTAGAGAGAGCCTGTATGACCGTTAGTTTGAAAACCGCCGAAGACATCGCCGGCATGCGCATCGCCGGCAAACTGGCTGCCGACGTGCTGGAAATGATCGCCGAGCACGTCAAGCCCGGCGTTACCACCGAGACCCTCAACCAAATCTGCCATGACTATATCGTCAACGTGCAGGGTGCTATCCCTGCGCCGTTGAACTACAAAGGCTTCCCCAAGTCGATCTGCACCTCGGTCAACCACGTGGTCTGCCATGGGATTCCCGGTGACAAACCATTGAAGGACGGCGACACCCTGAACATCGACGTTACCGTGATCAAGGACCGCTACTTCGGCGACACCAGCCGCATGTTCCACGTCGGCACCGTGCCGGTCTGGGCCGAGCGCCTGTCCCAGGTGACCCAGGAATGCATGTACAAGGCCATCGAAATCGTCAAACCGGGTTGCCGCCTGGGCGACATCGGCGAAGTGATCCAGAAGCACGCTGAAAAGAACGGCTTCTCGGTGGTGCGCGAATTCTGCGGCCACGGTATCGGCACCGTGTTCCACGAAGAGCCACAGATCCTGCACTACGGCCGCGCCGGCACTGGCATGGAGCTCAAGGCAGGCATGACCTTCACCATCGAGCCGATGATCAACCAGGGCAAGGCCGATACCAAAGTGCTGGGCGACGGCTGGACCGCCATCACCAAGGACCGCAAGCTCTCGGCCCAGTGGGAACACACCCTGCTGGTCACCGAAACCGGCTATGAAATCTTCACCCTGCGCGCCGACGACACAATCCCGCGCACTTCAGGTGCTGCTTCGGCGTAACGGTTGCTTAGGTTTTCCCCCACTGTGTTGTGACTGACTGATTAATAGAAAGGAAAGCCGATCGATGCCCCAGGTGGATCCCGAACTCTTCGACCGTGGCCAGTTCCAGGCCGAACTGGCCCTGAAGGCGAGCCCCATCGCCGCGTTCAAGAAAGCTATCCGCCAGGCCCGCGAGGTGCTCGATGCGCGCTTTCGCAGCGGCCGGGACATCCGTCGGTTGATCGAAGACCGCGCCTGGTTTGTCGATAACATCCTGCAAAAGGCTTGGGAGCAGTTCAGCTGGAGCGAAGACGCCGACATCGCCCTGGTGGCGGTCGGCGGCTACGGCCGTGGCGAACTGCACCCCTACTCCGACATCGACCTGCTGATCCTGCTGGACAGCGCCGATCATGAGATCTTTCGCGATT
The DNA here is from genome assembly GCF_963970695.1 of Pseudomonas sp. EL_65y_Pfl1_R83. Taxonomy (NCBI): domain Bacteria; kingdom Pseudomonadati; phylum Pseudomonadota; class Gammaproteobacteria; order Pseudomonadales; family Pseudomonadaceae; genus Pseudomonas; species Pseudomonas sp. EL_65y_Pfl1_R83. The sequence continues at coordinate 180,603 of NZ_CAXAQI010000006.1, read as the reverse complement.
CCATCGAGCGTTTTCTGACGCTGTTGTGGGACATCGGCCTGGAAGTCGGCCAGAGCGTACGCTCGGTCGACGAATGCGCCGAAGAGGCCCGCGCCGACCTCACGGTGATCACCAACCTGATGGAAAGCCGCACCATCGCCGGCCCCGAGCGCCTGCGCCAGCGCATGCTCGAAGTCACAAGCACCGCGCACATGTGGCCGAGCAAGGAGTTCTTCCTGGCCAAGCGCGCCGAGCAAAAGGCCAGGCACCACAAGTACAACGACACCGAATACAACCTGGAACCCAACGTCAAAGGCTCACCGGGCGGGCTGCGGGATATCCAGACGATTTTGTGGGTTGCCCGTCGCCAATACGGCACCTTGAACCTGCGGGCACTGGCCGGTGAAGGCTTCCTGGTGGAAAGCGAGAACGCCCTGCTGGCCTCGTCCCAGGATTTTCTGTGGAAGGTGCGCTACGCCCTGCACATGCTCGCGGGGCGCTCCGAAGACCGCCTGCTGTTCGACCATCAGCGCTCCATCGCCACCCTGCTGGGGTTTGAAGGCGAAGACGCAAAGACCAGCATCGAAAGCTTCATGCAGCAGTATTACCGGGTGGTCATGAGCATTGCCCAGCTCAGCGACCTGATCATCCAGCACTTCGAAGAGGTGATCCTGGCCCCTGAAGACGAAGCGCCGCCGCAACCGATCAACGCGCGTTTCCAACTGCACGACGGCTATATCGAAGCGCGCAACGACAATGTGTTTCGCCGCACGCCGTTCGCCATGCTGGAAATCTTCGTGCTGATGGCCCAGCAGCCGGAAATAAAAGGCGTGCGCGCCGACACCATTCGCCTGCTGCGGGAAAACCGTCACCTGATCGACGACGATTTCCGCAACGACATCCGCAACACCAGCCTGTTTATCGAGCTGTTCAAGTGCAAAATCGGCATCCACCGCAACCTGCGGCGCATGAACCGTTACGGCATCCTCGGGCGCTACCTGCCGGAGTTCGGCTTTATCGTCGGGCAAATGCAGCACGACCTGTTCCACATTTATACCGTGGATGCGCACACCCTGAACCTGATCAAGCACCTGCGTAAGGTGCAGTACACCCAGGTGTCAGAGAAATTCCCTTTGGCCAGTAAGCTGATGGCCAAGTTGCCCAAGCCCGAGCTGATCTACCTGGCCGGCTTGTACCACGACATAGGCAAGGGCCGGCATGGCGACCACTCCGAGATCGGTGCGGTGGATGCCGAGGCGTTCTGCCAGCGCCACCAGTTGCCGCTGTGGGACAGCCGCCTGATCGTCTGGCTGGTGCAGAACCATTTGGTGATGTCCACCACCGCCCAACGCAAGGACCTGTCCGACCCACAGGTGATCCACGACTTCGCACAGATCGTCGGCGATGAAACCCACCTCGACTACCTGTACGTCTTGACCGTCTCCGACATCAACGCCACCAACCCGACGCTGTGGAACTCCTGGCGCGCCAGCCTGTTGCGCCAGCTGTACACCGAGACCAAGCGCGCCCTGCGCCGCGGCCTGGAAAACCCGGTGGACCGCGAAGAGCAGATCCGCCGCACCCAAAGCGCGGCGCTGGATATATTGGTGCGCGGCGGCAACGACCCAGACGACGTCGAACAACTGTGGTCGCAACTGGGCGACGATTACTTCCTGCGCCACACCGCTGGCGACGTGGCCTGGCACACTGACGCGATCTTGCAGCAGCCAGCCGATGGCGGCCCGCTGGTATTGGTCAAGGAAACCACCCAGCGCGAATTCGAGGGCGGTACGCAGATATTCATTTATGCGCCGGACCAGCACGACTTCTTTGCTGTGACGGTAGCCGCCATGGACCAGCTCAACCTCAACATCCATGACGCCCGGGTCATCACCTCCAGCAGCCAGTTCACCCTCGACACTTATATCGTGCTCGACACCGATGGCGACTCAATTGGTGACAACCCAGCACGCGTGAAAAAGATCCGCGAAGGCCTGACCGAGGCCCTGCACAACCCTGACGACTACCCGACCATCATCCAGCGCCGGGTGCCGCGTCAGCTCAAGCATTTTGCGTTTGCCCCCCAGGTGACCATCTCCAACGACGCCCAGCGCCCGGTGACGGTGCTGGAACTCAGCGCCCCGGACCGCCCGGGCCTGCTGGCGCGGATCGGTGGGATTTTCCTGGAGTTCGACCTGTCGTTGCAGAATGCCAAGATCGCGACCCTCGGCGAGCGCGTGGAAGACGTGTTCTTCATCACCGACGCCGACAACCAGCCGCTGTCCGACCCGGAACTGTGCCGCCGCTTGCAGAAAGCCATCGAGCAGCAATTAAGCGTGACTCAGGAACCGAGCGTCGAACTGACGCGCCTGACTATATGAATTTTTAACTTTGTAAACACGATCCCTGTGGAAGCTGGCTTGCCTGCGATGGCATCGCTGCGGAGTCTCTGGTGTACCGCGGCGTCCCCATCGCAGGCAAGCCAGCTCCCACAGAGTCTGTGCTCACCGTGATAGAGGCTTACATGAACAACGCCCTGAACCAGCTGCAGCCCTACCCGTTCGAGAAACTGCGCGCCCTGCTGGGCAGTGTCACGCCGAACCCGGACAAACGCCCGATCGCGCTGTCCATCGGCGAGCCGAAGCACAAATCCCCGACCTTCGTGGCCGAAGCGCTGAGCAATAACCTTGACCAGATGGCCGTGTACCCGACCACCCTGGGCATTCCCGCACTGCGCGAGGCCATCGGCGCCTGGTGCGAGCGCCGCTTCAATGTGCCCAAGGGCTGGCTCGACCCGGCGCGCAACATCTTGCCGGTCAACGGCACGCGTGAAGCGCTGTTCGCCTTCACCCAAACCGTGGTCAATCGCGGCGACGATGCGCTGGTGGTGAGCCCGAACCCGTTCTACCAGATCTACGAAGGCGCCGCGTTCCTGGCCGGGGCCAAGCCGCATTACCTGCCGTGCCTGGCCGCCAATGGCTTCAACCCGGATTTCGATGCCGTGACGCCGGACGTCTGGAAACGCTGCCAGATCCTGTTCCTGTGCTCCCCTGGCAACCCGACCGGCGCGCTGATACCGGTCGACACCCTGAAAAAACTCATCGCCCTGGCCGACGAATACGACTTCGTGATCGCTGCCGACGAATGCTACAGCGAACTCTACTTCGACGAGCAAACCCCGCCGCCGGGCCTGTTGAGTGCCTGCGTCGAGCTGGGTCGCCAGGACTTCAAGCGTTGCGTGGTGTTCCACAGCCTGTCCAAGCGCTCCAACCTGCCGGGCCTGCGCTCCGGTTTTGTGGCCGGCGACGCCGACATTCTCAAGGCTTTCCTGCTATACCGCACCTACCACGGTTGCGCGATGCCGGTGCAAACCCAACTGGCGAGCATTGCTGCCTGGCAGGACGAAGCCCACGTGCAGGCCAATCGTGATCTGTACCGCGAGAAATTCGATGCGGTGCTGGCGATCCTCAAGCCAGTACTGGACGTGCAAAACCCCGACGGCGGTTTCTACCTGTGGCCGAATGTCGAAGGTGATGACGCCGCTTTCTGCCGGGATCTGTTCGTAGAGGAACACGTCACTGTGGTGCCAGGCTCGTACCTGTCGCGGGAAGTCGACGGTTTCAACCCCGGCGCCGGGCGTGTGCGCATGGCGTTGGTTGCCCCCTTGGCGGAGTGTGTGGAAGCGGCGGAGCGGATTCGCGATTTTATTCAGCGTCGCCGCTAACGGCCATCTGGGTCATTTCACATGACCCAGATGAGCCTCACTCATATCCAACTCGGCCAACACTTCCCTCAAGACGTCGTCACCAATCTGGTGATGACGGCTCAAGCTGTACAACTCCAAGCGCTGCGCGCGCAGGGCCTTCAGACGCAACTTGCGCTCAAGCAGGTCCATCTGCCGCGCCAGCGCCTGGGCTTCGGCTGAGTCGTTGAACACGTTCAACTGATGGCGATACTCCGACATCAGGCGAGCCTTGAGTTCGGTCGCGAGCGCAGCCTGGGCGGCGTCCTGGGTTTCGCTTTCCGCCGGTTCTTCAGACTCCAGCGCATGGATTGCAGCCACTGCGGTCTTTTTCCAGGCCTCGCGCACTTCGTTATGGCGCTTTTCATCGGGGCTCTTTTCGATCCCGCGCAACAGCAGGGGCAAGGCGATGCATGCGGCGATCAGCGACAGCAGGATCACCCCGGCAGCAATGAAGATCAGCAAATCGCGCTCGGGGAAATCCTGGCCCGGCGCCAGCAGCAACGGCACTGACATCACACCCGCCAGCGTCACCGCACCGCGCACACCACCGACGGTCAGCAGCCAGCAAGAGCGTGCAGTCGGCACCAGCGTCAATTCACTTTTCCCACGAATCCGGCGCAATAAACCCGACAGCCGCCAGATGCTCTGCACCCAGATGAAACGCAGCACCACCAGCACCAGAAAGATCGCGACCACATCCAGGCAGCGATAAAACAATGTCGGCCACAAAGTCGGCTCGTGACTGACCACGGCCTTAATGATGTCCGGCAGTTGCAGGCCCAGCAGCAGGAAAATCAAGCCGTTGAAGGCAAACTCCAGCAACGACCACACACTGCGATTGAGCAAGCGGGTGCTGGTTTGGCGGGGTAGCAGGTCGAGCCAGCTTTGCATCATGCCCGCCGCCACCGCCGACAAAATGCCCGATGCGCCCAAGCGCTCAGCCAGCACATAGGCGGCGAACGGTAGCAGCAACATAAACACCACGTGAGTCGCCGGGTCGTCCCAGCCTCGCGCGATCATCCACGCACGCAGTCGCCCGACCAGCCAGCTCAATGCCACCCCCACGGCCAGGCCGCCCAGGGCGACCAACACAAATGTCAGGCTGGCATCCGCCAGGGAAAACACGCCAGTCAACGCCGCCGCCAGGGCAAACTTGAAGGTCACCAAGCCCGACGCATCGTTCATCAGGGCCTCGCCCTGGAGCATGTGCATCAGCGGCGTGGGCAGACGGTTCTGGGAAATGGCCGACACCGCAACGGCGTCCGTCGGTGACAACACAGCCGCCAGGGCGAAGGCCACGGGCAGCGGGATCGTAGGCAAAATCCAGTGAATGAAGTAACCGGCGCCCACCACGGTGAACAGCACCAGCCCCACCGCCAACGTCAGGATTGGCCCACGCAGGCGCCACAACTCACGCTTGGGCATGCGCCAGCCATCCGAGAACAGCAGCGGCGGCAGGAACAGAAACAGGAACAACTCCGGGTCCAGCGCCACGTGCAGCCCCAACGTGGGCCAGGCCAGCAAAGCGCCCGCTGCGATCTGCACCAAGGGTAACGGCAGGGGGATGACACGCCCGACCAGACGCGAAACGCTGACCAACATCAGTAGGATAAGAACGGTGTAGGCGGTTTGCATAACGCGGGTTTCCCGGACAATCGACTCGCAACGACACATGAGGCAACAACTCGCCGTTGAAGTGCCATATTACCCACCTATGCTGCCGGCTGGCATTTGCACATAAGTCTCACGCCAGCATGACGAGGGGCACCAGAGGCCGCTGGTCGTGGCATAATCCGTAACCTTTCCATTTCATTCGCTCAAAGGGGGCAATTCCTTGACCGCTTCAAGCAAAACGTTGCACCTTTTCGGCATCAAAGCCTGCGACACCATGAAAAAGGCCCGCACCTGGCTCGATGAGCACGCTGTGAGCTATGAGTTCCACGACTATAAAACGGCCGGTATCGACCGCGAGCACTTGACCCAATGGTGCAACGAGCACGGTTGGCAGGTGGTTTTGAACCGTGCGGGCACCACCTTTCGCAAACTCGAAGACGAACGCAAAGCCGATCTCGATCAGTCGAAAGCCATTGAATTGATGCTCGCACAACCCTCGATGATCAAGCGCCCGGTGCTCGATCTCGGTGACAGAACCCTGATTGGCTTCAAGCCAGAAAGTTATTCGGCGGCCCTCAAGTAGGCCAGCCTTCCATTTTTTGTAGAGGTAACACCATGTCCCATTCCCTGTTCAGCCTGGGCTTCGGCGTCGGCACTCAGAACCGCCAAGGTGCTTGGCTGGAAGTGTTTTACGCACAACCGTTGCTCAACCCATCGGCTGAAATCGTCGCGGCGATCGCGCCGATCATCGGCTACACCGAAGGCAACCAGGCAATCACCTTCACCGTCACCCAGGCCCTGCAAATGGCTGACGCGCTCAAAGGCGTCGACGCTACCCAAGCTGCCCTGATCAGCCGCCTGGCTGAAAGCCACACGCCGCTCGTGGCCACCTTGCTGGCCGAAGACGCTGCACTGACCTCCACGCCTGAGGCTTACCTCAAGCTGCACCTGCTGTCTCACCGCCTGGTCAAGCCACACGGCCTGAGCCTGGCCGGTGTGTTCCCGCAGCTGCCGAACGTAGCCTGGACCAGCCAAGGTGCGATCGACATCAATGAGCTGGCCGAACGCCAGCTGGAAGCGCGCCTGCGTGGCGATCTGCTGGAAGTGTTCTCGGTAGACAAGTTCCCGAAAATGACCGACTACGTAGTGCCGAGCGGTGTGCGTATCGCTGATGCGGCGCGTATCCGCCTGGGCGCCTACGTGGGCGAAGGCACCACCGTGATGCACGAAGGTTTCGTCAACTTCAACGCCGGCACCGAAGGCCCGGGCATGATCGAAGGCCGTGTATCGGCGGGCGTGTTCGTCGGCAAGGGCTCTGACCTGGGCGGCGGTTGCTCCACCATGGGCACCCTGTCGGGTGGCGGCAACATCGTGATCAAGGTCGGCGAAGGCTGCTTGATCGGCGCCAACGCCGGTATTGGTATCCCGTTGGGCGACCGCAACACCGTCGAATCGGGCCTGTACGTGACGGCCGGGACCAAGGTTGCGCTGCTGGACGAGCAGAACCAACTGGTCAAAGTGGTCAAGGCGCGCGAGCTGGCCGGCCAGCCGGACCTGCTGTTCCGCCGTAACTCCGAGACCGGTGCCGTGGAGTGCAAAACCCACAAATCGGCTATCGAACTGAACGAAGCGCTGCACGCTCACAACTAAGCAGCCACTCGATGCCACTAGCGGGCCCCTCCCCTGGGGCTCGCTTATACGAGTCTTGATCACCATGCTTGTGCCCTCCCCCTGGCGCGCCGATTTCCCGGCCATCGCCACCCTGCAACGGCAAGACCAGACTTACCTGGACAACGCCGCCACCACGCAAAAACCCCAAGCCTTGTTGGATGCCATCAGCCATTACTACGCCAATGGCGCAGCCAATGTGCACCGCGCCCAGCATTTGCCGGGAGCCCATGCGACACAGGCGTTCGAAGACAGTCGCAGCAAGGTCGCGCAATGGTTGAATGCAGGTGACAGCGGGCAGATTGTGTTTACCCACGGCGCGACCTCTGCGCTGAACCTCCTGGCTTATGGCCTGGAGCATTTATTCAATGCGGGCGATGAGATTGTCATCAGCGCCCTCGAGCACCACGCCAACCTGTTGCCGTGGCAGCAGTTGGCCAAACGTCGCGCGCTGACGCTGGTGGTATTGCCACTTGGCGAGGACGGCGTGATCGACCTGCAAGCCGCCGCCGAGCTGATCGGCTCGCGCACACGCCTGCTGGCGGTGAGCCAGCTGTCCAACGTGCTCGGCGCGTGGCAGCCGCTGGAGGCCCTTCTCGCGCTGGCCCAGCCCCACGGTGCCCTGACCGTGGTCGACGGCGCCCAAGGCATCGTCCATGGCCGCCACGACGTGCAGGCCCTGGGTTGCGACTTCTACGTATTTTCCAGCCACAAACTGTACGGCCCGGACGGCGTCGGCGTGCTGTTTGGGCGCAATGACGCCCTGCATCACCTGCGCCACTGGCAGTTTGGAGGAGAAATGGTGCAAAAAGCCGACTACCACAGCGCCAGTTTCCGTCCCGCGCCGCTGGGTTTCGAGGCCGGCACACCGCCGATTGCCAGCGTGATTGGCCTGGGCGCCAGCCTGGATTACTTGAGCTCGCTGGATCAGCCAGCGGTGGTCGCCCATGAAGCAGCCCTGCATGACTACCTGTTGCGTGGGCTCAAGGCGCGCAATGGCGTGCGCGTGCTGGGTTCGCCACAGGTGGCGTTGGTCAGTTTTGTGGTCGACGGCGTGCATAACGCCGACCTTGCGCACCTGCTGACCGAGCAAGGTATTGCCGTGCGCGCGGGTCATCACTGCGCGATGCCGTTGCTCAAGGCAATGCACCTGTCGGGGGCGATCCGCGTATCCCTGGCGCTGTATAACGACTCCGATGACCTGGAACGCTTTTTTGAAGCGCTGGACCAGGCCCTGGATATGTTGCGATGAGTGTGCCGGTGGATGCGGTCAGCGCGCTTGAAGCCTTTCAAGCCGTCGGTAGCTGGGAGCAACGCGCGCGGATGTTGATGCAGTGGGGCGAGCGTATGCCGGCCCTGGCGGATGAAGATAAGGTCGACGCCAACCTGGTCCAGGGCTGCGAAAGCCTGGTGTGGTTGGTGGGGCGTTTGCAGGATGGGCATTGGCAGTTTGCGGCGAGCAGCGATGCGCGGCTGATTCGCGGGCTGGTGGCGTTGCTGCTGGCACGGGTCAATGGGTTGTCGGCGGCTGAGTTGCAAGGGGTGGATCTGCCTGACTGGTTCAACCAGTTGGGCCTTTCCCGTCAACTGTCACCGTCGCGCAGCAATGGCCTGAACGCGGTCCTCAAGCGCATGCGAGAACTAAGCCCTACACAAAACTAAATGTGGGAGCGGGCTTGTGTGGGAGCTGGCTTGCCTGCGATACAGGCACCTCGGTCTATCCGGCACACCTCGGTGATGCTATCGCAGGCAAGCCAGCTCCCACATTTTGAGCGGTGCACGGCATTAAGTTTTAAGCAGACTTGACCCGTTCCGACGGCCGCCGCACCCCAGCCACAATCTTGTCCACTGCCTTGGTCGCCGCCACCATGCCGAACGTGGCCGTGACCATCATCACCGCGCCAAACCCACCGGCGCAGTCCAGCTTCACGCCATCCCCGACAAAACTCTTCTGCAAACATATACTGCCATCCGGCTTGGGATAGCGCAGTTGCTCGGTGGAAAACACGCACGGCACGCTGTAATGGCGGGTCACGGTGCGTGAGAAACCATAGTCGCGACGCAGCGTGGAGCGCACTTTCGACGCCAGCGGGTCATTGAAGGTGCGGTTCAGGTCGCAGACCTGGATCAGCGTCGGGTCGATCTGGCCGCCGGCGCCGCCGGTGGTGATGATCTGGATCTTGCGGCGCTTGCACCAGGCAATCAATGCAGCCTTGGCGTTAACGGCGTCAATGCAGTCGATCACGCAGTCGATATCCGGCGTGATGTACTCGGCCATGGTGTCGCGGGTCACAAAGTCCGCCACCGCATGCACGGTGCAATCCGGGTTGATGCCCTTCAGGCGCTCGGCCATCACCTCGACCTTGGGCTTGCCCACGGTGCTGTCCAGCGCGTGCAACTGGCGGTTGCTGTTGCTGACGCAGACATCGTCCAGATCAAACAGCGAAATCTCGCCCACCCCGCAACGGGCCATGGCTTCCGCCGCCCACGAGCCCACGCCGCCGACGCCGACGATTGCCACGTGGGCCGCTTTCAAGCGTTCCAGGCCTTCAATGCCATACAAACGGGCGACGCCTGCAAACCGTGGATCTTCTGTGCTCATGACCATTACCCCAAAAACCGGCGCGCATTATGGACTACGCAGCGACAAGTTCGAAGCGACAAGCTACAAGTAAAGAACTTAGATGGCCTTTCGCTGAATAATGTCCAGTTTTTCTCTGCTTGCTGTACGGTCAGGGAAGGGCCGGTGTAGGATGCGCGCCGTTCGGCGCAGGCCGACACCTCTTTTCGTTCCACACCTTTTGGAACCTGACATAACCATGGCATCGCGTAAATTTGGACTCAACCTGGTGATCGTGCTGGCAATTGCCGCACTGTTCACCGGTTTCTGGGCGCTGATCAACCGCCCGGTCACTGCTCCCAACTGGCCTGAGCAGATCTCCGGTTTTTCCTACTCGCCGTTCCAGCAAGGTCAGTACCCACAGAAAAACCAGTTCCCGACCGACGATCAGATGCGTCGCGACCTTGAGATCATGAGCAAGCTGACGGACAACATCCGTACCTACTCGGTCGACGGCACCCTGAGCGACATCCCCAAGTTGGCGGAAGAATTCGGCCTGCGCGTGACATTGGGGATCTGGATCAGCCCGGACCTTGAACGTAACGAGCGGGAAATCCAGCGCGCCATCGAAATCGCCAACACCTCGCGCAGTGTGGTGCGGGTGGTGGTCGGCAACGAGGCGGTGTTCCGTAAGGACATCACGCCAGAAGCGTTGATCGTGCTGCTGGATCGAGTGCGCGCCGCTGTGAAAGTGCCGGTGACGACATCCGAGCAATGGGACATCTGGGAGAAGAACCCACAACTGGCCAAGCACGTCGACCTGATCGCCGCGCACATCCTGCCGTTCTGGGAATACATTCCAATGGACAAGGCCGGCCAGTACGTACTCGACCGCGCCAAGGATCTGAAGAAACTGTTCCCGAAAAAGCCGCTGCTGCTGTCGGAGGTTGGCTGGCCGAGCAACGGGCGCATGCGCGGCGGCAATGAAACGTCGCCGGCCGACCAGGCGATTTACCTGCGTACGCTGGTGAACAAGCTGAACCGTCAGGGCTACAACTACTTCGTGATCGAGGCGTTCGATCAGCCGTGGAAAGTCAGCGACGAAGGCTCGGCCGGCGCTTACTGGGGTGTGTTCAACGGCGCACGCCAGCAGAAATTCAACTTTGAAGGGCCGGTGGTCGCGATCCCGCAATGGCGCGTACTGGCCATCGGCTCGGTCATACTTGCGCTGCTGTCCTTGACCCTGTTAATGATCGACGGCTCGGCCCTGCGCCAACGCGGCCGGACCTTCCTGACGTTTATCGCGTTCTTGTGCGGTTCAGTGCTGGTGTGGATCGGTTACGACTACAGCCAGCAATACAGCACGTGGTTCAGTGTCACCGTGGGCATCCTCTTGGCCCTCGGCGCCCTGGGCGTGTTTATCGTGTTGCTGACCGAAGCCCACGAACTGGCGGAAGCGGTATGGACTCACAAGCGCCGGCGTGAATTCCTGCCGGTGGAGGGGGAGTCGGACTACCGCCCGAAAGTGTCGATCCATGTGCCGTGCTACAACGAGCCGCCTGAGATGGTCAAACAGACCCTCGACGCCCTGGCCGCCCTCGATTACCCGGACTACGAAGTCCTGATCATCGACAACAACACCAAGGACCCGGCCGTTTGGGAGCCGGTGCGCGACTACTGCGAAACCCTGGGCCCGCGCTTCAAGTTCTTCCACGTCGCGCCCCTGGCAGGTTTCAAGGGCGGCGCACTGAACTACCTGATCCCGCACACCGCCAAGGATGCCGAAGTGATCGCGGTGATCGACTCCGACTACTGCGTGTCGCCAAACTGGCTCAAGCACATGGTGCCGCACTTCGCCGACCCGAAAATCGCCGTGGTGCAGTCGCCGCAGGATTATCGCGACCAGAACGAAAGCACCTTCAAGAAGCTCTGCTACGCGGAATACAAGGGCTTCTTCCATATCGGCATGGTCACCCGCAACGACCGCGACGCGATCATCCAGCACGGCACCATGACCATGACCCGTCGCTCGGTGCTTGAAGAACTGGGCTGGGCCGACTGGTGCATCTGCGAAGACGCCGAACTGGGCCTACGTGTATTCGAGAAAGGCCTGTCGGCGGCGTATTACCACGACAGCTACGGTAAGGGCCTGATGCCGGATACCTTTATCGACTTCAAGAAACAGCGTTTCCGCTGGGCCTACGGTGCGATACAGATCATCAAGCGTCACACCGCAAGCCTGTTGCGCGGCAAAGGCACAGAGCTGACCCGTGGCCAGCGCTACCACTTCCTCGCGGGCTGGTTGCCGTGGGTGGCGGACGGCATGAACATCTTCTTCACCGTTGGCGCGCTGTTGTGGTCGGCGGCGATGATCATCGTGCCGACGCGGGTCGACCCGCCGTTGCTGATTTTCGCGATCCCGCCGTTGGCGCTGTTTGTGTTCAAAGTCGGCAAGATCATCTTCCTGTACCGCCGCGCCGTGGGTGTGAACCTCAAGGATGCGTTCTGCGCAGCCCTGGCCGGCCTGGCGTTGTCACACACCATCGCCAAAGCGGTGCTGTACGGATTCTTCACCACCAGTATTCCGTTCTTTCGTACACCGAAAAACGCGGATAACCACGGCTTCTGGGTGGCGATTTCCGAAGCCCGCGAAGAGATGTTCATCATGCTGCTGTTGTGGGGCGCGGCGCTCGGGATTTACCTGGTGCAGGGCCTGCCAAGCAATGACATCCGCTTCTGGGTGGTGATGCTGCTGGTGCAGTCGCTGCCGTATGTGGCGGCGCTGATCATGGCGTTCCTGTCTTCCCTGCCGAAACCTTCGGTGAAGGCTGAGCCTGTCACAGCCGTGTAAAAACTTGCGCAATGCACTAAACGGCGGCCTCTGGCCGCCGTTTTGCTATAAGATAACGGCCGTTTTGCAAGACTTGGCATAGCCCCGGCTCTGTGTGGGAGCTGGCTTGCCTGCGATGCAGACGCCGCGGTCTGGCAGGTACACCGTGGCGATGCTATCGCAGGCAAGCCAGCTCCCACATTGGATCTGCACCGCTTCAAGTCCACATTCGTCCTGCGCCCATTACACGCTTCCGGAGTTTTTCATGACGGCCCATGCCGACCTTTCGCCGACCCTTCAACTTGCCATCGACCTGATCCGTCGCCCCTCGGTGACGCCGATCGACGCCGATTGCCAGAAGCTGATGATGCAGCGCCTGGGCGACGCAGGTTTTGCGCTGGAACCGATGCGCATCGAAGACGTGGACAATTTCTGGGCCACTCACGGCAAGCATGACGGCCCGGTGCTGTGCTTTGCCGGCCATACCGACGTGGTGCCGACCGGTCCGGTGCAGGCGTGGCAGAACGACCCGTTCGACGCGCTGATCGACGAAAACGGCATGCTCTGCGGGCGTGGCGCGGCAGACATGAAAGGCAGCCTGGCAGCCATGTTGGTGGCGGCGGAACGTTTCGTCACCGATTACCCGGACCACAAGGGTTCGGTCGCTTTCCTGATCACCAGCGATGAAGAAGGCCCCGCGCACCACGGCACCAAGGCGGTCATCGAACGCCTGGCCGCGCGCAAGGAGCGCCTGGACTGGTGCATCGTCGGTGAACCGTCAAGCACCACACTGGTGGGCGATGTGGTCAAGAACGGCCGTCGTGGCTCACTCGGCGCCACCCTGACCGTACGCGGTGTGCAAGGTCACGTGGCCTACCCGCACCTGGCGAAAAACCCGATCCATCTGGCCGCTCCGGCACTGGCCGAACTGGCCGCTGAGCATTGGGATGACGGCAACACGTTCTTCCCGCCGACCAGCTTCCAGATCTCCAACCTCAACTCGGGCACTGGCGCGACCAACGTGATCCCCGGTGAGCTGACAGCGGTGTTCAACTTCCGCTTCTCCACCGAGTCCACCGTGGAAGGCCTGCAGCAACGGGTTGCGGCGATTCTCGACAAGCATGGCCTGGACTGGCACGTGGAATGGGCGCTGTCGGGCCTGCCGTTCCTGACCGAGCCGGGCGCTTTGCTGGATGCGGTATCGGCGAGCATCAAGGCGATCACCGGTCGCGAGACCAAGGCGTCCACCAGTGGCGGCACCTCCGACGGGCGCTTCATTGCGACCCTCGGCACTCAAGTGGTAGAGCTGGGCCCGGTCAACGCAACGATCCACCAGGTCAACGAACGCATCCTCGCCAGCGACCTCGATGTGCTGACCGAAATCTATTACCAGACCCTGATCAAGTTGCTCGCCTGATGCTCGCGTGCCCCATTTGCAGCGCACCGCTCAACGCGGTCGACAATGGCGTGGCCTGCCCGGCCGGGCACCGTTTCGACCGTGCGCGCCAGGGTTACCTGAACCTGTTGCCGGTGCAGCACAAGAACAGCCGCGACCCCGGCGATAACCTGGCGATGGTGGAAGCGCGCCGCGACTTCCTCAACGCCGGCCACTACGCTCCCGTGGCAAAACGCTTGGCCGAGTTGGCCGCTGAACGCGCCCCGGCGCGCTGGGTCGACATCGGTTGCGGCGAGGGTTATTACACCGCGCAAATAGCCGACGCCCTGCCCCACGCCGATGGCTACGCGCTGGATATCTCCAAAGAAGCGGTCAAGCGCGCGTGCAAGCGCAACCCGACGCTGACCTGGTTGATCGCCAGCATGGCCCGTGTGCCCTTGGCCGATGCCAGTTGCCAGTTCCTCGCCAGTGTGTTCAGCCCATTGGACTGGCAGGAGGCCAAGCGCCTGCTCAGCACTGGCGGCGGCTTGATGAAGGTCGGTCCTACCAGCGGCCACCTGATGGAACTGCGCGAACGCCTGTACGACGAAGTGCGCGAATACACCGACGACAAGCATCTGGCCCTGGTGCCAGACGGCATGAGCCTGGCGCACAGCGAGACGCTGGAATTCACGCTGAGCCTGGCCGAGCCCCTGGACCGCGCCAACCTGCTGGCCATGACACCCCACGGCTGGCGCGCCAGTGCCGAGCGCCGCGCGCAAGTGATCGAGGCGGCCGAGCCGCTGCTGGTCACTGTGTCGATGCGCTACGATTATTTCGTGCTTAACTAACCGACTTTCCGCGAATGGATTTTCGAATCCCGCAACGAGGAACATCCATGCGCCAACCCGATATCGAGATTTACCTGAAGGACGCTGACGTCGACTACAAGGCCATTGCCGCCTGGCTGGGCGCCGCCCTGGGCCCGTGCACCGACTGGGTCCAACGGGGTCAAACCTACAAGTGCAAGGCCGGCGATGTGCCGGTAACGTGGCTGCCGAAAGCTGTAGGCAAATGGAACAGCCTGTTCCTGGAAAGCGACCAGACCCCGTGGGATGACGACATCGCCTGCGCCCGCGCCGCGTTTGCCGCGCTGAAGGTGGAAGTGCGTTGTGCGCCGGGTACTTGGGTTGAAGAGGAAGGTGAGGAAAGCGCTGACACCTGGATTCGTATCAGTGAAGACGGTGAAGAGCAGATCACCTGGAAGACAGCTTAAAGCAGTTACAAGCTACAAGCCTCAAGCTGAAGCCAACCCGCTTGCAGCTTGAAGCTTGCAACTTGCAGCTCGGCCTTACAGGCCGACCACATCCTCCGCCTGCAACCCCTTCTCGCCGGTCACCACGGCGTACTCCACCTGCTGGCCTTCGGCCAAAGAACGGTGACCATCACCGCGAATGGCGCGGTAGTGCACAAACACATCCTTGCCGTCCTCGCGTTGAATAAACCCATAGCCCTTTGCATCGTTGAACCACTTCACATTGCCGGTTTCGCGCGTTGCCATCTGTCTTACTCCCACATGCATTTTTATTGTTGAGTTGCTCGCATTGAACTGCCGAGTATAAGACAGGCTCAAAAACGATCAACTCAAGTTTACATCGCTGCTTTTTTGCCGATTTTCGACGAATACGGCACACTACCCGCCCGAGCGTCTGCTCGGTTTTTCCCACTCAAAGCAGAAGCCGTATGACCCGCTCCCCGTTTCGCCGTCTGGTATTTGGCACCTTGCGCCGACTGTTGTACCTCTGGGTTCGCTCGGAGACGATCAACCAGTCGTCCTTAACCCTCAACCTGGACCGCAGCCGGCCGGTGTTATACGTCCTGCAATCACCCTCCCTCAGCGAATTGGCCGTGGTCGATGCCGAGTGCACCAAGGCCGGCTTGCCGCGCCCGGTGCTGCCGGTAGCGGTCGGCCCGCTAATGGAAGCGGCGGCGTTCTTCTACCTCACGCCAGAGCCCGACTGGCTCGGCCGCCAAGACAAGCGCGGCGCGCCGCCGACCCTGACCCGCCTGGTCAACACCCTCAGCGAGCACGCCGAGGAGAATGCACAAATCATTCCGGTCAGCGTGTTCTGGGGCCAATCCCCCGAAAGCGAGTCCAGTCCGTGGAAATTGTTATTCGCCGACAGTTGGGCGGTCACCGGGCGTCTGCGTCGGTTCTTGAGCATCCTGATCCTCGGTCGCAAGACCCGTGTGCAATTCTCTGCGCCTATCAACCTGCGTGAATTGATCGAGCACAATAAAGGCCACGAACGCACGGTGCGGATGGCCCAGCGCATCCTGCGTGTGCACTTTCGTAACCTGAAGACCGCCGTGATCGGCCCCGACCTGTCCCACCGCCGCAATCTGGTGAAAGGCCTGGTCAATATGCCGCTGGTGCGCCAAGCCATTGCCGACGAGGCTGAGCGGGAAAAAATCTCCCCGGAAAAAGCCAAGGCCCAGGCCTTGCGCTACGGCAACGAGATCGCCTCGGACTACACCTACACCGCGATCCGCTTTCTGGAAGTGGTGCTGAGCTGGTTCTGGAACAAGATCTACGACGGGATCAAGGTCAATAACATCGAAGGTGTGCAAAAGGTTGCCCAGGGTTACGAGGTGATCTACGTACCTTGCCACCGCAGCCATATCGACTACCTGTTGCTGTCTTACCTGTTGTTCAAAAATGGCCTGACCCCGCCGCATATCGCCGCCGGGATCAACCTGAACATGCCCGTCATCGGCAGCCTGCTGCGCCGTGGCGGTGCGTTTTTCATGCGCCGCACCTTCAAGGGCAACCCGCTGTACACCTCGGTGTTCAACGAATACCTGCATACCCTGTTCACCAAGGGTTTCCCGGTGGAGTACTTCGTCGAAGGCGGGCGCTCGCGCACCGGTCGCATGCTGCAACCGAAGACCGGGATGCTGGCGATTACCCTGCGCAGTTTCTTGCGCTCCTCGCGTATGCCGATCGTGTTTGTGCCGGTGTACATCGGCTACGAACGCGTGCTCGAAGGCCGCACCTACCTCGGCGAGCTGCGCGGCGCGACCAAGAAGAAAGAATCGATCTTCGATATTTTCAAGGTGGTTGGCGCGCTCAAGCAGCGCTTTGGCCAGGTCGCGGTCAACTTCGGCGAGCCGATCAAGCTGGCCGAATTCCTCGACAGCGAACAGCCGGATTGGCGCTCCCAGGAACTGGCCCCGAACTACAAACCAGCCTGGCTCAACGAAACCACTAACCGCCTTGGCGAACAGGTGGCGCGCCACCTGAACGAAGCTGCGGCAGTGAACCCAGTGAACCTGGTAGCGTTGGCACTGCTGTCCACCACTCGCCTAGCGCTCGACGAACAAGCCATGGCGCGCCAGTTGGACCTGTACCTGGCGCTGCTGCGCCGTGTGCCGTACTCGCCTCACACCACGTTGCCTGAGGGCGATGGCCTGGCGCTGATCAAGCACGTCAAGGACATGGACCTGCTATCGGAACAGAGCGACGCCCTCGGTAAGATTCTGTACCTGGACGAGCAAAACGCCGTCCTGATGACCTACTATCGCAATAACGTTCTGCACATTTTTGCCCTGCCGGCGCTGCTGGCGAGCTTCTTCCAGAGCAGCTCGCGCATGAGCCGCGACCAGATCCTGCGCTACACCCACGCGCTGTATCCGTACCTGCAATCGGAGCTGTTTATCCGCTGGTCGCTGGAAGAGCTGGACACGGTGGTTGACCAATGGCTGGAGGCTTTTGTCGAACAGGGCCTACTGCGTTTCGAGAAAGACGTGTTCCTGCGCCCGGCCCCCAGTTCGCGGCACTTCGTACTGCTCACGCTGCTGTCCAAGAGCATCGCCCAGACCCTGCAACGCTTCTACATGGCGATTTCGCTGCTGCTCAACAGTGGCCAAAGCAGCATCAGCGCCGAAGAGCTGGAAGACCTGTGCACGATCATGGCCCAGCGCCTGTCGATCCTGCATGGCCTCAATGCTCCAGAGTTCTTCGACAAGAGCCTTTTCCGACATTTCATCCAGACCTTGTTGGAGCAAGATGTGCTGCGTCGCAATGAAGCCGGCAAGCTGAGCTACCACGACCTGCTGGGTGAGCTGGCTGAAGGCGCAGCCAAGCGCGTGTTGCCGGCGGATATTCGCCTGTCGATCCGTCAGGTGGCCCTGCATCGTGTGGATGGCGCTGCTGAAGCGTCCGGCGAACCCGAAGCACCGACACCTGAAGAAACCCGCTAGATTTAAACAGGCGCCGGTTGGATGCCGGCGCCGTTGAAAAGGAGCTGTACCATGAAAAAGATCATTCTCCTGGGCCTCACCGCCTTGCTTGGAGCCTGCCAATCCATGAGCCCCACTTCCAAGGCCAGCCTTGATGGCGAAGTGTTCTATCTGCAACGCATTGCCCTGCCGCCAACCGCGACCTTGCGCGTCAGCCTGCAAGACGTGTCGTTGATGGACGCCCCGGCCGTCACCCTGGCCGAACAGAAAGGCCCGGTCAAAGGCCAAGTGCCGTTGCCCTTTCACCTGAGCTACGACCCGGCGCACGTCAAGCCTGGCCGCAGTTACGCGGTGAGCGCTCGCATCGAGCTGGATGGCAAGCTACTGTTTATCACCACCGAACGGCATTCTGTGCAGCTCAACGGCCAGGACCCACAACCGTTGCGTCTGCGGGTTGATGCTGTCGCCCACTGAATTCGAACTTCATAAGGAAGCGCCCATGCTCCGTAACTCCCTTCGTTTTACTGCCCTGTGTGCCGGATTGCTGCTCGGTGCCAATGCCATGGCCCTGGATCTTGGCAGCCTGTCCCAAGGTGATGCCGCCGGTGGACTCAAGGATGCACTGACCCAAGGCGCGCAGATCGCCGTGAAGCAACTGGGCGTCCCCGGTGGTTTCAGCGATAACCCCGAAGTGAAGATCGGCCTGCCGGGCAAGCTGGGCAAAGTCGCCGACAAACTGAAAATGTTCGGCATGGGTGATCAAGTCACTCAGTTGGAAACCAGCATGAACAAGGCCGCCGAAACCGCCGTGACCCAGGCCCAACCGATCCTGGTCAACGCCGTGAAAAACATGAGCGTGAGTGACGCCAAGGGCATCCTCAGTGGGGGTCAGGATTCGGCAACCCAGTACCTGAACAAAAGCAGCCGCGAACAAATCCGCGCCAAGTTCCTGCCGATCGTCAAGGCGGCTACCGACAAGGTCGGCGTGGCCCAACAGTACAACGCCCTGGCCGGCAAGGCTGCGGCCTTTGGCGCGTTGGACGCCAAGAGCGCCAACGTCGAAAACTACGTGACCGAGCAAGCGCTGGATGGGCTGTTCAAGATGATTGCCAAGCAGGAAGAAACCATTCGCGAGAACCCTGCAGCTGCCGCGACCAGCCTGGCGAAGAAAGTCTTCGGCGCCCTGTAAGCCCAGGCAGAAGCCCGGGCAGGTGTGGGGAGCTCACCTGCCCGGATCTGGAAGTCTTCGCGTAATTAGAAGATCTTCCCTAAAAGACCAATACCCCCAAAAGCGATCGCGCCCAACGGCATGACACCGAAGCCTATCGCAAAACTCTTGCGGGGCTTGCAAGCGTCTTTGCAAGGGTCGTTTGGCTTGGCAGGTTCAGGCTTGCCAGGCCCGCATGGGTTGCTGCTGCAGGCGGGTTTGAAAGCGCTGACATTGATATCAATTTTCATAAACACTCCTTGAATCATCAGATTTAAGCTTCTACCAGCAGCGGTGAAGCCTGCTGGTAGAAGACCTGGCAATCAGGTAATTCATGTGTGGCCCCGCGTCTCTGAAACGTTCCCGCCTGCGTATTGCCTTTGTGAAAATCCCTACGACAAGCTTTTACACGGACTGTGGTTTGACTCGGAACCATGCCGCGTACAACGCTGGCAAGAATAACAACGTCAACGCCGTCGCCACGATCAAGCCACCCATGATCGCCACGGCCATTGGTCCGAAGAACACACTGCGCGACAGTGGAATCATTGCCAGCACGGCCGCCAGGGCTGTCAGCACAATCGGGCGGAAACGTCGCACGGTGGCTTCGATGATTGCCTGCCAGGGTGCCAGGCCCGCCTTGATGTCCTGTTCGATCTGATCTACCAGGATCACAGAGTTGCGCATGATCATCCCGGACAGTGCGATGGTCCCCAGCATGGCCACAAAGCCAAACGGCTGGCGGAATACCAGCAGGAATAACGTCACACCGATCAACCCCAGCGGCGCTGTCAGAAACACCATAGCCGTGCGCGAGAAGCTGCGCAGTTGCAGCATCAGCAGAGTCAGCACCACCACGATAAACAGCGGCACGCCTGCCTTGACCGAGTTCTGGCCACGGGCCGAGTCCTCGACCGTACCGCCGACGTCCAGCAGGTAGCCATCCGGCAGTTCGGCCCGCACGCCTGCAAGGGTTGGCAAGATCTGCTGGACCAATGTCGCCGGCTGCTCCTTGCCATAGATGTCAGCGCGGATGGTCACCGTCGGCAGACGGTTGCGGTGCCAGATAATGCCTTCCTCGAAGCCGTATTCGAGGGTGGCGATTTGCGACAGCGCTACGCTTTTACCGTTGTCGGTGGGCACCGCCAGGCTTGGTAGCAATGACAGCTCGGTGCGTTCATGCACCGTGCCGCGCAGAAGGATCTCGATCAACTCGTTGTCCTCGCGGTACTGACTGACGCTGGAACCGGTCAACGAACTCTGCAGGAACTTCGACAGGTTGGCCGTGCTCACGCCAAGGGCGCGGGCGCGGTCCTGGTCGATATTGAGGTAGACGATCTTGCTCGGTTCTTCCCAGTCCAGGTGCACATTGACCACATGGGTATTTTCGCGAACCTTGGCCGCGACTTTGCGTGCCAGGGCGCGGACTTCTTCGATGTGCTCACCGGTCACGCGGAACTGCACCGGGTAGCCCACGGGCGGACCGTTTTCCAGGCGTGTGACGCGTGAGCGCAGATCCGGGAAGTGTTCGTTGAGGGTTTCGATCAGCCAGGTGCGCAGGCTTTCACGTTCTTCAATGGTTCTGGCCAGCACCACAAACTGCGCGAAGCTGGCGGCCGGTAGTTGCTGATCCAGGGGCAAGTAGAAGCGCGGCGAGCCCGTACCGACATAGGCCACGTAATTGTCGATGCTTTCATGCTCCTTGAGCAGCGCCTCCAAGCGTTTGACCTGGTCAGCGGTGTTGCTCAAAGAGGCACCTTCGGCCAGCTTCAGATCGACCATCAGCTCCAATCGGCCAGAAGCTGGGAAGAACTGTTGAGGCACAAAACGGAATAACGCCACCGAGCCGATAAACAGCAACAGGGTCAGCACGATCACGGTCTTGCGCCGACGCACACACCATTCCACCAAACGCCTTACACGTTGATAGAACGGCGTGCCGTAGGGATCTGGGCCATCGGTGCCGTGCTTGGCTGCGTGAATCTTCGCCAGGTCCGGCAGGAGTTTTTCCCCCAGGTAGGGCACAAACACCACGGCGGCCACCCACGAGGCGAGCAACGCAATGGTCACCACCTGGAAAATCGAACGGGTGTATTCGCCGGTGCTCGATTGCGCCGTGGCGATCGGCAGGAAGCCCGCCGCCGTGATCAGCGTACCGGTGAGCATCGGGAATGCGGTGCTGGTCCAGGCAAAGCTGGCGGCCTTGAGCCGGTCATAGCCCTGCTCCATTTTGATCGCCATCATTTCTACCGCGATGATCGCGTCATCCACCAGCAAACCCAAGGCAAGCACCAGGGCACCGAGGGAAATCTTGTGCAGGCCGATGCCGAGGTAATACATGGTGGCAAAGGTCATCGCCAGCACCAGCGGAATCGCCAGGGCCACCACCATGCCCGTGCGCACGCCAAGGGAAAAGAAGCTCACCAGCAACACGATGGCCAGCGCTTCGGCCAGCACCTGCACGAATTCGCCGACGCTGGTTTTCACCGCCGCCGGTTGGTCCGACACCTTGCGCAGTTCCATGCCTGCCGGAAGATTCTTCTGCAGGCGTGAGAATTCGCTCTCCAAGGCTTTGCCCAATACCAGAATATCGCCGCCGTCACGCATGGCCACGGCCAGGCCAATGGCATCTTCGCCCATGAAGCGCATACGCGGTGCCGGTGGATCGTTGAAGCCGCGGTGGATGTCGGCTACATCGCCGATGCGGAAGGTCCGGTCACCCACGCGAATCGGGAAGTTGCGGATCTCTTCCACGCTCTTGAAGTTGCCCGACACCCGCAGTTGCACGCGCTCGCTAGGGGTTTCAAAGAAGCCCGCAGTGGACACCGCATTTTGCTCCTGCAATGCCTGCTGCACCGCCGCCAATGGCAGGCCGAGCGTGGCCAGCTTGAGGTTGGACAGTTCGATCCAGATCTTTTCATCCTGCAGGCCGAGCAGCTCGACCTTGCCCACATCCGCCACCCGCTGCAGTTGAATCTGGATGCGGTCGGCGTAGTCCTTGAGCAGGGCGTAGTCAAAACCATCGCCGGTCAGCGCGTAGATATTGCCAAAGGTGGTGCCGAACTCATCGTTGAAAAACGGCCCCTGGATATCCGGCGGCAAGGTCTGACGGATGTCGCTGATCTTCTTGCGCACCTGGTACCACAGGTCGGGGATCTGCGCCGAATGCATGGAATCACGGGCAATGAAAGTGACCTGGGATTCGCCGGGCCGCGAGAAGGAGACGATGCGCTCGTACTCACCCGTCTCCATGAGTTTTTTCTCGATACGCTCGGTGACTTGCCGCGAAACTTCCTGGGCCGTGGCCCCCGGCCAGTTGGTCTTGATCACCATGGCCTTGAACGTGAACGGCGGGTCTTCACTTTGTCCCAGCTTGGAGTAGGACAAGGTGCCAACCACCGCCAGCAGTATCATCAGGAACAGTACGATCTGGCGATTACGCAGCGCCCATTCGGAAAGATTGAAACCCATTGGGGGACTACTCCTTGGCCGCCAGATTCACCACACGGTTGGCACGATCCACCGGGCGCACTTGCTGGCCCTCGTGGAGCACATGGACACCGGCGGCGATCACCCAATCGGTCGGGGTCAGGCCTTCCAGTATCGGGACGGTTTTTTCACCAAAGGCGCCGATGCGCACCGGTGTGCGCTTGAGCGTGTTGTCGGGCTGCACACGCCAGACGTAGGACTCACCGTTCTGCGCACTGAGGGCAGACAGCGGCACCGACAACGGAATCACACCGTCAGCCTGTATGAAAACGCGGGCGCTTTGGCCCAGCTCGGCCGGTATCTTGCCACCCGTGAACGCCACGCGGGCCGCGAACGTACGCGACTTCGGATCGGCCGCCGGTGACAGCTCACGAATACGCCCGGTGAAGCGTTGATCGGGCTGGCTCCAGAGCTCCACCGACACCGGCTGGCCGATCTTGAAACGGGCAAAACCCTGCTCCGGCAGGCTTATCAGCACTTCGCGCTCGCCATCGGTGGCGAGGGTGAACACGGTCTGGCCGGCGGACACCACTTGGCCAACTTCCACTGCGCGCTTGGCGACCACACCGTCTTGTGGCGCACGCAGCACGGCATAGCCGGCCTGGTTGCTGGCCACGTCGAACTCAGCCTTGATCTGCTTGAGGCGGGCAACACCGGCCCGGTAGAGATTTTCGGCATTGTCATACTGAGAACGGCTGACCATCTGACGGTCCATCAAGGTCTTGTAGCGATCGCGCTCGGCACGCACCAGGCTCAGGTTGGCCTCGGCGGCGGCGACTTGGGCACGGGTGGCTTCCAGTTGCAGGCGCACGTCCTGTGGGTCGAGCTCTGCCAGCGGTTGGTTGGCCTTGACTCGCTCGCCCTCCTCCACCAGCCGCTTGCTGATTTTGCCGCCGATGCGGAATGCCAGGTCTGGCTCATAGCGCGCACGCACTTCGCCGGGGTAACTGCCCATCGACTGCGACGAAGGCAGTGGCTGCACCACCATGGCCGGGCGGATGGTGGCCTGGGTCGCTTCCTCATGGCCGCAAGCGGTCAACAGGACGACCAGACTGACAGGCAACGCAAAGGGCAGGAAAGTGCTGCGCATGCTGTAGGACCTTTCGCAAATGAAGCTAAGAATAATTATACTGGCCGGTATGTTATTAATACCAAACTCGCCAGTCCAGTATTAAAGGTGAAAATGTCCGACAATCCTGTAAACACCAATAGCCCCGGGCGCCCCAAGGACATGGCAAAACGCCAGGCTATCCTCGAAGCAGCGAAATTCCTGTTTTTGAGCAATGGTTACGCCAGTACCAGCATGGACGCCGTGGCCCTTGAGGCGGGCGTCTCAAAACTGACCGTCTACAGCCACTTCAATGACAAAGAAACCCTGTTCACCGCCGCCGTGGTGGCCAAGTGTGAGGAACAGCTGCCGGTGATGTACTTCGAGCTGCCCGAAGGCGTGCCCGTGGAGACTGTGTTGTTGAACATCGCGAGGGGGTTCCATCGCCTGATCAACAGCGAAGAATCGATAAACCTGCATCGCCTGATGATGACCACCGGCAACCAGGACGTGAAACTCTCGCAGATCTTCTTCGAGGCCGGCCCCATGCGCATGCTGCAAGGCATGGAGCGTCTGCTCGGCAAGATCGACCAGGGTGGCGCCCTGAGCATCGATAAACCCTTCACGGCAGCCGAGCACTTTTTTTGCCTGCTCAAGGGCACGGCGAATTTTTGCCTGCTGTATGGCTGCGGCGGACAACAGAGCGAAGAAGCCGCCGAAGCGCATGTGCAGGAAGTGGTGGGGTTGTTTATGCGGGCTTATGGGAGAGGAGCAGTTGCAAGGGGTTAGCTACAAGCGGCAAGTGTACAGCGCGTTTGCTTGCAGCTTGCAGCTTAGAGCTTCAGCGCTTTTTTAGCATAAATATCATACCGGCTGGACTTACCCTCCAGCGCGTGGCTCGGCTTGGGCCCTTCAATGCACGGCGCCTTGCGCGCACGCTTGACCACCACGCGGTGGCTGGCCAGGGCCAGGGCGGCGGCCAGCAGGGCCGGTGCGTCCGGATCATCGCCCACCAGCGGGCGGAACAGGCGCATTTCCTTCTTCACCAATGCCGTCTTCTCACGGTGCGGGAACATCGGGTCGAGGTAGATCACCTGCGGCGGCTCGCCTTCCCAGTTGCACATTACGTCAATGGAGTTGCCCTTGAGCAACTTCATGCGCGCCACGATCGGCGCCACCTCACAATCATCCGCGCCGCGCGCCAGGCCGTCTTCGAGCAGGGCGCCGATCAGCGGCTGGCGCTCGATCAGGCTCATTTCGCAGCCCAGGCTGGCAAGCACGAAGGCGTCCTTACCCAGGCCCGCCGTGGCGTCCAGCACCCGTGGGCGGACGCCTTGGGCGACACCCACGGCCTTGGCAATCATCTGCCCGCTGCCACCGCCGTACAGGCGTCGATGCGCCGCGCCGCCCTCGACAAAGTCCACCCGCACCGGCCCTGGCGCGTCAGGCCCAAGCTGTTGTAGCTGTAGGCCATGCTCCCCGAACTGCAGGGAAAAGTCCGCATCCGCCAGGTGTAACGGCAAACCCAGCAGTGAAGCCCACTGCTCGGCACGGTCCTGGAAGCCTTCGCCCAAGGCCTCGACCCTGATGCGGCTGGCCGCTGGTTGTTCGCTCATCAATCGCTACGCTCAAAAATATTAAGGATCGGCCAAAACCGGCCGATAAAAACAACAGTCAGGTATTTTGCCAGAGCTGAGCGTCGACCGAGAAAAATGTCAGACATTCTTCCCCTAACCATCGGTGTACTGCCGACCCATAACCACTACGGCCTGCGCAATACTCAAGCGCTGGCCGGGGTGAGTCATGTGTGGCAGGACTTCTTCGCCCGGGCATTGGCCGAGCAGCTCGGCGATACGCCTGGCGCGCTGGCGGTCCAGGCGCCTGCACCTGCGGACCCAGCGGTAGAACCCAACGCCGGCGCCGACCTGTTGTCGCAGATCCTCACCCAGCGTGAGTGTGACGTGAAGGACACCGAGATCGCCCCTCCAGAGCCGCTGTTCCTGCCGATCGCCGAGTTCGAAACCGAACTGCTGCCACCCGCCGCCGAGCCATTCCCGGAAGAAGAAATCGTCGCCCAGCAACGCCAGCAGAATTTCGAAAGTGGCTGGGTGCGCCCGATCGTGCTGACAGCCGGCCAGCCGCTGCCGGAGCCAGGCCCGGTGCCGGCACCACGCCCACTGCACCTGCCCATTGCCGAATTCGAGCTGGACCTGCTGCCACCGGCCGCCACGCCTTACCCTACCGAAGAACTGGTCGCGCAACAAAAGGCCCTGGACTTCGATTACTACTGGGCACGTCCGTTGATCGCCAACAACCTGCGCCTGGCCGCTTAAACCCTAGCGACACACCCACCAACGCCCCATGTCCAGATGGAAATGGTTGCGGTGCGCGGCGTTGTAGTCCGGGCTCAACACCACATTGAAATCATCGCAGGCGCTATCGCGCACCCGACGCAGGAACCGAGCATCAGCGCCCTCCCCCGGCCAACCTTTGAGCACACTGATGCGGCGCCCATCCGCCAGGCGAAAGCCGGCAATATCCAACGCATTGGCGGAGGCATGCTCGCTGAGTCGCCCTACAGAACGGTTATACATGTTACGGCAGGCAAAGCTGCCCAGGTGATCGACCCGCGTCACCGCCTGGCCAAACACCGCCTGCGCCGCCGGCTGCAAACTGTGCCGCTCGAACAACGCGAACGCCACCGCCAGTGGGCAACTGGCGAGAAAGCTACTGCTGAGCCCAACCGCAGCGCCCTGTACACGCAAGGTATTGCGTAAAGGGCAGGCGGCGTCGACGGGCGTATCGGCCTGATGGCTGACGCGCAGGCCGGAGGTTTCCAGCACGCTGTCGCACAGCGCTGGATCATCCTGCAGACGTCCCAATTTATAACGGGTCAAAAAGTTGGGGCTGGCGCGCACATCCAACGGCGCCCAAGGGTTCCAATCAGCCGGCAACGGCAGCCAGCCACGCCAGACACCAACGGCAAACACCCCGCCCAGAACCAGCAGTACGCAGATGATTTTGAAGAAACGCACCGCTTAGTCCTTAAAGAACTGGTTGGCCTGACTGAACGGCATTTTGCGGTCGGTGAAGGTGAACGAGCCCAGCTCATAGACCTCCTGGGCCGCGCGGTAGAACTCACCATAGGCAGCCAACGCCAGCGCCGAGCCGACGCTGATACGCCGCACGCCCATCTCGCCCAATTGCGCCACACTGAGGTTCAAGCCGCCGGACATCAACACATTCACCGGTTTGGGCGCCACCGCTTTGACCACCGCCAGCACTTCCTCGGCAGTGCGCAGAGCCGGTGCATACAGCACGTCGGCACCGGCTTCGGCGTAGGCTTGCAGGCGGCGGATGGTGTCAGGCAAATCCAGACGACCATGCAGGAGGTTTTCCGCGCGGGCAGTCAGGGTGAAGGGGAATGGCAGGCTGCGCGCGGCGGCAACGGCAGCTTCCACGCGCTCGACGGAGAGGTCGAAGGGATAGATCGGGTCAGCGGCAATACCGGTGGCATCTTCGATGGAACCGCCAACGATACCCGTGGCCGCGGCACGCAGGATCGTCTGGACGCAGCCTTCGGGGGTGTCACTGAAGCCGTTTTCCAGATCGGCCGCTACCGGCAACGCGGTGGCTTTGACGATCATACTGGCGTTGATCAAGGTGTCATCCAGGGACAGCGCCCCTTCCGCATCCGGGCGCCCCAGGCTGAACGCATACCCCGCACTGGTGGTGGCCAGCGCTTCAAACCCCAGGCTGGCGAGCATCACAGCGGAACCAGCATCCCACGGGTTGGGCATGACAAACGCACGGTCTCGCTCATGCAAGGCCTTGAAGGTTTCGGCGCGAAGGGTTTGGGCATCCATGTCTGGCTCCAGGCGGAAAAAGGTGCCCTAGAGTAACCCCAGTTGCTCCGCTGCGGGAGCTCGATCCAAGGTTGCCAGCGCTGGCAGGCCAGGCAGACGCACCATCAACTGGTCGTGAAAACGCAGCGCCAATTGCGCGGCGAGGCGGTTGTCCGAGGTGTGCAGGAACACGTAGGGCGTACGGCCTTCTTCAATCCAACCGGCGACTTTCTCCACCCATGGGACCAGGAACGGGTCATTGGCTTCCAATTCGGGATGGCCGATAAAACGCACTTGGGGAAACAGCGTCAGCGCCGCCGGACGCGGCGGCACCTTGGGCTTTTTGGATTGCGCGTGCAGCACGGCCGCCGAGGTGGACGTGCAACTGAACAAGGCCCGCGGGTCAAGGCAGACCCGCTCGACCCCGCGATCACGCAACAAACGGTTGAGCGTTCGCTCGGCCTCGCCCTTGGCGAAAAACTCAAGATGCCGCACTTCGACAGCCATCGGACGCTCGAGCCCATCAATGAAACCTGCCAACTCACCCAGCCGCTGCGGCGTGAACGTCGCGGGCAGCTGCAACCACAACGGCGATACCCGCTCACCCAGCGGGCTCATCAAGCCAACAAAGCTTTCTGCCGCCGGCAGTTGTTCGATCAGGTTGCCGCTGTGGCTGATATCACCGGGAAATTTGGCCGTGAAGCGGAAATCGTCAGGCATGATTTCGGCCCAGCGTTGCACCGTGGCAGCTGAAGGGCGGGCATAAAAGGTGGTGTTGCCTTCAACGGCGTTGAAGACCTGGGAATAGAGCGCAAGGTAGTCGCTGGAACGGGCATCGGCGGGGTACAGGTACTCGCGCCAAGCGTTTTCGCTCCAGGACGGGCAACCGAGGTAGTAAGGCAGACGCATCAGATGTGGATGTCGAGGCCCAGCACTTCCATATCCCATTCGACAAAACCGGCGGTGGTCATGTAGCTGGCCAGGGCGGTGGCGACGCTTTTGCTCATGGAGCGCGGGAAGACCATGTCTTGCTGACGGGCTGGAAGACCGCTGATACGAGCGCCTGCGGAACCCTGGGCATTTTGCTGTGCTTCGGACTGGACTTCGATGAAGTCCGGCGAATCTTCGACGGACTCGTCTACCGTAACGTTTGCCTTGCGTGGCTTACGCTTGATGGGGTAGGACGGTGAGGAAAATCCATCTATACGCATGTATGCGAACTCGAAATCGGTGATGGCATTTTAGTGGCGCAATCCATAACGCGCAAATGCTCTGGTGATAACTAGAACACATAATTTGAAAAAGGTTTAAAAGCGGGGGCAAATTCTGACGATTGGTGAATTTAGCCCCAAAGTGCCACCATTTTTGGCGTCAAATAATCCCGCGTTCAGCTTTAGTCTGCGCAACCTTATCGCGCAGATAAACCGGAGCAGCTTGGTCCGCCGGAATCGCTTCACCCCGTTCGAACGCGAAGCGCGCAAGGGTCAATAAGTCTTCGGCATGAGGCAACATCGCAGCGTCCTGGCCGGCCAACGACACGCCAATACGTTCGCCATAACCCCAGCCGGTGCCGGCGCCGAACCAATCACCGCTGGCATCCAACGGCAACGCAGACGACGCCGGCGGCTGCACCGCTTCCACGCCCACCAGGCGCATCTCGCCCGCCGTTGCGCGATAGCAACCCCAATACACTTCATCCATCCGCGCATCGATAGCGGCCGCCACCTGCTGCGCGCCGTGTTCACGCAAGGCACGCTGGGCCAGAACCGCCAGGTTGGACACCGGCAACACTGGGCGCTCCAACGCGAACGCCAGCCCCTGCACCACGCCGATGGCGATGCGCACACCGGTAAACGCGCCCGGGCCACGGCCGAAGGCGATGGCATCGACCGCAGCCAACGTCGTGCCTGCGTCTTCAAGCAGTTGCTTGATCATTGGCAGCAGCTTCTGCGCATGCAGGCGCGGGATCACCTCGTAGTGGCTCGTTACCTTGCCATCGTGCAGCAAGGCAACGGAGCAAGCTTCAGTCGCGGTGTCCAGGGCCAGCAGGGTGCTCATCGTTGTGGGTGTCCAAGTCGAAAAAAAGTGCGCCAGTATAAACAACAACGGCCCGCAAGCGGGCCGTTATCCGTGAAGCCAGTCGAGGGATCAGCTCAGTGCTTGCAGCACTTTGGCAGTGATCGCTTCAACCGAGCCGACGCCAGGAATGTGGCTGTACTTCGGCTTGCCGTTAGCGGCGGACAGCTTCTGGTAAAAATCCACCAGCGGCTTGGTCTGGGAATGGTAGACCGACAGGCGATGACGCACGGTTTCTTCGGTGTCGTCTTTACGCTGCACCAGGTCTTCACCCGTCACATCGTCCTTGCCTTCAACCTTTGGCGGGTTGTAGACGGTGTGGTACACGCGGCCAGAAGCTTCGTGAACGCGACGACCAGCAATGCGCTGGACGATTTCTTCGTCTTCAACCGCGATTTCGACGACGGCATCCAGCTCGACGCCGGCCTTCACCAGGGCTTCGGCCTGGGGAATGGTGCGCGGGAAGCCGTCGAACAGGAAACCGTTCTTGCAGTCTTCCTGGCTGATGCGTTCCTTGACCAGGTTGATGATCAGGTCATCAGAAACCAGGCCACCGCTGTCCATCACGCTCTTGGCGATCAGGCCCAGCTCGGTGCCGGCCTTGACGGCCGCACGCAGCATGTCGCCGGTGGAGATTTGTGGAATACCGAATTTTTCAGTGATGAACTTTGCCTGAGTACCTTTACCGGCCCCCGGAGCTCCCAGCAGAATGACGCGCATTGATGTGCTCCTCAATTTTTTATAGAGATGACGCTCGGATTCGCCGCGTGGGGCCAATCTCGTAAAATAGGGTTTGTAACTGTATGAGCCCAGCCGTCCAAAACGGCCAAAGGCTGATCAAGATACACAGCAGGCCCTAACCACACAAGCCGCCGAAAGTCGCAGGAACCGTGCCCGGCTTACGTCATAGGTAGGGGTGTGCCTGAGTGCAACCCAGCCGCATAAACGCCAGCCGCCCTTTTCAGGACGGGCGACGTGGTTTATCTGCAAGCCATTGAGAATACGCAAAAAACCTTAACCGGTGTTACGCAAACCAGCGGCAATACCGGCCACAGACACCAGCAGCGCCTGTTCCAGAGGGCTGTCTTGCGCCGCTTCCTGCTGGCGCGAGCGTGCCAGCAGCTCGGCTTGCAGCAAGTGCAAGGGATCGAGGTAGGTGTTGCGCAGGCGGATGAACTCAAGGGTGTCTGGGCTGTGGGCGAGCAGTTGCGACTGACCGGTCAGGCCAAGCACCACGCCGCACGCCTGCGACAATAGGTCGCGCAGGTGCACGCCCAATGGCAGCAGGTCTGGCTGCACCAGCCGCTCGTCATACAGACGGGCGATATCGGCATCGGCCTTGGCCAGCACCATTTCCAGCATGTCGATGCGGGTACGGAAGAACGGCCATTGCTCACGCATCTGCCCCAGCAGTTCGCCTTCGCCGCGCTCCAGCGCCTTGCTCAGCGCCGCTTCCCAACCAAGCCAGGCCGGTAGCATCAGGCGGGTCTGGGTCCAACCGAAGATCCATGGGATCGCGCGCAGGCTTTCAATCCCGCCCGCACGGCGCTTGGCCGGGCGACTGCCCAATGGCAAACGGCCCAGTTCCTGTTCCGGCGTGGACTGGCGGAAATACTCAACGAACTGCGGATTTTCCCGCACGACGGCGCGGTAAGCGCTGACACCGTCTGCCGCCAATTCATCCATCAAATGGCGCCAGGCCGGTTCAGGCGGCGGCGGTGGCAACAGCGTGGCTTCGAGTACCGCCGCCAGGTACAGATTGAGGTTCTGTTCGGCGATATCCGGCAAGCCGAATTTGAAGCGAATCATTTCGCCCTGCTCAGTGGTACGGAACCGCCCCGCCACCGAACCCGGTGGCTGCGACAGGATCGCCGCGTGCGCCGGGCCGCCGCCACGGCCGACCGTGCCGCCACGACCGTGGAACAACAGCAATTCCACTTGTTGTTCGCGGCAGATATCCACCAGCCGTTCCTGTGCCCGGTACTGCGCCCAGGCAGCGGCGGTGGTGCCGGCATCCTTGGCTGAGTCCGAGTAGCCAATCATCACTTCCTGCGGGCCCTGCAAACGCGCGCGATAGCCCGGCAACAGCAACAGTTGCTCGATCACAGGACCGGCGTTATCCAGGTCGGTCAGGGTTTCGAACAGCGGCACCACGCGCATCGGTCGTTGCACGCCTGACTCTTTAAGCAGCAGTTGCACTGCCAGCACGTCCGACGCCGCGCCCGCCATGGAGATGACATACGAACCCAAGGAGGCGGCCGGTGCGGCGGCGACTTCCTTGCAGGTGTTGAGCACCTCGGCCGTATCGGCCGACGGCTTGAAATAACTCGGCAATAGCGGTCGACGGTTGGCCAACTCCTTCATCAGGAAGCTGATGCGTGCGTCTTCGTCCCAGTCTTCGTAACGTCCCAGCCCAAGATAATCGGTGATCTCGGTCATCGCCGCCGAATGGCGACTGGAGTCCTGGCGCACGTCCAGGCGTACAAGGAATAAGCCAAAGGTCACGGCCCGACGCAGGCAGTCGAGCAGTGGGCCATCGGCGATCACGCCCATGCCGCACTCATGCAGCGACTGGTAGCACAATTCCAGCGGCTCCAGCAGGTCACGGTTGTTCTGCAACACCTCGGCCGGCGCCGGGGTGCTGCTGCTCAACGCCGTGTGTGCCCATTGGCGCGTGGCGCGCAGGCGTTCGCGCAGTTGCTTGAGCAATGCGCGATAAGGCTCCACGCTGTCACCGACCTTGGCCTGCAACGCCGGGCTGGCCTGTTGCATCGACAGCTCCGAGGCTAGGTGATCGATATCACGCAGGTACAAGTCGGCCGCCATCCAGCGCGCCAACAGCAACACTTCGCGGGTGACCGGCGCAGTGACATTCGGGTTGCCGTCACGGTCGCCGCCCATCCAGGACGCAAAGCGGATTGGCGCCGCTTCCAGGGGCAGGCGCAGGCCGGTGGCGGCGTGCAACGCCTGGTCAGCCTTACGCAGGTAATTAGGGATGGCGTGCCACAGCGAATGCTCGATCACCGCAAAGCCCCACTTGGCCTCGTCCACCGGGGTGGGCCGGGTACGGCGGATTTCTTCGGTGTGCCAGGCTTCAGCGATCAGCCGTTGCAGGCGCTGGCGGATCTGCTCGCGCTCGGCGGTAGTGAGGTCGCGGTGATCCTGCAGGGCCAGTTGGGCAGCAATAGCATCGTATTTCTGGATCAGGGTACGGCGCGCCACTTCAGTAGGATGAGCGGTGAGGACCAGTTCAATCTCCAGGCGCCCCAACTGGCGGGCCAGGGATTCGTTGCTATGACCTTCACTTTGCAGGCGGGCAAGCAACTCCGGCAATACGCGGGATTCAAACGGCGCGGCTTGCGACTCATCGCGTCGGTGAATCAGTTGGTATTGCTCAGCGATGTTGGCGAGGTTGAGGAATTGATTGAACGCACGGGCCACCGGCAACAGTTCATTTTCCTGCAACTGATTCACGCGGGTACTCAGTTCATCGCCAGCGCCGCGGCGATCAGCCTTAGCGCCTTTGCGGATCTGCTCGATCTTGTCGAGGAAATCATCGCCGTACTGCTCTCGAATCGTGTTGCCCAACAGCTCACCCAGCAGGTGAACATCCTCACGCAAGCGTGCATCGATATCACTCATCAGCCAATCTCCAGCCAGAAATCCGGGACGCGCAGGTCTGTCAGAGTGCCGCCAGCGTCCATTTATGACAAGACTTTAAACCTTGTGAGTTGTAGCGAGTCTCAAGGTTGAGTCGTCGCGTTCACCTACGCAGACGACTGGTTGCTCATCACCGCCTGCCAACGCGCGCTTTATTGAGGTTGCCATGAAAATCCGAGAATTGGCCCAGCACTGGGAAGAGAACGCCAAGGGTCGCCTGACCAAAACCGAGTACGCGATTCATCTGGATGTAGAGGCCGCCGCGAGGCTGGCGGCCATCGCCGAAATGTACCCCAAGCGTCAGACCGAGGAATTACTTGGCGAGTTGATCGGCGCGGCCCTAGAAGAGCTTGAAGAGAGCTTTCCCTACGTCAAGGGCGAGCATGTGATTGCCACCGACGAAGAAGGCGACCCCCTTTACGAAGATGTCGGTGCTACCCCTCGCTTCCTGTCACTTTCGCGGCGTTTTCTGCACGACCAGTCTGCCAGCGACGAAGACCCACAACGCTGACCTCCCTCTTCAAAACTTCCTTTTCACCCAATTATTTCGGGCTTTTATCAAGCCCGGCATACCGTTCGTGCAGCTGAAAGTTCCAACTTTTTGACCTGACCAATCAGTCAGAAATTTTTTTAGGCAATTCGCCATCTTCGCTGAACTATTCAAAAAAGCCTCGGGTCACACCGAGTAAGCCATCACTTGGAACAGCCGTTTGAATAGGCGTCCGCAGCTTTACCGCTAGCCCGCCGCCGCTGACCACCTGAGATGGATTTTGATGTTATTAGGAGCTATCTAATGGAGTTGAAGACGATGAAGACCAGCACTGCCAAATCCTCGTTTAACCCTCTGCGCGGGCTCAAGTTGGCCGCGCTGGCAATCGGCACAAGCTTCGTTTTGGCTGGCTGCGCCGGCAACCCTCCGACCGAGCAATATGCGGTCACCCAGTCTGCGGTGAACAGCGCTGTCAGCGCCGGCGGCACCGAGTACGCGGCTGTAGAAATGAAGTCGGCCCAGGACAAGCTCAAGCAAGCTGAGATTGCCATGCACGACAAAAATTACGAGGAAGCCCGTCGCCTGGCCGAACAAGCCGAGTGGGACGCTCGCGTTGCAGAGCGCAAATCCCAGGCTGCCAAGGCTGAACAGGCTTTGAAGGATTCCCAGAAGGCTGTTGATGAGTTGCGTAAGGAAGGCATGCGCCCGGCTGCTATCCAGCAGAAGTAAGACGCTTCCTGTGACCGAATCGCACCCGATAAAGAATTGAAAGGACGACACGACTATGCGTAAACAATTGATGATCCCTGCCCTGCTGGCGATGAGCGTTGCACTGGCGGCTTGCTCCACCCCGCCGAACGCGAACCTGGAAAATGCACGGACCAACTTCTCGTCCCTGCAAACCAACCCGCAAGCGACCAAGCTCGCGGCGCTGGAAACCAAGGACGCCAGCGAATGGCTGGACAAGGCTGACAAGGCTTACCGCGACAAGGAAGACCAGAAGAAAGTCGACCAACTGGCCTACCTGACTAACCAGCGTGTTGAAGTGGCCAAAGACACCATCTTGCTGCGCGAATCCGAAGCCAAGCTGAAAAACGCCGGCGACGAACGCGCCCGCGCTTTGCTGGAGGCTCGTGATGCGCAGATCAAGCAGCTGCAAGACAGCTTGAACGCCAAGCAGACCGATCGCGGCACCCTGGTGACCTTCGGTGACGTGCTGTTCGCCACCAACAAATCTGATCTGAAATCCAGCGGCCTGGTTAACATCACCAAGCTGGCTCAGTTCCTGCGCGACAACCCGGACCGTAAGGTGATCGTAGAAGGCTACACCGACAGCACCGGTTCAGACTCTTACAACCAGAGCCTGTCGGAGCGCCGTGCAGCCTCCGTGCAACGCGCACTGGCTCAGCAAGGCGTGGACATCTCGCGCATCGTGACCCAGGGCTATGGCAAGGAATACCCGGTTGCCGACAACGCCAGCGTGTCGGGCCGTGCCATGAACCGCCGCGTTGAAGTGACCATCTCCAACGACAACCAGCCGGTCAAGCCACGGTCTTCCGTTGCTAACTGATTGATTGGCGTCGCATAAGAAAACCCACCTCACGGTGGGTTTTTTTTCGGCTCGTCAAACTGAATGGTGCGATTCGTATCCTCGGCTGGCATTTCAATCTTTGCGCTGGCCGGCTCATCCATCCGTTGATCGCGCTTGTACCTGCGGGCGGCTTCCTGTTCCAGCGCCACATGCTGTCTTGCCATGGCCAACATGTTTTCCAATACAGGAATATGTATTTTCATCCTCGACCCAATCTGAGTAGGTTGCACCATTTTATGTGGGAGTTTGAGTCGAAACGGTTCCAGACATTTCCTCTGCGAATGTCCCATGCAGCTACATGACTTGCGTGTGCCACGCGTGACACCGCCCGCTCCGTTGCTGGTTGTCGGTTTGAATCAACATGAAAAAACCGCCCGATAGAGGCGGTTTTTTGAGGGAGCGTGAATTAAACGCCGACCTTGCCTGAGCCCTGTGTCTGCGGCATTTGGATTTGGCCCTGACTGCCAGCCTGACCATCTTGTGCGCCTTGATCGCCTTGCGCGCCCTGGGCCCCCTGAGACTTTTGGGCCAGCAGCTTCTCCAGCAGTTTCATCAGTTCATCGAGGCCACCTCCGCCCTCGCTACCCTGACCGCCTTTAGCACCTTGTGCCTGCATGTCTTTGATTTTGTTTTGAACGTCTCGAATCTGCTGATCGAGGCCTTGGTTTGATTGGGCGCCCCCGGCAACATTGGCACCAGCGCCCATGCTCCCTACGCCCGACACTCCGTTTATACCCGCCATATATGCTCACTCCAGACTAATGAAAAAATGGGCCGATTAGCATTGCCAATCAGCCCATAATCTGTGGTGAGCGCGCCAGACTGGTTCCGGCCGGCTGAACGCCTGACAGGCGTTAAATCATTAATCGGTACGTAAAATGGAGCTTTCCCACAGCGCTGAAAACAGCGTTCACTGCTGCAATTGCGGGGTTTCTTGCCCCATGCATCGCACGGCCTGCTTCTTGTTGTTCACCAGCACACCGCTGAGGCCTTTCTGCTCGGTGTCGAACATCACCAGCACGCCATCCACGCATTGCGCCACTTGCGCGGCCGGGGTCAGGGAGATCTTGTAGTCCTCGCCGGGCACGGTCTTGAGCATGGTGAAATCGCTGAGCAGCAGCGCATCTTCGGGTTTGGCAAAGTGCAGGTAACCGTAGAACCACAGGCAACCGACGGTACCGATGATAGTGCCAATACCGGTGAGGATCAGCGGGATCATATTGCGTTCTTCGCTCATTGCGGGCTCTCTGATGAATCCACTTTTGGAGTGGGATAGTTCGGAATTTCGCCCAGGCGGCGTAGGCCGTTGAAGTGCCGCGGGTCGTCCAGGTAGCGCAGCATCACGGTTTGCCAGGTTTTGTCGGCAAAGGTTTGCACATGGCCGCCCCGGGTTAACTGCAGCACCCTTGGCGGCGGCGCGGCCTGGTACAGGCGGATGCCATTGGCCACTGGCACAACCGGGTCATCCAGACTGTGAAACAACAGTTTCGGCACACCCGTCAACTGAGGCATGGCGCGGATAGCACTGTCGGCGTCCGGTACCAGCCAGGACAGGGGCACTTGAAACGGCCATGTTAACCAGGAGGTACTTAGGGCGAATTGTCCTACGTCACGATAACTGGCGGGCACGCCGTCCAGCACCAGCGCCTTGAGCCGGGATTGGCGTTCCGGGTGGGCTGCCAGGTAGTGAACCGCCAGCGCGCCACCCAGGCTTTGGCCCAGAACGATCAGCGGCTGGCCCTGGGTTTCGGGTGCCTTGTCGATCCAGCGGAACGCCGCATCAACATCCTGATAGACCGCGGGTAAAGATGGCTTGCCTTCCGACAGCCCATAACCGCGATAGTCCAGCAGCAGCACTTGGTAACCCTGCTCAGGCAACCACCAACTGCCGCCCAGGTGCCAGGCCAGGTTGCCGCCGTTGCCGTGCAAATGCAGCACCGTACCCTTGAGCGGCACACCGGGCTTGGCCGGTAGCCACCAGGCGTGCAGCTTCACGCCGTCGGCGGTGGTCAAGGTGACGTCGCGGTATTGCAGGTGGGCTTTTTCCGGTGTGAAAGGCAGGCCGGGCTCGGGGTAGAACAGCAGGGAGCTGCAGCCGTTCAAAGTGAGTAGCAGGCACAAAATGCCGAGGATTCTCATCCGTTGAAGCCTCGCTGGAAGGTTGTACTCATTTCTCAAGAACAAATGAGATCAAATGTGGGTGCTGGGTTGCCTGCGATAACGGTGTATCAGTCACAGGTGTTTTCACTGAATGACCGCCATCGCAGGCAACCCAGCTCGCACATGTTTGGTGCGGTTCCTTCAAAGGATATTCGAATAATCCGCCTCAATCCGATCCAGGCTCAAATGGTTGAGGAAGTTGGAAAAGCACATCCATGCCGCCAGTGCATTCATGTCGCGGAACTGCTCCGGCAGGTACTTGGGCGGCACCACGAGGCCTTCGTCGACCAGCTGACGCAGGGTGCGCATGTCTTCCAGGGTGGTCTTGCCGCAGAACAGCAGCGGCACTTGCTCCAGCTTGCCTTTACGCACGGCGAGCTGAATGTAGTTGTAGACCATGATAAAGCCCTTGAGGTAGGACAGATCCTTGGTAAACGGCAGACCGTTCGGCACCGAGCCACGGAATACGCGACTGGCGTTGCCATAGCTTTCGCCCATCTCAAAGCCTTGCTCGCGGAAGAACTCAAACACCTGCAGGAAGTCGGCGCCCTCCTCCACCATGTGAATGGCGCGGGTGCGGTTGGTCAGTTTGCGCAGGCGGCTCGGGTAGGAGGCAAAGGTGATGATTTCCATCAGGATCGCCAGGCCTTCCTGGGTCACGGTGGAGGACGGCGGGCCCTTGGACAGGAACGTGCAGATCGGTTGGTTCTGACCGTTTAGCGTGGTGCCAACATGCACCAGGCCTTCGTGCACTTCCAGGGCCCGCACGTCGCGGTCATTGAACATCGCGTCGGCGCGGATCTTGATGTAGTCGGCGCCCGCCGCGGCGTCAGCGACAATACCGTCGGACTCAAACACGCGGATAGTCTCTTCGGCCTCGCCAAATACCTTGTTCAGGCGTGTTTGCAGCAGCGCCACGGCGTCCTTGGCGGTGAGGGTCTTGGCTTCATCCTTCAAATCGCCACGGCCGTCGATGTTGTTCAGATAGTCAGAAAGCATCAGGCCCAGGTCCGCCAGGGTAGGGTCGCCCGCGTGGAACGCATCGGAGGCGGCGCCGTACAGTTCCTGGGATATCAGGCCGAAATCCTCGGTACCGCGCGCTTCAAGCATGCGCACCACCATGCGATATTCCCGGCACATGCGGCGCATAATCTGCCCCACGGGGCTGAACTGGCCGAGGCGACGGGTAATGTCGCGCTCGATGTTCTGGAACTCCAGCTTTACCGCGCTGGAGTCGAACGTCAGTGGCCGATTCAGGTAATAGTCGCGGTCCACGGCGGGCATTTCCTTGCCCTTGGCCTTGAGGAATCCCTGACGAATGTTGTCGTCCCACTTCACGGCGTCGAGGACGCGAATCGGTGTCTGCGCCAGCACAATGCGATCAGACAAGGTGCGTATCGTCTGCTGGTAATCGTCCACCCGGTGCTTCCTCTTTAAACGTTATTTGCCCGTGCGCTGGTAGCGCACGGCTTCCAC
This sequence comes from Pseudomonas sp. EL_65y_Pfl1_R83, assembly GCF_963970695.1. Taxonomy (NCBI): domain Bacteria; kingdom Pseudomonadati; phylum Pseudomonadota; class Gammaproteobacteria; order Pseudomonadales; family Pseudomonadaceae; genus Pseudomonas; species Pseudomonas sp. EL_65y_Pfl1_R83. The sequence goes on along the minus strand of NZ_CAXAQI010000006.1, from coordinate 141,548 downwards.
GAATACATCGGCGTTGGCCGGGTCATCCAGGTAGGCAAACACTTGGTCCATGGGGCTGTCGACCAATACGCCATCGCCTTCGACGGTTTCCACAGTACTGCCGTGCAACGTCTTTTGGCCTATCGCTTGGTGGATCTGCTCAAGGTCCAGGTTATAGACCACCAATTCATGTTTTTCGCCGCTCTTACCCTCAAAGTCAAACCCCGCCAGGATGAAATGCCCGCCCAGTTTGGCCGGCAACGGCGCCGACAAGTACCAGCGGCTACCATGCCGGGACACAGTAAACAGGTACTCATCACGCAGGCCCGGCTTGGCTGTAGGGTAGCTCACGGCTTTATAACGGTGGTCACCCACGCGAGTGATGTGCAGGTTGAGCGGCTCGCCCCAGGCGTTTTTGCTCGACCATTTCCCCAGCAGGGCCGGCGGCGCGGCCTCATGGGCCGGCAGCGGGTCCTTGAATGTCACCAGGCAACCGCTGAGCAGCAGGAACGACAAGGCAATTACCGCGATTCGCCAGGCTTTCATCGTGTACTCCACTGAATATCGTGCATGGCACCCGTTTATGTGGGAGCTGGCTTGCCTGCAATGGCATCAACCAACCGTGCCTGATTTACCGAGTTGTCTGCAGCGCAGGCAAGCCAGCGCCCACATAAAGCAGCGTCGACTTATGACTACACCGAGGCCAACACCAAATGCATGTAACGCTTGAGAATTTCAAGCATCTCTTCACCGGTCAGAGGCTCTGCGCCGCTCAGCAGGCCCTGATATTCCATCCGACTGATTATCGCCGTCAACACTTTGGCATCCTGTTGCGGCTCGCGGGAGCCCAGTACCTGGAAAAACTGCTCAGTGCCCTGCAACAGAATCTGCTGATGGGAACGCACCAGCTCTGCCAGCCGCGGATTCAGCAGCGCTTCCTGGCGAAAGGCCTGCTCGGCCATCAGGTGCTCACGGCGGTTGGTCAGTTGGCGCAACACGTAGTCAGCGGTCAAACGCGCAATATCATCGGCCAGCTGCGAGCGCGACTGTGGGCTGCCATCGCCATAGGCGACCATTTCGCGCAGCAGGCCCTCGTTACGTACCCACAGCTTGCCCATGAACGCGGCACTGCGTTCGACGTATTGAGCGAAGGTATCGGTGAGCAAGTCGTCGATATCCTTGAAATAGTAGGTGGTGGCCGACAACGGCACCCCCGCCTCTGCCGCGACTGCACGATGGCGCACGGCCCGTACGCCATCACGCACCACGATGCGCATCGCCGCATCGAGAATGTCTTGCCTGCGTTGCTCACTGCCTCGGCGACTGGCCTTACGGCCCTGGTACTGGACACTTTCAGCCACGGCAGCAGCAATGCCGGCGGCGCCTTCTTGAGCCATTACGCGGTTCACGACACACATCCTTGAATAGATCAAAACCTGGCGCTGTTTGCTTGACGCTTATAAACGCCGCATAAAAAAGCCGCCTTATAAAAGGCGGCTCTGGATTTCGCTAAGGTTACGCTTGTGGCCGCATGTGCGGGAACAGGATCACATCGCGGATCGACGGCGAGTTAGTCAACAGCATCACCAGGCGGTCGATGCCGATCCCTTCACCGGCGGTTGGCGGCATGCCGTATTCCAGGGCGCGCACGAAGTCGGCATCGTAGTGCATGGCTTCGTCGTCGCCGGCGTCCTTGTCGGCCACCTGGGCCATGAAACGCTCGGCCTGGTCTTCCGCGTCGTTCAACTCGGAGTAGGCGTTGGCGATTTCGCGGCCGCCGATGAACAATTCGAAACGGTCGGTGACGTTCGGGTTGTCATCGTTGCGACGGGCGAGCGGCGATACTTCGAACGGGTACTGGGTAATGAAGTGCGGCTGTTCCAGCTTGTGCTCCACCAACTCTTCGAAAATCATCACCTGCAATTTGCCCAGGCCTTCGAAGCCCAACACTTTTGCGCCGGCTTTCTTGGCAATGGCGCGGGCCTTGTCGATGTCGGTCAGGTCGTCAGCGGTCAACTCGGGGTTGTACTTGAGGATCGAATCGAACACCGACAGGCGCACGAACGGTTCGCCAAAGTGGAACACCTTGTCGCCGTACGGCACGTCAGTGCTGCCCAGGACCAACTGCGCCAGTTCGCGGAACAGTTCTTCAGTCAGGTCCATGTTGTCTTCGTAATCGGCGTAGGCCTGGTAGAACTCCAACATGGTGAATTCTGGGTTGTGACGCGTCGAAACGCCTTCGTTACGGAAGTTGCGGTTGATCTCGAACACTTTCTCAAACCCGCCAACCACAAGGCGCTTGAGGTATAGCTCAGGCGCGATACGCAGGAACATTTCCAGGTCCAGCGCGTTGTGGTGGGTTTCAAACGGCTTGGCTGCAGCACCACCGGGGATGGTTTGCAGCATCGGGGTTTCCACTTCCAGGAAGTCACGCTGCATCAAGAAGCTGCGGATGTGCGCGATGACTTGCGAACGCACGCGGAAGGTGTGGCGCACGTCTTCGTTGACGATCAGGTCAACATAGCGCTGGCGGTAGCGCTGCTCGGTGTCGGTGAGGCCGTGGTGCTTGTCCGGCAGCGGGCGCAGGGATTTGGTCAGCAGGCGTACGCTGGTCATTTCAACGTACAGGTCGCCCTTACCGGAACGGGCCAGGGTACCTTCGGCGGCGATGATGTCGCCCATGTCCCAGGTTTTCACCGAGGCCAGGGTATCTTCAGGCAGGGTCTTGCGGTTGACGTAGACCTGGATGCGACCGGTCATGTCCTGGATCACCATGAACGAGCCGCGGTTGAGCATGATGCGACCTGCCACCTTGACCGGGATCGCCGCTTCCGCCAGCTCTTCCTTGGTCTTGTCCGCGTATTGCTTCTGCAAGGCATCGCAGTAGTTTTCGCGGCGGAAGTCGTTGGGGAAGGCATTGCCCTTGGCGCGCTCGGCAGCCAGCTTTTCCTTGCGCAGGGCGATCAGGGAGTTTTCTTCCTGTTGCAGGGCTTGGTCGAGTTGTTGGTCGCTCATGTCTTTAAATATTCCATCAGGTTCGTTGCCCCCGGCCTGCGGCCGGGGATCGCCGGCGTGCCGGCTCCTAAAAAGGGGTTACAGGCCTGACTTCAGGCTGGCTTCCAGGTATTCGTCGATATCACCGTCGAGCACCTTGTCGCAGTCGCTGCGTTCGATGTTAGTGCGCAAATCCTTGATCCGCGACGCATCAAGCACATAAGAACGGATCTGGTGACCCCAGCCGATATCCGACTTGGTGTCTTCCAGCGCCTGGGAAGCGGCGTTGCGCTTCTGCATTTCCTGCTCGTACAACTTGGCCCGCAGCATTTTCATGGCGGTGTCCTTGTTCGCGTGCTGGGAGCGTTCGTTCTGGCAGCTGACCACGGTGTTGGTCGGTACGTGGGTAATACGTACGGCCGAGTCGGTGGTGTTCACGTGCTGGCCACCGGCACCGGAGGAGCGGTAGGTATCGATGCGCAGGTCGGCCGGGTTGATCTCGATTTCGACCTTGTCGTCGATCTCTGGCGAGACGAAAACAGCAGAGAACGAGGTGTGGCGACGGTTGCCGGAGTCAAACGGGCTCTTGCGCACCAGGCGGTGGACGCCGATCTCGGTCCGCAGCCAGCCAAAGGCGTATTCGCCCTTGATGTGTACGGTCGCGCCCTTGATACCAGCGACTTCACCGGCGGACAGTTCCATGATGGTCGCTTCGAAACCGCGCTTGTCAGCCCAGCGCAGGTACATGCGCAGCAGGATGTTGGCCCAGTCCTGTGCCTCGGTGCCGCCGGAACCGGCCTGGATGTCCAGGTAGGCGTTGTTCGGGTCCATTTCGTGGCTGAACATGCGACGGAATTCAAGCTTGGCGAGGTTGTCCTCGAGACGGGCCAGCTCGGCGACGACATCGCCCACTGCGCCTTCGTCGTTTTCTTCGACGGCCATGTCCAGCAGGTCACGGCAATCGGCCAGACCGGTGTTCAGCTCGTCGAGGGTATCGACGATCTGCGCCAGCGCAGCGCGCTCGCGGCCCAGTTCCTGGGCGTATTCAGGTTTGTTCCAGACAGCAGGATCTTCAAGCTCGCGATTGACTTCGGTCAGACGCTCATGCTTTTGATCGTAGTCAAAGATACCCCCGAATAGTTTCGGAGCGCTCGGACAGGTCCTTGATGGTGTTAAGGATCGGGTTGATTTCCATGGCGGGCAGCACTCGTTGGCGAACTTTTGAAAGCCGGCGAGTATAACGGCAAACGTCCGGAAACGGCAGTCCGCTTGGCCGAAAAGGCGGGGTTTGTAGGCTATCGACAGAACAATGGAGATCAAATGTGGGAGCTGGCTTGCCTGCGATTGCGGTTCGTCAGTTACCACATCTGTATCTGATACACCGCTATCGCAGGCAAGCCAGCTCCCACAGGGGTTTTACGGTGCTTCGAATTATTCAATCCCCACCTGATTGCGCCCATTATGCTTGGCCGTATACAACCCCTTGTCCGCCGCCATGATCAACTGTCGGCAGTCCGTGCCCTGCACCGGTGTCATGGTCGACAGGCCGATGCTGATGGTCAGGCTCGCCCCCTCAGCCGGCGCTATGTGTGGGATTTTCAGCGCAGCAACGGCCATGCGTAGCTTTTCAGCCACCAGGCGTGCGCCGCCCGGCGAGGTGTTCGGCAGTACCAAGGCGAACTCTTCACCGCCGTAGCGCGCCGGCAGGTCCGAGGGGCGACTGCTGGCTTCGCGGATGGTGTCGGCGACCTTGCGCAAGGCTTCGTCGCCTTCGACGTGGCCGAAGCTGTCGTTGTAGGTCTTGAAAAAATCCACGTCGATCATCAGCAGCGACAGTTGGGTCTGGTCGCGCATGGCACGACGCCATTCCAGTTCCAGGTATTCGTCGAAGTGGCGGCGGTTGGACAGCCCGGTGAGGCCGTCGGAGTTCATCAAGCGTTGCAGCACCAGATTGGTGTCCAGCAGTTGCTGCTGGCTGACTCGCAGGGCTCGATAAGCAGCGTCCCGTTGCAACAAGGTCATGTAGGAGCGCGAGTGATAGCGGATGCGCGCAACCAGTTCGATATTGTCCGGCAGCTTGACCAGGTAGTCGTTGGCCCCGGCCGAAAACGCCGCGCTCTTGATCAGCGGGTCTTCCTTGGTGGAAAGCACGATGATCGGAATGTTTTGCGTGGCCGGGTGGTTGCGGTATTCGCGCACCAGCGTCAGGCCGTCGAGGCCAGGCATCACCAAGTCTTGCAGGATGACGGTCGGTTTGATGCGGATCGCTTGGGCAATCGCCTGGTGCGGGTCGGCGCAGAAGTGGAAGTCGATGTTTTCTTCATGAGCCAGGCCACGTCGCACGGCTTCGCCGATCATGGCCTGGTCGTCGACAAGCAACACCATGGCTGCATTTTCATCGGTCTTGATGTCGTCGATCTGTAAATCATTCATGTGCAATCACCTGAATTACTTTCCTGCTGGCCAGCACCCTGGAGGGTCTTGATCATTTTGCGAAGACCTCCAGTAATCGGGGCGCAATTGTGTCCAGTGGGCGAATTTCAACAGCAGCATCAATCGCCGCCGCCGCTTTGGGCATGCCATACACCGCCGAGCTCTGCTGATCCTGGGCGATGGTTAGATAACCTTGTTCACGCAGCAACTTGAGGCCTTGGGCCCCGTCGCGCCCCATACCAGTCAGCAATACGCCAACGGCGTCACCATTCCAGTGGCTAGCCACGCTTTCGAAAAACACGTCGATCGACGGCCGGTAAATCTCGTTCACTGGCTCTGCGGTATAGGCTAGCGTGCCATTCTTCAACAGACGAATATGGTGGTTGGTGCCGGCCAGCAGCACGACACCGCTTTGCGGTGGCTCACCCTCGCGGGCCAGGCGCACCGGCAGGCCAGAGGCGCTGCTCAGCCACTCGGCCATGCCGGCGGCAAACACCTGGTCAACATGCTGCACCAGTACGATGGCGGCGGGAAAGTCTTGAGGCAAACCCTTGAGCAGGATTTCCAGGGCCGCCGGGCCACCTGCCGAGGACCCGATAGCCACCAGACTCTGGCGCGTGCCGGTGGCGCGCGGTGGGGCGGCGTCGGCACGCAGGCGGCTACCACGCTGGCCGATCAACCAGCCGATATTGAAGATCTTGCGCAGCAGCGGCGCTGCGGCATCCTTGGGGTTGCCTACGCCCAGCGGCGGCGTGTCCACCACATCCAGGGCGCCATGGCCCATGGCTTCGAACACGCGGCTGACATTGGCCTGGCGGTCGACGGTGACGATAACGATGGCACACGGGGTCTCGGCCATGATCTGCCGAGTGGCTTCCACACCGTCCATTACGGGCATGATCAAGTCCATCAGGATCAGATCCGGGGTCAGCTCAGCGCAGCGCTGCACCGCTTCCAGGCCATTGGCTGCCACCCACACAACCTGGTGAGCAGGTTCGAAACTCAAGGCACGGCGAAGGGCCTCAACCGCGAGGGGCATGTCATTGACGATTGCGATCCTCATGCGCGCGCGCCTCCGATCAGTTCCACCACCGCGTCCAGCAACGCGTCATCATGGAAACTGGCTTTGGCTAAATAATAGTCGGCGCCGGCATCCAGTCCACGACGCCGGTCTTCTTCGCGATCCTTGTAGGACACCACCATCACCGGCAACGATTGCAGGCGACTGTCACGGCGCAAGAGTGTGACCAATTCAATACCGTCCATGCGAGGCATATCAATGTCTGTGATCAGCAGGTCGAAGTCTTCGGAACGCAGGGCATTCCAGCCGTCCATGCCATCGACCGCGACGGCCACTTCATAACCACGATTAAGTAACAATTTGCGTTGCAGCTCACGCACGGTCAGCGAGTCATCCACCACCAGCACCCGTTTACGCGGCGCCTCGGTGGTTTGTTGGCTGCGCCGGGCAATACGTTCCAAACGCCCGGTGTTGAGCAACTTGTCCACCGAACGCAGCATGTCTTCAACGTCGACGATCAACACCACCGAGCCGTCGTCGAGCAAGGCGCCGGCGGAGATGTCCTGGACCTTGCCCAGGCGATCATCCAGCGGCAACACCACCAGCGTACGCTCGCCGATAAAACGCTCCACGGCAATCCCGTACACGGCATCGCGCTCGCGGATCACCACCACTTTCAACGTGTCTGACTGACTCTGCCCCGCCGGGCGCTGCAACAACTGGCTGGCGGCGACCAGGCCGACATGCCGGCCCTCGTGCCAGAAATGCTGGCGGCCTTCGAGTTGCACAATATCGTCGGGCGCCAGGTCGCACATGCGCTCGATATGGGCCAGCGGGAACGCGTAGGCTTCTTCGCCGACCTCCACCACCAGGCTGCGCACCACCGACAAGGTCAACGGCACTTCCAGGTGGAAACGACTGCCCCGCCCCGCCGCCTGCTCCAGCACCACCGCACCCCGCAGTTGGCGGACCAGGTGTTGCACCGCATCCAGGCCGACCCCGCGCCCGGACACTTCGGTGACCTTGTCGCGCAGGCTGAACCCCGGCAGGAACAGGAACGTCAGCAGCTCTTCTTCGCTCAGGCGCAGGGCGGTTTCAACAGGCGACAGATGGCGGTCGACGATGGTGCCGCGCAAGCGCTCCAGGTCGACGCCATTGCCGTCGTCGCTCAACTCCAGTACCAACAAACCGGCCTGATGGGACGCGCGCAGGCGGATCAGGCCTTCAGCCGGCTTGCCCGCGAGCAGGCGTTGCTCAGGCATTTCGATGCCGTGGTCAACGGCATTGCGCAACAAATGGGTGAGTGGCGCTTCGAGCTTTTCCAGCACGTCGCGGTCGACCTGAGTCTTTTCACCCTCGATCTCCAGGCGCACCTGCTTGCCCAGGCTGCGGCCAAGGTCGCGCACCATGCGCACCTGCCCAGCGAGGACATCGGCAAACGGTCGCATACGGCAGGCCAGGGCGGTGTCATACAGCACTTGGGCACGCTGCCCGGCCTGCCAGCCGAACTCGTCCAGCTCGGCATGTTTTTCCGCCAGCAAGGCCTGGGCTTCGCTCAACAAGCGGCGGGTGTCGGCCAAGGCTTCCTGGGCTTCGAGGTTAAAACCCACGGTTTTGAGCTGGCCGTCCAACGTGTCGAGGGCGCGCACGCTTTGGCTTTGAATGCGTTTGAGGCGCTGCAGGCTGGCCAGGTAGGGCTTGAGCCGCTGGGTTTCCACTAGGGATTTGCTCGACAGGTCGAGCAAGCTGTTCAAGCGCTCGGCGGTCACCCGCAGTACGCGCTCGCCGCCTTCGGTCATGCGTTTGTTCTGGCGCGGCGACTCGGCGGCAATCGGCGGAGCGGGCTCGGGTTCCGGCGGCAGTTCTTCAACGAGCGGCTCCGGCGCTGGCGGCGGCGTAGCCTTGACCGGCGCCTGGGACGGGTCCAGCAGGCGCTCCATCAACGCCACATAAGCTTCGATGTCGGCCGGCCCCACGTCATTGCCCGGCGTGGCGATGCGCATCAGCAGATCAGTGCCTTGCAGCAGCGCATCAATATGTTCGGGTTGCAGGTACAGACGGCTTTCCTGGGCGCTGACCAGGCAATCCTCCATGACGTGGGACACGCTGACCCCGGCGTCCACCCCAACGATGCGCGCGGCGCCCTTGAGCGAGTGCGCCGCGCGCATGCACGCTTCAAGCTGGTCAGCCTGGGTCGGGTTGCGTTCCAGGGCCAGCAGGCCCGCACTGAGTACCTGGGTCTGCGCATCAGCTTCCAGGCTGAACAGTTCCAGCAGCGAGGCGTCGCGCATCTGGTCGGGGGTCATGTGAGGCTCCGGGTCACGGCGGACAACAATTGCGCCTCGTCCAGCCAACGCAGGCTGCGGCCTTTCCACTGCAACACTCCCTGGGTAAAGCGGCCGCTCGCCTGGGTGCCGGAGGCCGATGCGGCCTTCAGGGTGCGCTCATCGATAGCATGGATACCGTCGACTTCATCCACCGGCACCACCACCGGGCCATCCTGGGCGGCGATGATCAACATGCGCGGCATGATGCGCCCACCGCTGGCGCTCTGGGTGGTGGCGTCCAGGCCCAGCAACTCCACCAGCGACAGGCACGCCACCAGCGCGCCGCGCACGTTGGCCACGCCAAGCAAGGCGCGGGAGCGTTGGTGTGGCAGGGAGTGAATCGGTTGCAACGGCGCCACTTCCACCAGGCAACGGGTGGCAATGCCCAGCCATTCTTCGCCGAGGCGGAACATCAGCAGGGAATGCGTGACCACCTCCTCGCCCAATTCGACCGCGTTGTACGCGCGATGCGCGTCCTGCTGCAATGCGTAGCGATCCAGCAATCGCGTGGCTGCCGCCGAATACACCGAGCAATTGCGGCAATGGATATGGTCCGCCAGCAACGGGCAGGACTTGTCGCCATGGATGCCGATGCGGTTCCAACAGTCATCGATGGCCTGGGTGTCAGCCAGGGTCAGGTCCAGGCCTGCGGTGTCGAGCGCCTCGGTGTTATTCATCGCTTGGACTCACTGTCAGCTCGCTCGCTCCGCGCGGCGCGCGCCTGCAAGCGGCGCGCCCCCGCGCTGTCACCCTGGGACTCAAGCAACGCGGCCAGGTGCATCAAGGCCTGCGGGTGCTGGGGTTCCAGGTACAAGGCTTTTCGATAATAGCCCTGGGCCTCCAGGGCACTGCCGGCCACGTCGCTGAGCAGCCCCAGCCAGTAGAACACTTGGGCGGCCGGCGGGTGGTTGTTCAGGTATTGCTCGCAAGCGGCGCGGGCATCAAGACTTTTGCCTTCGTTGGCCAACGTGGCGATCCGACTGAGCAGATCAGCCGCGTCGGGATGCGCCATCTTGATTGGCATCACTTGGGCGCTGACCGTGCTGAACGGCCGCGGTTTGGTAGGAATCGGTGCGGCACTGCGCCGCGGGATGGGCACGGCGATAGGCACAAACACCGGCTCCGGCGTGACCGGCGCAGCCTGCCGACTGAACGCAAAGGACTGCGGCACACCAATCGAACGCATGCCATGGCGCCCCAGCAGGCTGCCCTCGGCCGGGCCGATAAACAGCACGCCGTCCTCATGGGTCAGGCCCTTGAGTACAGCAAACACTTGCTTCTGGGTCGGCTGGTCGAAATAGATCAGCAGGTTGCGACAGAACACAAAGTCGTAGCTCGCCTCATTGACCAGCAGCGCCGGGTCAAGCAGGTTGCCGACTTGCAGGCGCACCTGTTCGCGCACGCGGTCGGCGATGTGGTAGCCGTCGCCGAATTCGGTGAAATGTCGGTCGCGAAACGCCAGATCGCCGCCGCGAAACGAGTTCTTGCCATACACCCCGCGTCGCGCGCGCTCAACCGACAGTGGGCTGACATCCAAGCCCAGCACCTTGAACTGGTGCGGCGCCAAACCGGCATCCAGCAGCGCCATGGCAATCGAATAAGGTTCTTCGCCGGTGGAGCACGGCAGGCTGAGGATGCGCAGTGCGCGCATTTGCTTGATGTCGAGCAGGCGGGCCTTGGCCAGGCGGGCCAGGGTTGCAAAGGATTCGGGGTAACGGAAAAACCAGGTCTCGGGGACGATTACCGCCTCGATCAGCGCCTGCTTTTCATCCTCGCAGCTTTGCAGGTGCTGCCAGTATTCGCCGGCCCCTTGGGCATTGACGGCCTGGCTGCGTTGGCGCACCGCACGCTCGATAATGGCTTCGCCCACAGACGCGACGTCCAGGCCGATGCGCTCTTTCAGGAAGGCAAAAAAACGCGGGTCGTGGCTCATACGCTCGGCTCTGCAGAAAACAGCAAGGCGCGCACTTCGTCGGTGAGCAATTCGTTAACCCCAATCCACTGCATCAAACCCAAGGTGTCTTCACGCACCAGCCCCAGGTACGGCGCCTCGCGGTTATCCAGGCCATAAGGTTTGAAGTCGCCAAGGTCGCAACGCAGGGTGTCGGTGGCTTGTTCCAGGATCAGCCCCAGCCAACGCGCTTGAACCCAAGACTGCGGTTGATAATTGACCAGCACCAGGCGCGTGCTGGTGCGCGCCTGGGCCGGCGTGCCGAAGGCCAGGGCGCTGAGGTCGATGACCGGCACCAGCGCGCCACGATGGGCAAAAATGCCCGACACCCACTGCGGTGCATGGGCAATCGGTTTGAGTGGCAGGCGCGGCAGTACCTCGGCGACTTCCGTGGCCCTGAGGGCAAAACGCTCGTCGCCGATGTGGAACACCAGGAACAACGCCTTTTTCGCTGCCGGGACGGCACCGTGTTTAGCCGCGTGATCGCTCATCAGACTTTGAAACGCGACACGCCGCTGCGCAGACCGACCGCAACCTGGCTCAGCTCATCAATGGCAAAGCTGGCCTGGCGCAGCGAGTCGACAGTCTGGCTGCTGGCATCGCCCAGTTGCACCAGCGCGTGGTTGATCTGCTCGGCACCGGTAGCCTGGGCCTGCATGCCTTCGTTGACCATCAACACCCGCGGCGCCAGCGCCTGTACCTGATGGATGATCTGCGACAGCTGCTCGCCCACTTGCTGCACTTCAAACATGCCGCGACGTACTTCTTCGGAGAACTTGTCCATGCCCATCACACCTGCGGACACCGCCGACTGGATCTCGCGCACCATCTGCTCGATGTCGTAGGTGGCCACGGCGGTCTGATCGGCAAGGCGGCGAACTTCGGTGGCAACCACGGCAAAACCGCGACCGTATTCACCGGCCTTCTCGGCCTCGATGGCCGCGTTGAGCGACAGCAGGTTGGTCTGGTCAGCGACCTTGACGATGGTCACCACCACCTGATTGATGTTGCCGGCCTTCTCATTGAGGATCGCCAGCTTGGCGTTCACCAGGTCGGCGGCGCCCATCACCGAGTGCATGGTTTCTTCCATGCGCGCCAGGCCTTGCTGGCCGGACCCGGCGGCGACCGACGCCTGGTCGGCAGCGGTGGACACTTCGGTCATGGTGCGCACCAGGTCCTTGGACGTGGCAGCGATTTCGCGGGACGTGGCGCCGATCTCAGTGGTAGTCGCAGCGGTTTCAGTGGCGGTGGCCTGTTGCTGCTTGGACGTGGCGGCAATCTCGGTGACCGAGGTGGTCACCTGCACCGACGAGCGCTGGGCCTGGGACACGAGGCCGGTGAGCTCGGTCATCATGTCGTTAAAGCCAGTCTCTACCGCACCGAATTCGTCCTTGCGCTCCAGGTTCAGGCGTTTGCTCAGGTCACCGGTGCGCATGGTTTCAAGGATCTCGACGATGCGCTGCATCGGCGCCATGATCGCGCGCATCAGCAGCAGGCCACACAGGCCAGCGGCAAGGATGGCGATTAGCAGCGACACGGCCATGCTGATCTTGGCCGACAGGACTGCCTCGTCGATCGCCGCCGTGGCACGGTCAGACACGTTCTTGTTTTCAGTGATGATGTCGTTGAGTTTCATGCGCCCTTCAGTCCAGATAGGCGTCAATTGCTCCTCGACCAATACGCTCGCCCCTGGCAGGTCGTTGGCTTCGATGCGCGCCAGCACCTGGGCGAGGACTTTGTTGTACGTCGTGTGCGCCGCCTTGAAGTTATCGAATTCCATGCGGTCAGCCTGGTTATGAATGGTTTTTTCATAGTTGGCCATCTGCTGTTCGATACGCGCTTCGAAGGACTTGTAGTGCGACCTATCGTTGTTGCTGAGCGTTTTTCCGTCGCGCAGACCAATGATATCGACGGTTTCAAGGTAGCTGTCGACCCACGCGCTGCGGATCATCGAGCTGAGGTAAACGCCCGGTACCGCGTCGTCACGCACCACCTCCTGGCTGGTTTCGATCTTCAGCAACCGTGAGTAGGAGACCACAACCATTAACAGCATGATGGCGATAATGACCGCAAAGCTTGCCAAGATCCGTTGGCGCAAGGTCCAGTTCTTCACAGTAATTCCTCGAAGGGCCATTCAAATGGGGTGAGTATAGCTGAGCAGGTGCCCTCATTTATCAATGGGTTTTTATGCAGCGCGCACGGAATGCAAAAACACCCCGGGCTGCCAAGGCAGCCGGGGTGATTGTATTAACAAGCGCGTTTAAAGTGTGGCCTGGCGCACCTGTTTTTCCGGCGCCAACTTCATGCCAGGCTCGAGTTTAAGCTGACGGGCCAGTTCATCGAGGTAGGACTTCTCCATGAAGTTCTCCGCATCCACCCGCATCACACTGGCGATGTACATTTCGCCAGCCATTTCCGCAGTGCCGGCCGCGCGCCACATCGGCCGGGTCCAGGGGGTTGTTCAGTTCGGCATGCAGCCAGCTTTGCAGCTCGCGGTCGTTATCCAGCTTGGTGAACTCGCCTTCGATCAGCGCGCGCTCGCGCTCGTCCACATGGCCGTCAGCCCTTAGAGTGCTTCCAGATGTAACGCGGCCACCCTTCGTTTAAATCGATATACACTTGAGCAAATCTATAAAAACACCCCACTGGTAATTCCAGCATGATGACCTTGCGTCAAATCCGGCACTTTATTGCCGTGGCCGAGACCGGCTCGATCTCCGCCGCCGCGCAAACTGCGTTCATTTCCCAGTCCACACTGACCCTGGCGATCCAGCAACTGGAGCAGGAAATCGGCGTAAACCTGTTCAACCGTCACGCCAAGGGCATGACACTCACGCATCAAGGCCATCAATTCCTGCGCCAGGCGCACCTTATCCTCGCCACCGTCGACAACGCCAAGCGCAGCCTGCAACAGAGCACCGACCAAGTCGCCGGGCAGTTGGTCATCGGCGTGACCAGCCTGGTGGCCGGCTATTACCTCGCAGATTTGCTGACACGATTCCAGCGCGCCTACCCCAACGTGGAAATCCGCGTGATGGAGGATGAGCGCCCGTATATCGAGCATTTGCTGGTCAGCGGCGAGATCGACGTGGGCGTGCTTATCCTGTCCAACCTCGAAGACCGTTACGCCCTGCAAACCGAAGTACTGACTCATTCGCCTCACCGGTTGTGGCTGCCGGCGCAACATCCGTTGCTGGAACACGACAGCATCAACCTGGCCGATGTGGCGCGCGAGCCTTTGATTCAGTTGAACGTCGACGAAATGGGCCATAACGCCCAGCGCATGTGGACCGGTGCGGGCCTGCAGCCGCATGTGACTCTGCGTACCGCCTCCACCGAAGCCGTGCGGAGCCTGGTAGCGGCCGGCCTGGGCGTGTCGATCCAGCCGGACATGACCTACCGCCCCTGGTCCCTTGAAGGCGACATTATCGAAGCGCGGCCGATTGCCGACCTCAGCCAAACCCTCGATGTAGGCCTGGCTTGGCGCCGCGGCACGGCGCGACCGGCACTGGTCGACCCGTTCCTGACGGTTGCGCGCGAACAGCCGCACCCACGCAAGCCATCTATTTAATCGAATGCTGCATTCAGTATTTAGTATTTGTTGACCTCGCACCTGCCCTCTACTCTCAGCTAATCCATAAGAGAAAGGTCAGGTGCCTCGTAAGAGAACGCCCATGGCCATCCAAGAAAAGAGATCGCGAAAAATGTCCGGCGCGCCCACCCCGCTGCTCACTGCGTTGCTGATCGACGGCGAACTGGTCCAGGGCCAGGGTGTTGTCGAGCCGATCCTCAACCCGGCCACCGGTGACGTACTCACCCAGATCGCCGAAGCCAGCACCGAGCAGGTGGAGGCTGCGATACTCGCCGCCCACCGCGCCTTTACCGGCTGGTCACGCACCACGCCGCAGCAACGTTCGAACATCTTGCTGGGCATCGCCGATGCCATCGAAAAACAAGCCGACTACCTGGCCCGCCTGGAATCCCTGAACTGCGGCAAGCCCTTGCACCTGGCGCGCCAGGATGACTTGAGCGCCACTGTCGATGTGTTCCGCTTCTTCGCCGGCGCCGTGCGCTGCCAGACCGGGCAACTGAGCGGCGAATACCTGCCGGGCTACACCAGCATGGTGCGCCGCGACCCCATCGGCGTCGTGGCCTCGATTGCACCGTGGAACTACCCGCTGATGATGGCCGCGTGGAAAATCGCTCCAGCCCTGGCCGCCGGTAATACGCTGGTGTTCAAACCATCGGAGCACACGCCGCTGTCGATCCTGGCGCTGGCCCCTGTGCTTAAAGAGCGCTTGCCACGCGGAGTGATCAACATTCTGTGTGGCGGCGGCGAAGGCGTCGGCAGTCATCTGGTCAGCCACCCCAAGGTGCGTATGGTGTCGCTGACCGGCGATATCGTCACCGGGCAGAAAATCCTGCAAGCGGCCTCCAAAACCCTTAAACGCACGCACCTGGAACTGGGCGGCAAAGCGCCGGTGATCGTGTGCAACGATGCTGACCTGCAAGCCGTGGTCGAGGGCGTGCGTGCCTATGGTTATTACAACGCAGGCCAGGACTGCACTGCCGCGTGCCGCCTCTACGCCCAGGCCGGCATTCACGACAAGTTGGTTGCCGAGCTTGGCGCAGCGGTCAGCAGCCTGCGCTTTGCCGGTAAACGCGACGCGGACAATGAACTGGGCCCGTTGATCAGCACGCGCCAGCGCGACCGTGTGGCCAGTTTCGTCGAACGCGCCCTCGGCCAGCCGCATATCGAACGCATCACCGGCGCGGCTGTGCATTCCGGCGCGGGCTTCTATTACCAGCCCACCCTGCTCGCCGGCTGTAAACAGAACGATGAAATCGTGCAGCGCGAAGTGTTCGGTCCGGTAGTGACCGTGACCCGCTTTGACGAACTGGAACAGGCGGTGGACTGGGCCAACGACTCCGAATACGGCCTGGCGTCCTCTGTGTGGACCCAGAACCTGGACAAGGCCATGCAAGTGGCGGCGCGCCTGCAATACGGCTGCACCTGGATCAACAGCCATTTCATGCTGGTCAGCGAAATGCCCCACGGCGGCTTGAAGCGCTCGGGGTATGGAAAAGACCTCTCGAGTGATTCATTGCAGGACTATAGCGTTGTCAGGCACATCATGGCCCGGCACGGAAATGCACTTTAGCCGCAAGGTTCAGGCTGCAAGCTCCAAGTAAATACGGATGGGTTTTTCTTGCGGCTTGCAGCTTGAAGCCAAGGGCTACGCTAAAACAAAAAAAAACACGTACAACTGCTTTTACTGCCCCGACCATAATTAAAGAAGAGGGAACCCCCATGTCCGCGCATAAGACCGCACTGCTCAGTGCCCTGACCACCGCGCTGCTGGCCAGTGCCAGCCTACAGGCCGCCGAACCGCTCAAGGCCGTTGGCGCGGGTGAAGGCCAACTGGATATCGTCGCCTGGCCCGGCTATATCGAGCGTGGCGAAAGCGACAAGGCCTACGACTGGGTCACAGGTTTCGAGAAGGAAACCGGCTGCAAGGTGAATGTGAAAACCGCCGCCACCTCTGACGAAATGGTCAGCCTGATGGCCAAGGGCGGGTATGACCTGGTCACCGCGTCGGGCGATGCCTCGCTGCGGCTGATCGTCGGCAAGCGGGTGCAGCCGATCAACACCGCGCTGATCCCCAACTGGAAGAACATTGACCCGCGCCTCAAGGATGCGCCGTGGTATGTGGTCGGCCAACAGACCTTCGGCACCCCGTACCAATGGGGCCCGAACGTGTTGATGTACAACACCACTGTATTCAAGACCGCCCCCACCAGCTGGAACGTGCTGTTCAACGCCCAGAACCTGCCAGACGGCAAGCCGAACAAAGGCCGCGTGCAGGCGTATGACGGCCCGATCTATATCGCCGATGCGGCGCTGTACCTCAAGTCGACCAAGCCAGAGCTGGGTATTCAAAGCCCGTATGAACTGACCGAAACCCAGTACAAGGCCGTGCTCGAAGTGTTGCGCGCCCAGCAACCGCTGATCCACCGCTACTGGCACGACACCACCGTGCAAATGAGTGACTTCAAGAACGAAGGCGTGGTCGCCTCCAGCGCCTGGCCGTACCAGGTCAACGGTTTGCAGAACGAGAAACAGCCGATCGCCTCGACCATTCCCAAGGAAGGCGCCACCGGCTGGGCGGACACCACCATGCTGCACACCGAGGCCAAGCACCCGAACTGCGCCTACAAGTGGATGGACTGGTCGCTGCAGCCCAAGGTCCAGGGCGATGTCGCCGCGTGGTTCGGCTCGTTGCCGGCGGTGCCGGCGGCCTGCAAGGAAAGCGAACTGCTCGGCGCCGAGGGCTGCAAGACCAATGGGTTCGACCAGTTCGAAAAGATCGCTTTCTGGAAAACCCCGCAGTCTGAAGGCGGCAAGTTCGTGCCGTACAGCCGCTGGACCCAGGATTACATTGCGATCATGGGCGGGCGGTAATTTCTACCAAACGACATAGAACCAATGTGGGAGCGGGCTTGCCCGCGAATGCGGTTGAACAGTGACAGACATGTTGACTGACACACCGCATTCGCGAGCACGCCCGCTCCCACAGATGCTTTTTTGGAGCACCGCACCATGACACTTGCAGTCCAATTCACCCACGTTTCCCGTCAGTTCGGCGAAGTGAAAGCCGTTGACCGGGTTTCCATCGATATCCAGGACGGCGAGTTCTTTTCCATGCTCGGCCCTTCCGGCTCGGGCAAGACTACCTGCCTGCGCCTGATCGCCGGGTTCGAGCAACCGAGCGCAGGCTCGATCCGTATCCACGGCGAGGAAGCCGCCGGCTTGCCGCCGTATCAGCGCGATGTAAACACTGTGTTCCAGGACTACGCGCTGTTCCCGCATATGAATGTGCGCGACAACGTCGCCTACGGCCTCAAGGTCAAGGGCGTGGGCAAGGCCGAACGCCTCAATCGCGCCGAAGAAGCCTTGGCCATGGTCGCCCTCGACGGTTATGGCGAGCGCAAGCCGGTGCAGCTTTCCGGTGGGCAGCGTCAGCGCGTCGCCCTGGCCCGCGCCCTGGTCAATCGCCCACGCGTATTGCTGCTGGATGAGCCGCTGGGCGCACTCGACCTCAAGCTGCGTGAGCAGATGCAGAGCGAGCTGAAAAAGCTGCAACGCCAGCTCGGCATCACCTTTATTTTCGTGACTCACGACCAGACCGAAGCGCTGTCGATGTCTGACCGTGTGGCGGTGTTCAACAAGGGTCGCATCGAGCAGGTCGACACCCCGCGCAGCCTGTACATGAAGCCCGCCACGGCCTTTGTCGCCGAGTTTGTCGGCACGTCCAACGTGATTCGCGGCGAACTGGCCCAGCGGCTCAGCGGCAACCCTCAGCCCTTCTCGATCCGCCCGGAGCACGTGCGTTTTGCCGAAGGCCCGCTGGGTGCCGGTGACGTGGAAGTCAGCGGTTTGCTGCACGATATCCAGTACCAGGGCAGCGCCACGCGCTATGAGCTGAAGCTGGAAAACGGCCAGACGTTGAACATCAGCCAGGCCAACAACCAGTGGCTGGACATCAGCAGTGGCCATCAGGTCGGCCAGTCCATCACCGCCCGCTGGGCGCGGGAAGCCATGACACCGCTGACAGATATCGCAGGCGAGGTGTGACATGAGCCTGGCCCTAACCCAACCACCGATGCGCAGGTTTTCCAACCTGCTGTACCGCAAGCCCAATCTCTACCTGGCGATGCTGCTGGTGCCGCCGCTGATCTGGTTCGGCGCGATCTACCTGGGTTCGTTGCTGACCCTGCTGTGGCAAGGTTTCTATACGTTTGACGACTTCACCATGGCGGTCACGCCGGACCTGACCCTGACCAACTTCGCCGCGCTGTTCCAGCCGTCGAACTTCGACATCATTGTGCGCACCTTGAGCATGGCGATTGTGGTGTCGATTGCCAGTGCGGTGATCGCGTTCCCGATTGCTTATTACATGGCGCGCTACACCACGGGCAAGACCAAAGCGTTTTTCTACGTCGCGGTAATGATGCCGATGTGGGCCAGCTACATCGTCAAGGCATATGCCTGGACCTTGCTACTGGCCAAAGGTGGCGTGGCGCAGTGGTTCGTGCAGCACTTGGGGCTGGAGCCCGTGTTGCAGCTCGTGCTGGGCATTCCCGGCGTGGGCGGCAGCACCTTGAGCACCTCGCACCTGGGGCGGTTCATGGTCTTCGTTTATATCTGGCTGCCGTTCATGATCCTGCCGATCCAGGCGTCCCTGGAGCGTTTGCCGCCGTCGCTATTGCAAGCCTCGGCTGACCTTGGGGCCAAACCGCGCCAAACGTTTATGCAGGTGATATTGCCGCTGTCGATTCCGGGGATTGCCGCCGGTTCCATCTTCACGTTCTCGCTGACCCTGGGCGATTTCATCGTGCCGCAACTGGTGGGCCCACCGGGTTACTTCGTCGGCGGCATGGTTTACGCCCAGCAAGGCGCCATCGGCAATATGCCCATGGCCGCAGCGTTCACGCTGGTGCCCATCGTGCTGATCGCGGTTTACCTGTCCATCGTCAAACGCCTGGGGGCCTTCGATGCACTCTGAAAAATCCAGTTTGAGTTTGAAGATCGCAGCCTGGGGCGGGTTGGTGTTTTTGCACTTCCCGATCATGATCATCTTCCTCTATGCCTTCAACACCGAAGAAGCCGCGTTCAGCTTTCCGCCCCAAGGCTTTACCTTGAAGTGGTTCAGCGTGGCCTTCGCCCGGCCTGACGTGCTGGAGTCGATCAAGCTGTCCTTGCAGATCGCCGCCATCGCCACCCTGATTGCGATGGTGCTCGGCACGTTGGCGTCGGCCGCGTTGTATCGCCGCGAGTTCTTCGGCAAGCAAGGCGTGTCGTTGATGTTGATCCTGCCGATTGCGCTGCCGGGGATCATCACCGGTATCGCGCTGCTGGCGACGTTCAAGACGTTGGGCATTGAGCCGGGGATGTTCACCATTATCATCGGCCACGCGACGTTCTGCGTGGTGATTGTCTACAACAACGTCATCGCCCGCTTGCGCCGCACCTCCCACAGCCTGATCGAAGCCTCGATGGACCTGGGCGCCGACGGCTGGCAGACCTTTCGCTACATCATCATGCCCAACCTCGGCTCGGCGCTGCTGGCTGGCGGCATGCTCGCGTTTGCGCTGTCGTTCGACGAAATCATCGTCACCACCTTCACCGCCGGCCACGAGCGCACCTTGCCGCTGTGGCTGCTCAACCAGCTCAGCCGCCCACGCGATGTGCCGGTGACAAACGTGGTGGCGATGCTGGTGATGCTGGTGACGATGGTGCCTATTCTCGGGGCTTATTACCTGACGCGCGGTGGTGAAAGCGTGGCGGGGAGTGGCGGTAAATAACTGACAAGACCCTGCCACTGAAGAAACACGGTCAATGTGGGAGCTGGCTTGCCTGCGATAGCGGTCTGTCAGTTGATGAATCGGCTGGCTGATCCATCGCTATCGCAGGCAAGCCAACTCCCACATTTGAATCGCATTTGTTCAGGGGTAAACACTCGTTTTAGGAGAGCTGAACCATGCAGACCAAGCTACTGATCAACGGCCAACTGGTAGAGGGCGAAGGCCCGGCCCAGGCCGTGTTCAACCCGGCACTCGGCCGCGTACTGGTGGAGATCAAGGAAGCCAGCGAAGCCCAGGTCGACGCCGCCGTGCGCGCAGCGGATGCCGCCTTTGAAGGCTGGTCACAAACCGCGCCCAAGGATCGCTCGCTGTTGCTGCTGAAGCTGGCGGACGTGATCGAAGCCCATGGCGAAGAGCTGGCCAAGCTGGAATCGGACAACTGCGGCAAGCCTTACAGCGCCGCGCTGAACGATGAAATCCCGGCGATTGCCGACGTATTCCGCTTCTTTGCCGGCGCCAGCCGTTGCATGAGCGGCTCGGCCGGCGGTGAGTACTTGCCCGGGCACACCTCGATGATCCGCCGCGACCCGGTGGGCGTGATTGCCTCCATCGCACCGTGGAACTACCCACTGATGATGGTCGCCTGGAAAATCGCCCCGGCCCTCGCCGCCGGTAATACCGTGGTGCTCAAGCCGTCGGAACAAACCCCGCTGACCGCGTTGCGCATGGTCGAACTGGCCGCTGAAATCTTCCCGGCCGGTGTACTCAACTTGGTGTTCGGCCGTGGGCCAACCGTCGGCAGTCCACTGGTGAATCATCCGAAAGTGCGCATGGTCTCGCTGACCGGCTCCATCGCCACCGGTGCAAACATCATTTCCAGCACCGCCGACAGCGTGAAGCGCATGCACATGGAGCTGGGCGGCAAGGCGCCGGTGATCATCTTCAACGACGCCGATATCGATGCTGCCGTGGAAGGCATTCGCACCTTTGGCTTCTACAACGCCGGCCAGGATTGCACCGCTGCATGCCGGATTTATGCGCAAGCAGACATCTACGATGCGTTCGTCGAAAAGCTGGGCGCCGCGGTCGCCAGCATCAAGTACGGTTTGCAGGGTGATCCGGCTACCGAACTGGGGCCGCTGATTACCGCGCAACACCGCGATCGTGTCGCCGGGTTTGTCGAACGCGCCGTGGCACAACCGCACATTCGCCTGGTCACCGGCGGCAAGGCGGTGGAAGGCAATGGTTTCTTCTTTGAGCCGACCGTGCTGGCCGACGCGCAGCAGGACGACGAAATCGTGCGTCGCGAGGTATTCGGGCCGGTGGTGTCGGTGACCAAGTTCACCGATGAAGCCCAAGTGCTGGGCTGGGCCAACGATTCGGATTACGGCCTGGCGTCATCCGTGTGGACCGCCGATGTAGGGCGTGCCCATCGTTTGGCCGCGCGCTTGCAGTACGGCTGCACCTGGGTGAACACCCACTTCATGCTGGTCAGCGAAATGCCCCACGGCGGTCAGAAACTGTCCGGCTACGGCAAGGACATGTCCATGTACGGGTTGGAGGACTACACCACAGTTCGCCATGTGATGTTCAAGCACTGAGGCTTTTACCCCTGCGAATGCGGTGAATCAGTCGGTAGATCCTGTCACTGACACACCGCATTCGCGAGCAAGCCCGCACACATTTGATCTTCATAATGATCAAGTACTGTGTTGGCATCAGAGCCGGAAATGTCTTGTCGCACTTGCAACTCAATCACCCCGCTATCAATCAATTTTCCTACGTCATCGAACCGCTTAAGCTATCCGGCGTCTGTTTAATGTCCGTTGCGTTTGGCCGAAGGCATGTCCGAACCGTAATTTCTGATCCGCTACGTGCCAGGAACGGCGCGGGATTTGCTCACGACAGGTTGTCTCTATGCACCGTAGGAATTTGCTCAAAGCGTCCATGGCCATTGCGGCTTACACTGGTTTGTCGGCCAGCGGCCTGCTAGCCGCCCAGGCTTGGGCCGGGACCCGTGCCGCCGATGGCAAGGCCGTGGCGTTCGATTTCGAATCGCTGAAGGCCCAGGCCAAGCAACTCGCCGGGACCGCTTACAAAGACACCAAACAAGTGCTGCCGCCCACCCTGGGGACCATGACCCCGCAGAATTTCAACGCCATCGGCTACGACGGCAACCACTCGTTGTGGAAGGAATTGAACGGCCAACTCGACGTGCAGTTCTTCCACGTCGGCATGGGGTTCAAGACGCCGGTGCGTATGCACAGCGTCGACCCCAATACCCGCGAAGCTCGCGAGGTGCATTTCCGCCCTTCGCTGTTTAACTATGAAAAAACCACGGTCGACACCAAACAGCTGACCGGCGACCTGGGTTTCTCCGGCTTCAAGCTGTTCAAGGCGCCAGAACTGGGCCGCCATGATGTACTGTCGTTTCTCGGCGCCAGCTACTTCCGCGCAGTGGATTCCAGCGGCCAGTACGGCCTCTCCGCCCGTGGCCTGGCCATCGACACCTACGCGAAAAAACGCGAGGAATTCCCTGATTTCACGCAGTTCTGGTTCGAAACCCCGGACAAGAACGCCACCCGCTTCGTGGTCTACGCCCTGCTCGACTCGCCGAGCGCCACCGGCGCCTACCGCTTTGATATCGACTGCCAGGCCAACCAGGTGGTGATGGCGATCGATGCACACATCAACGCGCGTACCGCTATCGAACAACTGGGTATCGCGCCAATGACCAGCATGTTCAGCTGCGGTACCCATGAGCGCCGCATGTGCGACACCATCCACCCGCAAATCCACGACTCGGACCGCCTGGCGATGTGGCGCGGCAATGGCGAATGGATCTGCCGCCCGCTGAACAACCCGGCCAAGCTGCAGTTCAACGCGTTTGCCGACACCGACCCCAAAGGCTTTGGCCTGGTGCAGACCGACCATGAGTTCGCCAGTTACCAGGACACCGTGGACTGGTACAGCAAACGCCCGAGCCTATGGGTCGAACCCACTACGGCCTGGGGTGAAGGCTCCATCGACCTGCTGGAAATTCCTACAACCGGCGAGACCCTCGATAACATCGTGGCCTTCTGGACCCCGAAAAAACCCGTGGCAGCCGGCGAATCACTGAACTACGGCTACAAGCTGTACTGGAGCGCCCTGCCACCGGTGAGCACGCCGTTGGCCCAGGTAGACGCGACCCGCTCAGGCATGGGTGGCTTTATCGAAGGTTGGGCGCCGGGAGAGCACTACCCTGAGGTGTGGGCGCGCCGTTTCGCCGTGGACTTCAAGGGCGGTGGCCTGGACCGCCTGCCACCCGGCACGGGGATTGAGCCCGTGGTGACGTGCTCCCATGGCCAGGTCAAGGATTTCAGCGTGCTGGTGCTGGATAACATCAAGGGCTACCGCATCCTGTTCGACTGGTACCCGACCAGCGACAGCGTAGAGCCGGTGGAACTGCGCCTGTTTATCCGTACCCAGGACCGCACCTTGAGTGAAACCTGGTTGTATCAGTACTTCCCGCCGGCACCGGACCAGCGCAAGTACAGCTGATACCGGTGGGAGCTGGCTTGCCAGCTCCCACCTTGTTTAACGACGATCCTCAGAACCGCGACACACTCTTCATCGCCCCAATCAAATAGCGCATTGCCATCTGATCGCTCTCGGTCAGGGCGCGGTACTGCGCCAGCAATTCCATTTCATCTGAGCTCAACCTTCGGCCCCGCAACGACATCCTGCGGGTCAGAAAAGACGTCACCATACCCGCTACACCATCGGACTTGGCCATGGACTGGTTCTCCTGATATCCATCGAATACTCCTGTTGCCCATTACCCGCCTCCCATGAAGCGCAATGCCTCAGTGAGCAAACCCACTGACTTCCTGGGCCAGAAATCAGGCTTACCCTAAGCGTAGAAAAAAACTGCTCTCGTGTGGGATTTTTTTAGAGTATTAACTTAAATAAATTGCTTAGGTAACAAATACCTACAGACATATCCGACACCTGCGCGCGTAAAAAAACCCACCGGGTCAGGGTGGGTTTCAGTCAGCGCCAACAGCGGATTAGTCGCGCAGATCCGACTCATGAATCGGCTGGTCGCGATGGGTCGCCCTTTGATACTGCGCCGGCCAGATCGCCTTGCGCCCGCCCAGGTCGTCGTCGGCATGCAGCGGCCAATAAGGGTCACGCAGCAGCTCGCGTGCCAGGAAGATGATATCGGCCTGGCAGGTGCGCAGGATGTGCTCGGCCTGGGCCGGCTCGGTGATCATGCCAACGGTGCCGGTAGCCATGCCCGACTCTTGGCGCACCCGCTCGGCGAAACGGGTCTGGTAGCCGGGGCCGGTGGGGATCTCGGCATTAGCGGCCGTGCCACCGGACGATACGTCAATCAGGTCCACGCCAAGGGTTTTCAGGCGACGCGCCAGTTCCACGGTTTCGTCGGGGTTCCAGCCATCTTCCACCCAGTCGGTGGCCGACACCCGCACAAACAACGGCAGCTCCTGAGGCCAGGCTTCACGCACGGCCTCTGTGACCTGCAGCACCAGGCGGATACGGTTTTCAAACGATCCGCCGTACTTGTCCTGACGCTGATTGCTGATCGGCGACAGGAATTGATGCAACAGGTAACCATGCGCCGCGTGGATTTCCACCACTTCAAAACCCGCGGTCAACGCACGCTTGGCGGCGGCGACAAAATCGGCGATGACTTGTTGGATCTGCCCCTCATCCAACTGTGTGGGTTGAGTGTGCTGAGGGTCGAAGGCAATCGGCGAGGGCCCTACCGGCACCCAGCCGCCCTCCTCCGCCTTGACACTGCCATGCTTGCCGATCCAGGGCCGATGGGTGCTGGCCTTGCGCCCGGCGTGAGCCAGTTGAATGCCGGCCACCGCGCCTTGGGCTGCAATAAAACGCGTGATGCGTCGCAGCGGTTCGATCTGCGCGTCGTTCCACAAGCCCAGGTCCTGGGCGGTGATGCGGCCATCAGCGGTGACAGCGGTGGCTTCGGTAAAAATCAGCCCCGCACCGCCGACCGCACGGCTACCAAGATGCACCAGGTGCCAGTCGTTGGCCAGGCCGTCGACCGCCGAATACTGGCACATCGGCGAAACCGCGATGCGATTGAGCAGGGTTAATTGGCGCAGGGTATAGGGTTCGAGCAGCTGACTCATGGCGCACCTCTTCTGGGTTCTATGGGCACTGTTCAACAGTGCTTAGAGCCTAGTCGACAACGCTGGATTGCACAGGGTTCAGAAAGAGAAGCGGGAGCCGATTACCGACTCCCGCGTTGCAAAAGCTTACATTTCGACCTGGGTGC
Source organism: Pseudomonas sp. EL_65y_Pfl1_R83 (assembly GCF_963970695.1). Taxonomy (NCBI): domain Bacteria; kingdom Pseudomonadati; phylum Pseudomonadota; class Gammaproteobacteria; order Pseudomonadales; family Pseudomonadaceae; genus Pseudomonas; species Pseudomonas sp. EL_65y_Pfl1_R83. The sequence continues at coordinate 116,172 of NZ_CAXAQI010000006.1, read as the reverse complement.
CCAGCTCGATCACTCGGTTTACCGGGAGTTTGAAGAAGCGCAGGTTGCCGTTGGCATTCTTCAACATGAACGCGAACAACGCCTCGCGCCAGCGCGCCATGCCCTTGATGCGAGAGGCGATCACCGTCTCGCGGCTGAGGAAGTACGTGGTGCGCATCGGGCTGAAATCCAGGTCATCCAAGTGACACAACTTCAGCGCTTCGGGCACGTCCGGCTCGTCGGTAAAACCAAAGTGCAGGATCACGCGGAAGAAGCCTTCGCCGTAGGCATCCACTTCGAAGCGCCGTGCCGCCGGCACGCGAGGAATGTCTTCGTAGACCACCGTCAGCAACACCACTTGTTCATGCAACACCTGGTTATGCAGCAGGTTGTGCAACAGCGCGTGGGGCACAGCGTCCGGGCGTGCGGTGAGAAACACGGCGGTACCCTGCACCCGGTGGGGCGGCTGGACGCGAATGCTGCTGATAAAAATCGGCAATGGCAGGCCGCCTTCGTCGAGGCGCTCCACCAGCAATTGTTTGCCGCGCTTCCAGGTGGTCATCAGCACGAACAACACAATCCCCGCCAAAACCGGGAAGGCACCGCCCTGGATGATCTTCGGCACGTTGGCAGCGAAGTAGAGCCCGTCCACCAGCAGGCAGCAGACCAAGACCGGCACGGCCAGAATCGGAGGCCATTTCCACAGCAGCAACATCACCGCCGACACCAGGATCGTGGTCATCAGCATGGTGCCGGTTACCGCCACGCCGTAAGCCGACGCCAGTGCGTTGGAGGATTCGAAACCCAGCACCAGCAGGATCACACCCACCATCAGCGACCAGTTCACCGCGCCGATGTAGATCTGGCCCTGCTCGGCACTGGAGGTGTGCTGGATATGCATGCGCGGGATGTACCCCAACTGGATCGCCTGGCGCGTCAACGAGAACGCACCGGAAATCACTGCCTGGGACGCAATCACCGTGGCCAGGGTGGACAACACCACCAGCGGGATCAACGCCCAGCTGGGTGCCAGCAGGTAGAACGGGTTACGCGCGGCTTCCGGGTCACCCAGCAGCATCGCGCCCTGGCCGAAATAATTGAGTACCAGCGCCGGCAGCACCAGCATGAACCAGGCGCGGGCAATGGGTTTGCGGCCGAAGTGGCCCATGTCGGCGTACAGTGCTTCGGCGCCGGTCAGTGCCAGCACCACCGCGCCAAGGATAGCCACGCCAATGCCCGGGTGAGCCTCGAAGAATCGCACCGCCCACATCGGGTTCATGGCACTGAGCACCTCAGGATGCAGGGTGATGCCATACACACCGAGACCGCCCAGGACCAGGAACCAGGTCACCATCACAGGCCCAAACAGCTTGCCGATGTGGTCAGTGCCGTGCTTTTGGATCAGGAACAAGGCCACCAGCACAACAAGGGCGATGGGCACGACCCATTTTTCCAAGCCGTCGAACGCCAGCTCCAGGCCTTCAATCGCCGATAACACGGAAATCGCCGGGGTGATCATGCTGTCGCCGTAGAACAGCGCCGCGCCGCACAGGCCACACACCACCAGGAAGCTGCGCAGCTTCTTGCGCTCCCCCGCCGCCCGTCGCGCCAGTGCAGTCAGGGCCATGATGCCGCCCTCGCCCTGGTTGTCGGCGCGCAGCACAAACAGCATGTATTTGATCGAGACTACCCAGATCAGCGACCAGAAGATCAGCGCCAGGATCCCCAACACACCGTCATGGTTGACCTGAACCCCATAGCCGCCGCTGAACACCTCTTTAAGGGTGTAGAGCGGGCTGGTCCCGATATCACCGTAAACCACCCCGACCGCTGCCACCAGCATGCCAATCGGCTTTGCGGTGGAATGCTCGGCACCTGCCGCCGGACTACTTGCCTGACCCATCAACCACTCCTGCCCTTCTGACCTGCGGTCTTTATAAACAACGCCTCTAAGCTGACCCTAGCATGCGCTGTTTTACTTCTCGTAACAGACGTTTTGTTGACCTTAGGATTTTACCTACGCGCAACGGCGCGAAGCATAGCGCAGCACTCGTCGCTTTTCGCTGCATAAAGCTGGTCAAGTGCGCTGCCCGTCGCTAGAATTGCGCACTTTTTGATCAGAGGCACACTTCAAGTGCCCATCCGTTGTCTCGTCGTGCACGACCGGCAGCGTCATTCAATACCGAGGTTAGACATGTCCACCACCATCGCAAAAGCCAACCCCAAGGTTGGCTTTGTTTCCCTGGGTTGCCCGAAGGCTCTGGTTGACTCCGAGCGCATCCTCACGCAACTGCGCATGGAAGGCTATGACGTCGTGTCCACCTACCAGGACGCTGACGTGGTGGTGGTCAACACCTGCGGCTTCATTGACTCGGCCAAGGCAGAGTCGCTGGAAGTGATCGGCGAAGCGATCAAGGAAAACGGCAAGGTCATCGTGACCGGCTGCATGGGTGTGGAAGAAGGCAATATCCGTAATGTGCACCCAAGCGTGCTCGCGGTGACCGGCCCGCAGCAGTACGAGCAGGTGGTCAACGCCGTGCACCAGGTGGTGCCGCCACGCCAGGACCACAACCCGCTGATCGACCTGGTGCCGCCGCAAGGCATCAAGCTGACCCCGCGCCACTACGCGTACCTGAAGATTTCCGAAGGCTGCAACCACAGCTGCAGCTTCTGCATCATCCCGTCGATGCGCGGCAAGCTGGTCAGCCGTCCGGTGGGTGACGTACTGGACGAAGCCCAGCGCCTGGTCAAATCCGGTGTGAAAGAGCTGCTGGTGATCTCCCAGGACACCAGTGCCTACGGCGTCGACGTGAAATACCGCACCGGTTTCTGGAACGGCGCGCCGGTCAAAACCCGCATGACCGAACTCTGCGAAGCCTTGAGCAGCCTGGGTGTGTGGGTGCGCCTGCACTACGTTTACCCCTACCCGCACGTGGACGAGCTGATCCCGCTGATGGCCGCCGGCAAGATCCTGCCGTACCTGGACATCCCGTTCCAGCACGCCAGCCCGAAAGTGCTCAAGGCCATGAAGCGCCCGGCGTTCGAGGACAAGACCCTGGCGCGCATCAAGAACTGGCGCGAGATCTGCCCGGAGCTGATCATCCGTTCGACCTTCATCGTCGGCTTCCCCGGCGAAACCGAAGAAGACTTCCAGTACCTGCTGGACTGGCTGACAGAAGCCCAACTGGATCGCGTCGGCTGCTTCCAGTATTCGCCGGTTGAAGGCGCCCCGGCGAACCTGCTGGACCTGGCCGTAGTGCCGGACGACGTCAAGCAGGACCGTTGGGAGCGTTTCATGGCTCACCAGCAAGCTATCAGCTCGGCGCGCCTGCAAATGCGCATCGGCAAGGAAATCGAAGTGCTGATCGACGAAGTCGACGAGCAAGGCGCGGTTGGCCGCTGCTTCTTCGATGCGCCGGAAATCGATGGTAACGTGTTTATCGACGATGCCAGCGGTTTGAAGCCGGGTGACAAGGTCTGGTGCACCGTGACGGACGCCGACGAGTACGATTTGTGGGCTGAAAAGCGCGACTGATAGGCGACAAAATCAAAAGCCCTGCATCTGATCAAGATGTGGGGCTTTTTTAGGTCTATCGTTTGCCCATCGCCCATCACTGGCAGGAAGCAGCGGCATGCGTCAGCATTCGGTTATCCATACCCCCAAAACCAGCGATTATCAAAAACTGACTGAAATCTGGGAGTCCTCAGTGCGGGCCACCCACGATTTTTTGCCGGACAGCTACATCGAGCGGCTGAGGCATCTGGTGCTGACCCATTATCTGGACACGGTGATGCTGATCTGCACCAAGGACTCGCACCAATGCATCACCGGGTTCGCTGGCGTGGCCGCGGGCAAGGTCGAAATGCTGTTTATCGACCCGCAGCGCCGCGGCCAGGGCCTTGGCCGGCAATTGCTGCGCTATGCCATTGAACGCATGAACGCCGACGAACTCGAGGTAAACGAACAGAACCCCCAGGCCCTGGGCTTTTACCTCAAGCAAGGCTTCGAGGTAGTCGGACGCACGGAGCATGATGGCCTCGGCCAGCCTTATCCGTTGCTGCGTCTGCGTTTGCGCCAGGCGCAACAACAGGCCCGCCAGGGTTAAATGAAATAGGGCCGGGATTAACCGGCTCCAGGCAGGTACAATAGCCGCCCCCTTTTGTTACGGCCCTTGTCATGACTGACCCCATACGCCTCTCCAAACGTCTAATCGAACTGGTCGGTTGCTCCCGTCGGGAGGCTGAGCTGTTCATTGAAGGCGGCTGGGTCTCGGTGGACGGTGAAGTGATTGACGAGCCGCAGTTCAAGGTCACCACCCAGACGGTCGAACTCGACCCCGAGGCCAAGGCCACCGTGCCTGAGCCGGTGACCATCCTGCTGCACGCCCCTGTGGGCGTGGATGCCGAAACGGCCATGGCGTCGATCAGCGCCGAAACACTCTCGGAAGAACACCGCTTTAGCAAGCGCCCGCTCAAGGGCCATTTCCTGCGCCTGACCGCCAGCGCCGACCTGCAAGCCAAGGCCAGCGGCCTTCTGGTGTTTACCCAGGATTGGAAGATCCTGCGCAAGCTGACCGCCGATGCCGCCAAGATCGAGCAGGAATACGTGGTGGAAGTCGAGGGTGACATGGTTGCCCACGGCCTCAACCGCCTGAACCACGGCCTGACATACAAAGGCAAGGAACTGCCGGCCGTCAAAGCCAGCTGGCAGAACGAAAACCGCCTGCGCTTTGCAATGAAAAACCCGCAGCCGGGTGTAATCGCGCTGTTTTGCGAAGCGGTTGGCCTCAAGGTCATCGCCATTCGTCGTATCCGCATCGGCGGCGTGTCCATCGGCAAAGTGCCGGTTGGCCAATGGCGTTACCTGTCCGGCAAAGAGAAGTTCTAAGCCGCTCCCCTATTATCGACACCGCCTGCCTGGGCGGTGTCCACCGTTGAAAACCAGGATTGCCCACCATGATTCACAATGACGTACTGCGCAGCGTGCGCTACATGCTCGACATCAGCGACAACAAGATGGTCGAGATCACCAAGCTCGGCGGCATGGACGTAACCAAGGAAGACCTGCTGACCTACCTCAAGAAAGATGAGGAAGAAGGTTTCGTGTTCTGCCCGGATGAAGTCATGGCGCACTTCCTTGATGGCCTGGTGATCTTCAAGCGCGGCAAGGACGAAAGCCGTCCGCCGCAGCCGATTGAAACCCCGATCACCAACAACATCATCCTCAAGAAGCTGCGCGTGGCCTTTGAACTGAAGGAAGACGACATGCACGCCATCCTCAAGGCGGCCGAGTTCCCGGTGTCCAAGCCTGAGTTGAGCGCACTGTTCCGCAAGTTCGGCCACACCAACTACCGGACCTGCGGTGACCAGTTGCTGCGCAACTTCCTCAAGGGCCTGACCCTGCGGGTTCGTGCGTAAGCCATGAATTACCACGTCTCGCCCGTCGGTTTCGTGCGCTCCTGCTTCAAGGAGAAGTTCGCGATCCCGCGCCAACCTCAGCTGGCACCCGCCGCGCGGGGCGTGCTGGAATTGGTGGCGCCGTTCGACGGGGGTGAGGCGGTGCAGGGCCTGGAGCAGGTCAGCCATGTGTGGCTGTTGTTTCTGTTCCACCAGGCCCTGGAAGACAAGCCACGCCTGAAAGTGCGCCCGCCGCGCTTGGGTGGCAACACCTCCATGGGCGTGTTTGCTACCCGCGCGACTCATCGCCCCAATGGTATTGGCCAGTCGGTGGTGAAACTGGACAGGGTCGAGCCAGGGCGATTGTGGATTTCCGGGATAGACCTGCTTGATGGCACGCCGGTACTGGATATCAAACCGTATGTGCCGTATGCCGACATTGTCGACACGGCCACCAACGGGATCGCCAGCGCTGCGCCGCAGCTGATTCCCGTGCAATGGCTGAAGACTGCGCTGCATCAGGCGCAGAGCCACGCTCAGCGCTTGGATGAGCCGCTGGTGGCGTTGATTGAACAGTGCCTGGCGCAGGACCCACGGCCGGCGTATCAGACGCCGGGGCCGGAGCGAGAGTATGGCGCGCAGTTCTGGGATGTGGATGTGCGTTGGCACTATCCCGAGGCTGGGCTGATTTGTGTGTTGGAAGTGCTTCCAGCCAGCTGAAGAAACCGGAAGCATTTTTTGGTCTGTATTTTTACTAACCCAGCATCACTTCTCGACGAACGCGCGCTCGATCAGGTAATCACCTGGCTCACGCATGCGTGGCGACACTTTCAGGCCGAAGCTGTTCAACACCTCACTGGTTTCATCCAGCATGCTCGGGCTGCCGCACAGCATGGCGCGGTCGTCCTCGGGGTTGATCGGTGGCAGGCCGATGTCGCTGAACAACTTACCGCTGCGCATCAGGTCGGTCAGGCGGCCTTCGTTTTCGAAGGGCTCGCGGGTTACGGTTGGGTAGTAGATCAACTTGTCACGCAAGGCCTCGCCGAAGAATTCGTTCTGCGGCAGGTGCTCGGTGATGAATTCGCGGTAAGCGACTTCGTTGACGTAACGCACGCCGTGGCACAGGATCACTTTTTCAAAGCGCTCGTAGGTTTCCGGGTCCTGGATCACGCTCATGAACGGAGCAAGGCCGGTACCGGTGCTGAGCAGGTACAGGTGTTTGCCCGGCTTCAAATCGTCAAGCACGAGGGTGCCTGTCGGTTTTTTGCTGATGATGATCTCGTCGCCTTCCTTCAAGTGCTGCAATTGGGAAGTCAGCGGGCCATCTGGCACCTTGATACTGAAGAACTCCAGATGCTCTTCCCAGTTCGGGCTGGCAATGGAGTAAGCGCGCATGAGCGGGCGGCCGTTGGGCTGTTGCAGGCCGATCATCACGAACTGACCGTTCTCGAAGCGCAGGCCCGGATCACGGGTGCACTTGAAGCTGAACAGAGTGTCGTTCCAGTGATGAACACTGAGGACACGCTCGTGGTTCATGTTGCTCATGTACGGGGGACTCCTGGAAATGGGTCTGCGCCAAAGGTGTAGATGCGCAATTGCACAGCATTCTAATGGCGGCGACAATATCTGTTAACTGGATTATTAAGATAAGGGTTATCGGTTATATCGATATGCGATTTACTCTCCGTCAACTGCAAGTCTTCGTCGCCGTCGCCCAGCAGGAAAGCGTCTCCCGCGCTGCTGGCCTTCTGGCTTTATCTCAATCCGCCGCCAGCACCTCGATCACCGAGCTGGAGCGTCAATCCAGCTGCCAATTATTCGACCGTGCGGGCAAGCGCCTGAGCCTCAACGCCCTCGGTCATCAGCTGTTGCCCCAGGCCGTGGCGCTTTTGGACCAGGCCAAGGAGATCGAGGATCTGCTTAACGGCAAGTCCGGTTTTGGCTCCCTGGCGGTCGGCGCCACCCTGACCATTGGAAATTACCTCGCCACGCTGCTGATCGGCAGCTTCATGCAGCAACATCCCGAGAGCCAGGTGAAGCTGCATGTGCAGAACACTGCACATATCGTGCACCAAGTCGCGCACTACGAAATTGACTTGGGTCTAATCGAAGGCGATTGCAGCCACCCGGACATCGAGGTGCAAACCTGGGTGGAAGATGAGCTGGTGGTGTTTTGTGCGCCGCAGCATCACCTGGCCACGCGTGGCGTGGCGACCATGGCAGAGTTGACTCATGAAGCCTGGATTTTGCGCGAACAAGGCTCTGGCACGCGCTTGACGTTTGACCAGGCCATGCGCCATCACCGCAGCGCGCTGAATATCCGCCTGGAGCTGGAACACACTGAGGCCATCAAACGGGCGGTGGAGTCAGGGTTGGGGATTGGCTGTATTTCGCGGCTGGCGCTGCGCGACGCGTTCCGACGTGGCAGTTTGGTACCGGTGGAAACCCCGGACCTGGACCTGGCCCGGCAGTTCTACTTCATCTGGCATAAACAGAAGTACCAGACCTCAGCGATGCGCGAGTTCCTGGAACTTTGCCGGGCCTTTACCGCTGGAGTCCAGCGCAGCGACGAGATCGTGCTGCCGAGCATTGCCTAAGCCTTAGATCAGGATCACAGCCCACACCAGCGTGATCATGGTCAGCGCGACAAACTGCGCAGCGCTGCCCATGTCCTTGGCGTTTTTCGACAGCGGGTGGCGATCCAGGGAGATGCGGTCGATGGCGGCTTCAACCGCCGAGTTGAGCAGCTCGACGATCAAGGCCAGCAGGCACACGGCGATCAACAACGCGCGTTCGACGCGGCTGACATTCAGGAAAAAGCTCAGCGGGATCAGGATGACGTTCAGCAACACCAACTGGCGGAATGCTGCCTCGCCGGTGAAGGCCGCGCGCAGGCCATCCAGGGAATAGCCCCCTGCATTAAAGATACGCTTGATACCGGTTTGACCCTTAAAAGGCGACATAGACGTAGGCAACTGAACCAAAGAAGTGGGGAAACTAGATCACGCCAAGTCAAAAAAGCGTGAACCGCTGAACGCTTAATGCTGCGAGATTGACTCAAGTTGTTGTAGGAGCAATGCCGCCTGGGTGCGCGTACGCACGCCCAGCTTGCGGAAGATCGCCGTGACATGGGCCTTGATAGTCGCTTCCGATACGCTCAGCTCGTAGGCAATCTGCTTGTTCAACAAACCTTCGCAAACCATGGTCAGCACACGAAACTGCTGCGGCGTCAGGCTGGCCAGTCCATCGCGGGCGGCCTTGGCTTCGTCGGACACGTTAATTTCTTCAAACGCTTGCGGCGGCCAGGACACATCGCCGTCAAGCACGGTGCGCACGGCTTTCTGGATATCTTCCATGGCACTGGACTTGGGGATGAAACCACTGGCGCCAAACTCCTTGGAGCGCACCACCACATCGGCGTCTTCCTGGGCCGAAACCATCACCACGGGGATCTGCGGGTATTGCCCGCGCAACAGCACCAGCCCGGAAAAACCATAGGCACCGGGCATATTCAGGTCGAGCAGCACCAAGTCCCAGTCGGACTTTTCGGCAAGGCGGGCTTCCAGCTCGGCAATGCTGGCCACTTCGACCAGCCGCACGTCCGGGCCAAGGCCCAGGGTCACGGCTTGATGCAGCGCACTGCGAAACAGCGGGTGGTCATCGGCTATCAGGATTTCGTATGTGGCCATTGATTAAATGATCCTGTTTTTTATGGGAGCCCTGATGGGTTCAGGGCTCGCCAGTACACAAGGCGGCAGCCAGGCAGCTGTCGCCACAGGGCACGCTCGACGTCAAAAGCACCTGAAACGACGTCGAAAATTCACGGTTGCACCCCAATCGGCGCTCAGCATGCCCAGCGTAGCCTGGGGGGTCAAGCACTACGCCCACGGGCATTTTAGCGGCGTGCGGGTTGAGGGTGCCATCATGCAAACGTCGTCTGGCTATCCCGCGGGTATATAGGGAGCAAGACGAGTATGGACGATGTCCGTCGGGTCCAGGGGTAACTGGAATTTGGCCGCCAGGTAATGCGTGCTGAACACGTCGAGGTAGGCATCGAGTACTTCGCAGGCAGCCTGGTCATCGGCCAGTTCGAGGCACAGGGCGGCGACTTCGGCGGTGCAAAAATGATCATCACGCTTGGACCGGCGCAGTTTGTAGCGCGACAGTTGCTCCGGCGCCAGGCTGAGTACCGGCAAATGCTCAAGGTAGGGGCTTTTACGGAACATCTTGCGCGCTTCACTCCAAGTGCCATCCAGCAAGATGAACAACGGGCGCTTGCCCTCCTCCACCTTTACTTCACTGACAACACGCTCGGGCGTCACAAATTCACCGGGGAACACGATGTAGGGCTGCCACTGCGGATCGGCCAACAAGGTGAGCAAGTCCGGATCGACTTCAGTGCGCGACCAGGCGAATGCGGTGGTGTCGTCAATTACGTCGGCGATCAGCCAGCCGGTGTTGCTGGGCTTCATCGGTTCCACGTCATGCATCAGTAGGCACATGGCAGATCGGGCCTCGACTTTGGGGCGCCAGGCACACAGGCAGTATTGCGGAATAACCCGGCAACCGGGGCAGCGTTCGGCACGCGAACCACGATTGAGGAACGGCCGCACGGCGCGAGCCAGACGCTGGGTACGCAGGCGGGAGACGGCGTGGCTCATCGGATGCGCCGGTGAAACGGGTAAATCGACACGTTGGAAACTCGTGAAAGGCTTAAGTGGCCGCAGTTTACCAGCGATACGCCTGGCTGTAGTGGCAAGGGCTCACCTATAATTGCGCGCCACTGAACGCACAGCACAGTGGCTGGTCTATGCACCAGTAACCGAATCAGGAGAGTTTCATGCTGCGTTCCATGCTGCGTCTTGTCGCCCCATCCGTCGCCCTCGCGCTGGTATTGCCCGTGTGCGCCCAGGCGGCCTCGCTGCTGGAGGCCCAAATGAACAGGAAGCTGCAAAGCGTCGCGGCTGAGAGCAATAAGGACCTGCCCCGGGAAATCGACGAAAAAACCCTGGAAGTGGCCTACACCGTTGAAGGCATGCAACTGATCGATCACCTGAGCGTGATGTCCGACCGCGCCGAACAGATGCGCGCCAACCCCAAGGCTGTGTACTTCCAGCTTGGCCAAAGCGTGTGCCTGAACAAAGGCTACCGCGAGCTGATGGCCAAAGGTGCAGTGATGCGCTACGAAATCACCGAGAACAAGACCAACCGTCCTGTGGCGTCGGTCAAATTCGTTGAAGCAGATTGCCCGGCACCGGCTGCGGCGAAAAAGAAAAAGTAGCCGTTTTACCTCCGCGCGCCGCCGTCCGGCAGCGCGCACTCCCCCCGCGCCAACTCCTTCCAGGCAACTAAGCCCCCCTATTGAGTGACCAATAAGTGGTTGCCAGCCAAGGGTTTTTCGGCCCATGATCAAGTCACTCCAGCCATTTATTCACAGCACTGTTCATGCTGTTCTGTAACATTTTCAGGGCAAAAGAAGGTTGCCCCCTGCGGCAAGCAGCGACACATGCAGTGTCGTAGCCTCCGGCGAACCTCTCGTCGGCCACCCGGGCCCTGCAAGAAGGAGACGTTGAATGCCTTACGAACCGAATGACCGCCTGCTTCGACATTTTGAAGAGAACGGGGCCGACCTCACGCAGCAGGTCGAAGCTCAACTCCAACTGATCGCTCCCAACAGCCCAAATATCCCCCTGTATCGCGACATGATCCTCACCGTGCTGCGAATGGCCCAGGACGACCGCAACCGCTGGAACGCCAAGATCACCCTCCAAGCCATCCGCGAATTGGACCATGCCTTCCGCGCGCTCGAACAGTTCAAGGGTCGCCGCAAAGTGACAGTGTTCGGCTCGGCACGCACCCCAGTGGAAAGCCCGCTGTACGCCCTCGCCCGGGAAGTCGGCGCGGCGCTGGCAAGCTCGGACCTGATGGTGATCACCGGCGGTGGCGGCGGCATCATGGCCGCCGCCCATGAAGGCGCCGGCCTGGAACACAGCCTGGGGTTCAACATCACCCTGCCGTTTGAACAGCATGCCAACCCGACCATTGATGGCACTGAGAACCTGCTGTCCTTCCACTTCTTCTTTACCCGCAAGCTGTTCTTCGTCAAGGAAGCCGACGCATTGGTGTTGTGCCCAGGCGGTTTCGGCACGCTGGATGAAGCGTTGGAAGTGTTGACCCTGATCCAGACCGGCAAGAGCCCGCTGGTACCGGTAGTGCTGTTGGACGCGCCAGGCGGCGGGTTTTGGCAGGGTGCCCTGGATTTTATCCGCAGTCAGTTGGAAGCCAACCGCTATATCCTGCCTACCGACCTCAAGCTGGTACGCCTGGTGTACAGCGCCGAAGAGGCAGTGCAAGAGATCAACCAGTTTTATGCCAACTTCCACTCCACGCGCTGGTTGAAACGTGAGTTTGTAGTACGCATGAATCATCCGCTCAGTGAGCGGGCATTGGCCCATTTGCAGAGCGAGTTTGCCAGCTTGCGGCTGAGTGGGGACTTCCAGCAGCACGGGTATACCGGCGAAGAACATGACGAGCCAAGGTTCAGCCATTTGACGCGACTGGTGTTCAACTTCAACGGGCGCGACCAGGGCCGGCTACGGGAGCTGGTGGATTACATCAATTTACCGGAGAACTGGGCGCAGGCTCAGGGGAAGGCTCAGCAGCGGGTGGCGCCGGAGCCGGCGTGATTTTTTGAGCAAAAAAAAAGGCCCACTATTTTCATAGTGGGCCTTTCTTATGGCGGCTTAGGTATCTACACACTGTTGTAGTCAGCGGGCTTGTCGAATCGTCGCAGCGCCCGTTAACTAGACCAACTGCGTTCAGTCGTCCATATCCCGACCGCTCAACAAGCGACTGATCATCTCCATCGAAAACCCGCGATAACTCAGGAAGCGTCCCTGTTTCGCACGCTCTCTGGCATCAATCGGAAGATGGCCAGAAAACTTGCGCCGCCAGGTGTCTTCCAGCTGCGCCTGCCAGCTGATACCGCACTCACGCAGGGCAAGATCGATATCCGCACGCTGCAAGCCACGTTGGCTCAGTTCTTCGCGAATACGCGCAGGGCCATAGCCGGAGCGGGCTCGATAGGAGACAAAGCTTTCGAGGTAACGGGCTTCCGAAAGCAGTCCCTCTTCCGTCAAACGGTCGAGGGCAGTTTCGATCATCTCGGGTTCCCCGCCGCGCTGACGCAATTTACGCGTCAGCTCGACTCGACCATGCTCGCGTCGAGCGAGCAGGTCCATCGCGGTGCGCCGAACGGCGACGAGTGTATCCAGTACAACTGTCATCGTTTGCTTCAGATATCAGTGTCGGCTTCTTCCACTTCTTCAACCGGCTCACGGTTGGCGGCAGCTTTCACGTCTGGCGCAGGGGTCAGCAGCTTGTCGCGGATCTGCTTCTCAAGCGTGGCCGCGATGTCCGGGTTGTCTGCCAGGAACTTGGCCGAGTTGGCCTTGCCTTGACCGATCTTGCTGCCATTGTAGGCATACCAGGCACCGGATTTTTCGACGAAACCGTGCAGCACGCCTAGGTCGATCATTTCGCCGTTCAGGTAGATACCCTTGCCGTAGAGAATCTGGAATTCGGCCTGACGGAAAGGCGGGGCCACCTTGTTCTTCACGACTTTAACGCGAGTTTCGCTACCCACAACCTCGTCACCTTCTTTCACCGCGCCGGTACGGCGGATATCAAGACGGACCGAAGCGTAGAACTTCAACGCGTTACCACCGGTGGTGGTTTCTGGGCTGCCGAACATCACGCCGATCTTCATACGGATCTGGTTGATGAAGATCACCAGGCAGTTGGCGTTCTTGATGTTACCGGTGATTTTACGCAGCGCCTGGGACATCAGACGGGCCTGCAGGCCCACGTGCATGTCGCCCATTTCGCCTTCGATTTCAGCCTTGGGAACCAGGGCAGCCACGGAGTCGACCACGATCACGTCAATGGCGTTGGAGCGCACCAGCATGTCAGTGATTTCCAGGGCTTGCTCACCTGTGTCCGGCTGGGAAACCAGAAGGTCGTCCACGTTGACGCCCAGTTTGCCGGCGTATTCAGGGTCCAGTGCGTGCTCGGCGTCGACGAACGCACAGGTGGCGCCCATTTTCTGCGCCTGGGCAATCACCGACAGAGTCAGGGTAGTTTTACCGGAAGATTCAGGACCGTAGATTTCAACGATACGGCCTTTTGGCAGGCCGCCAATGCCGAGCGCAATGTCCAGACCCAGAGAGCCAGTGGAAATAGCCGGGATCGCCTGACGGTCGTGATCGCCCATACGCATTACGGCACCCTTGCCGAATTGACGTTCGATCTGACCCAGGGCCGCAGCCAAGGCTTTCTTCTTGTTGTCGTCCATTAAAGTCCTCACGTAATCAATAAGGCCGGGGCGGCCAACACCTGTATAAGTAGACAGTATTGTTCCACAAAGATCGGAGATCGCCTACCCCTGATTTTCTATTTCTGCTGCAGCTCGTCGCAACAAGCCCTCTAGCGCGGCTTTTACCGTTTGTCGGCGGACCTCGTCGCGGTTGCCGGTAAAGTGTTCGAGTTCGGCCGTGACGTCCTCTCCCACGCCAAAGGCCAGCCAGACGGTGCCCACCGGTTTGTCCGGCGAACCGCCATCCGGCCCCGCCACACCGCTGACCGCGACGGCAAATCGCGCCAGGCTCTTTTCCTGCGCGCCACGCACCATTGCTTCCACCACTTCCTGGCTGACGGCGCCAACTTTTGGAAACAACGTTTCCGGCACATTCAATTGCCGCGTCTTCTGCCGATTGGAATAAGTGACATAACCCGCCTCGAACCACGCCGAACTCCCCGGAATACGCGTGATAGCTTCCGCGATACCGCCGCCGGTGCAGGACTCGGCAGTGGTGATATGGGCGTTGAGCACCTGTAGACGGCGACCCAGTTCAGCAGCCAGTTGAGTGATTTCATTCACGGTCGTCTCCAGACGTAGGCGGGGGTTTGCTTACCCTACAGGAGCCAATCGCACGCGCAAGTGACGGACTGTCTCAAGAAGCTAGCGGGCGACGGCGCGCACGTACGCCTGACAGGCGCGCAAGGCGATCAGGGCGTTATCACCGTCGTCGGTGATGCCGATAATTCGCTGAGCATGCGCCGGGTCAAGTCGGGCTCGCGGGGCTGCATGAACCAGGCTGCCGGTGGCGGTGACGGCTGGCACTGAACAGTCACTGGATGCGTCGAGAAGGACTGACAACCGCACATCAGCAGTGGCCAGCCGGTCGCGCAAAACAGCCTGATGATGGTGTGCATCGCTTAACTCCCGAGCATGTTGTGTGTCGCTGGTGCTGAGTTGTTGCTCCAGGGCCAGCCGTCTGGCCTGTTCAGCCCTCTCTTGTTGCAGGGCTGCCTGCGTCTGTGTTGCCGACAAACGTTCAATCTGCGCCCCGTACCGCCAGGACTGCACTTGCCAGATAACGGCCATCAACAGGCACACGCCGATCAGTCGGCACACACTCAGGAAACGCACAAAACCTCCTTCGCCCGCGCCCACAGCCGCAAGCGATCCTCCAGCCCGTTGAGCCCGCCGTTGATACGCCGCGTGATGGTGGTGAACTGGTCCTTGTCGGCCAGTTCGTTCAGGCCATTGCTCTGCCAGAACCAGGCCGCCGACTCGACAGCCCATTGCGGCTGCTCCAGTAACGTCGGGGCCTGTAACAAACGCTCATCGCCGAACAGCGCCCGGCTGCAGGCCAAGTAATTGCGCCGCCCGGTGATCTGGATCAGGCCTCTGCCCCGGTACTTCTGGCCGTCGCCGTCCGCTTCGGGCGTATTGCCCAAACGCGCAGCCAACAGACCCGTGTCGTACTTGCTCAGATACTGCTCGCTGCCCAGTTCGCATACGTAGCGCAACGCCCCGGACTCGTGGCCGACTTGCGCGATAAATGCTGCCGCACGACGAGCGCTGTCAATCTCGTACCGGGCAAATGCAGCATTGAACGCAGGCAGAAAAAGGCTCGCCCCACGGAAGGCTCCAGGCAGGATTTGAATCAGTTGTGGCAGTGTAATCAGCATCCATCTCACCCTGAAGAAACGTCTATTCCGACAAACCGCCCGCGGTGATCGAACTGCGATACCCCGTCACTGGGTCACCCACATTAATCACCTGGGTGATCGACCAACGCCCCTGCATATACCCAGGCCAGGTCTCATCGAGCCGCAACAACCCTTCGGCAGCCAGCAAAGGATTGCCAGGGCAATCGATCACTAACTCCAAGCCCTCACGGCCGACCCGGCGCAATTCAGCCTCGGCGACGGCGCGGGCTTCCGCTTCATTCTGAAAGCGCTGGCGCAAGGTCTTGAAGGGTGCGATCCCGACTTCAACGACGTGTTGCTTGCCTGCGGCTGCATCCCACCACGTCACGCAGCTGCCCTGGTATTTCGACCGCGTTTTATCGTTGAGCGTGGCGGTGATAAAGGCTTGATCACCAGGGTGGTTGTCCCGGGTCACAGACAACTTCACTTCCGGCAATTGCTGAAGGGTCAGTGTCCGGGTTTTTCCGGCCTCGGCGAGCACATACAGTTCGTTGAACGGTTTAGTGATCGCACAGTAGCGCTTGGCCAGACGCGTGATGAATGCCATGTCGCTTTCATTGGATTGGTCGATATGAGGCACCGCAATGCTCTCCAGAGACGGCGCCACACGCGGCGAAAACCCATGCCGGCTGACCAGTTGGCGAAACAGCGCCCCTAGAGTGGTTGGCCCGTAGCTGGCTGATCGGCGCTGGCGGTAGCCGCTTGGGTCACTTTCGCTGAAGGGCGCCGCAGTGGCGATGATCATCAAGCGCATGGGAAACAGCACGGGTGTGCGCTGGCTAATGAGAAACTGGCCTTTTTCCACCAGCCCCGACTCTTTGTAACCGACGCGCAAGCCTATCTTGCCGCTCAAGCTCGGCAAGCCATCGAGCCCTTCGATATTGAGGGTCAGTTCGAGCCGATCAGACTGGATGCCCACCCCGTCGGTGTGGCTCCAACGCATGATGCGTTGGTTGAGCAATGCTGCGTTAGCGCCGTAGAACTCTACGATTGGCGTAAATCCCTGTGCCATAAACCCTCCTCAATCCCACGCCAGAACAGGCCGAACCGCTGCCGGCCGCGCTTGCATTTCCGGCACGATCACCCACACACCCGCTGGCAGTACGGGACCGTGCTCGGTCAGTGTGGGGTTCACGCGCCACAGGGTTTCTTCGGCCGCATCATCGCAACGCCCCAGCTCACGGTAGAGCAGCAGGTTGACCGAATCACCCGCGATACTTCGGACTCTACGCATTGACGAATTCCTCCAGCTCAAGGGTCCAAGTCATCACCATCGCGGTGCCGTCGTCGATCACATTGCTCTGGGTTTCGAGCACCGAATTGATCCGCCACAGGCCCCAGTTACGGCCAATGCCGTCCACCAGCGGCAGCGGCGCTCGCTCATTTTGCAGCGCGCGCAATTCGTCCAACCGCTGCATACCTACGCCGTACATGGCCATACCCTTGAATGTGAGTTTTTCCAGCTTCTGGCCGCTCTGCCGCGACTGCGACTTGCTGGCAATAATCGCCAGGTCGCTCCAGCCGCCGTCGCTGCTACGGCTAAGCGAGGAATAAGCGAAGCCCCGGGACAAACCAAAAATAAAATCGCCTAACACCATTTGTTGTCGCATCAATCACCTCCTGGATCGGCCAGTGCCGCGTTGCGTCGGATGCCCAGAGCGTCCGGAACCATGGGCATGCACTGAAATTGCAAGGCCTGGATCACTTGGTTGACGACCTGTTGGGCGTCGGCGGGGTTTACGCCGGTGATCTGGATACTGGGGGCGATAGTGACTTGGACGTCATCCGTGCGCGCCGAACTGAGTTCCTTGCTCACTGTATTGGGCGCAGGCAGGCGATCACTCTGGCCAAACAGCTTGTCACCCAGCCACGCGCCCGCATCACTGCCCAACAAGCCACCGATTGCACCACCGACAGCCGTACCGACGCCGGGAAAAACCAGCGTGCCGATGGCCGCCCCGGCGGACGCGCCTGCCCAGGCACCGCCGGCGGTACTCAGGCCTGAGCCGATGGCGTTGGCGTCGCCGTTGCGCACGCCCTGGATCACGGTCAGGGTGGCCTCGGCGGTTCTCAGTGGCGCGAGACGCCGAATGCCGACGGATTCGAGTTTGGCGACGGCATCGGTCAAGGCACCCGAGGGTACGTTTGGCTGCGTTGGCGTTGGCGTTGCGACGCTTGCCCCGGCAAAGGATTGAAAGCCTTGCGGGTTCGCCCCCGTTTGGACGCCCATGGACGAGCCGCCCAAAGCCTGGCGGCTTTGTTCGAGCAGGTTAAGTCCCCCAGCACTGCGCCCGCCGTTTTTTTTGCGACCTTTGTATTTCTTGGTAGCCGTGTCCAAGACCAGATCAATCGCTTTTTCTGCAACCTTGCTTGTCAGCGCGTCCCACAATTCGCCGCCGGCCGCCTTGACCGCGCTCATCACCGCACCGTCAGCGGGTTTCTTGGGCTCATCCTTCGGCGCGCTCGTGGCGACATCGGTCGCCTTGGGCACCAGAGCATCGCTGTTGATGAACAACGTACTGTTGAGCGTCTCCAACGTCTCGCGCAACCGCAGTTGTTCCTGGGTCAAGGCGCTGATATCCACACTGAGCGTGACCAACGCAGAGCGCAGCTCCACCTGCGGCTGCGATGCACCCTCCAGGCTTACAGGTGCCGCTGCGCTCGTGGAAAACGGCGCGAGCACATTGCCAAGGTCCGCGTCGCCGATCATCCAGCGGAAGTCCTCCTGGGCGAGCCTGATCCCATACTTAGTTTCTTGCATCCCGCTCTACTCCTGTTTAACGCCAAGGCGAGTGATCGCGATGTCGTAGCGGCGCAATGCTTTGGCGGCATCCCACTCCAGGATCTCCGCCTCATTTACCGAGTAAACCAGCGGCACCACATCGAGGATCACGTCGATGTCGCGTTGCGAAAGAAAGCCGCTGGTTGATTTAAAAAATCGTCGATGCGCTCCTGCAGTTCGGTCCAGTCGGGCACGGTCAGGCCGGCGAGATCGGGGATCATCAGGCCGCTGCAGTGAGCAGTGATGAACTCGGCGCGCTCTTTGTTGGTGGCGAGTTTTTTCATCACCTTGGTGGCGCGCAGGGCGGGCATTTCCAGGGACAGCTCGGTGAAAGTGCGGCCGGCAGCATCGAGGGGCAACAGCAGTTGAACGGGCTGGTCGTGGGGCGATTCAGACTGCTCGCCCAGGAAGAACGACGCAGGACGCGTCGACATCTCGTGGACGTATTGGGCGATGGTCACGTAGTCCGGGCGCTTGAGTTGATCAAGCTCTTTTTCCGACAGGCCGGTGGCGAGTTTCGCCAGTTCGAAGAACTGGTCGTCCTCGTTCTCACCGGCCCGGGCCAGCGCATCTTTTTGCGCGGCGTAGTACAGCGGCTTGAGTTGCACCTGCTCGATCGTCGCGCCGGTGTCGGCGGTGATCGGCGAGAGCAGGCGGTGTAGCGGTGGCATCCAGGCCATGGAGCAATTCCTTGTTCAAACATCGTTGAAAAATGCCGGATATCTCAGAGCGAACACGATCAATGTGGGAGCTGGCTTGCCTGCGATGACGTCAGCTCGGTACAACTGACAAACCGAGTCGCCTGTATCGCGGGCAAGCCCGGCTCCCACATGGCCCGTGCCCACTTCAGATCACGCTCGCGTTTAAGGCATCAGCACCGCGCGGCGGGCATCGCCCAGAATGTCGACGCCGTTGAGCACGAACTTCTGGGTGCGCACGTCGATGTCGATCACCGGGATACCGTTTTCCAGGCGGGTGTAGGTGCGGCAGGACAGCTCCAACGTAGTGGCAGGTTTTTCACCCATCTTCAGCGCAGTTTCGCCCAACGACTTCAACTTGCCGCCGACCGTGTGGTAAGTGAAATAGGTCTTGCCGTCCTGGTCCTGACCGGCTTCGCGCACGTTGAGCAGGATGTCATCACCCAGGCGAACGCCCAGGGCCAGCATGACTTCCGGGCCGGCGCCTTGCAGTTCCAGGGACGCGTTCAGCGCCTTGGCACTCTTGGCCATTTCCTCTGCGATAAAACGTCCGCCGGTCATCGGCTCCATGTCGAAGTCAATCTTCGGCGGAGAGAAAGAGGTGACCGTCGCGGACAACGGCAAACCTTGAAGGGTGGCCGCAATGGCCTGTCTGACTCGATTGGTAAACATTAGAGAACGTCCTCCAGGAACTGCTCGATGATTTCATCGCGGGCGTTGAGTTGATAAATCATGTGTTCGTTTGGCGCGTAGCGGCCGTAGTCGATGACGATGAACCAGGTGCCGTTCTTGTACTTCTCGACACTGTTCAGTTCGGGGTGCAAGTAGACGCTGCCGCCGGGGATGGTTTCATCGGCGACCAGGGTTTGCAGCCAGTCGTTGATGCGCTTGACCTCCTGATCCATGAAGGATTTGGTGAGGTTCTTGGCCATGGCTTTTTGACCAGCCTTGACCAGCTTGCGGCTGATGGCATCTTCCAGGCCGACGTAGCTGATGAACTTGCCGGTGATGGAACGGTTACCCAGCAGCGAGAAGCCGCCGAGAATAGTGCGGGCGTAGTAGCTCACGCCGTAGCGGTTGAGCAGGTCGCCCTCGGTGGAAGTGTCGAGGATGTTGTACTCGACCACGCGGGAAACGTCCTCGGCGAACGTCACCTGATTGCCTGGGCTTTCCCATTGCTTGACCTTGGCCAATGCGGCAATGGCGAGGGTCGATGGTGAGAGAAACACGTTTTTCTTGGCGGCCTTGGAGTACACCGATGGCATGTTGTGCACCAGCAAGCAACGGTCGAAACCCAGGTCGGCACCGCCCAGTTCGCCGCTGTAGGTCACCTGGTCGGCGACGCTTGCGTCCTTACCATCCAGCACCACACGCGCCTTGATGCGCTTGCCGAACGAGGCGAACTCACCGGCCACGGCCTTGACGCCGGTAAAGCCTGGAGCGCCAATGATGGTCAGGTCTTCCGGCACGCTGGCGAGGGCAGCCAGGCCGAGCTTGCGACCACTGACCGGCTCATCGCCGCCAATCACGTTGTTCTGGGTGTCGACCGGTGTGGCGCCCTCTTCCACGATCACCACATAGACCGGCACCTTCACCACTTTGAGGATCTGGTACACCGCGTGGAACAGCGTACCCGACTCGGTACCGGTCGGGTCCAGCAGCGCTTGGGTGGTAAAGCTGTTGATGCGGAACGGGGAATTTTTCGGGATCGACCCATGGGCCTTCGGCGCGGTGCCGACCAAGCCGATCACGTTGTCACCCAGGCCACCCATGGCCTCAGGGGATTCAGTCGCATTGACGGTGATGCCGTTGTGCTCGAAGTTCAAAACCTCAGCCATGATCAGTCAGCCTTCTTGGTGGTGGCCTTTTTGGCCGGGGTGGGGTTGAGGACGCTGGTCAGTTCCAGGCGGCCGGCGGTGCGCAGGGCGGAGGCTTCGACGTCCAGGAGGTCGAGTTCCTGACCGACGGAAGACCAATGGCCGGCGCCGGTGGGGAATGGGATGAGGACGGTGTAGGTTTGGCGGGTGGGCATATGCAGGATCTCCAGGCACAAAAAAGCCGCTCGAAGCGGCGGATATCAAGATCGGGAAAGAAAACGCCCCGTCAGTGCGGGGCGTTTATTCGGTGTGGTCTGCGATCCAGCGCGGTAACATTGGGCGATGTGCACTATCTGGGAAGTCAGACGATTGGGGCCAAGCACGCAATGCCTGCATATAGGCCAACAACTCAACGAACTGCTCACTGGATAATGTCGTATCCACACCCAACTCCTGCTGGTCACGGTGACGCTCGCGCAGCCATGTAACCGACGTCAGCTCAGCGTTCCGCCAAGCTCTTTCGGTGACTCGCTGGTCGTCAGATGAACGAACAGGAACACTCCAGATGCCATCCTCCGAGGCAATATGATCGGGAGAGGGGCGATCACTCTGCATGAGCAACCAGCCTTCCGGGCAAACGCCTCCTACCTGCTGAAAAGCACTCTTCACCTCTGCATAAACGTTCATGCAATCACCCCCTTCAATCGCCATACAAGGACACGGCAAGGCAGCGGCGATACGATAGTGGTTGCCGTTACCAAAAATGGAGCTCCGGATAAGGAGTTCGGATAGATCAGCCCGGTCATTCCGGTTTGAACAACAATCGAATTGCCCATTTGATTGGCCTGCACGCCATGACCGTAACGGTCAGGGCCGCCTATGCCGCTGTAATGATCCCCAAACTCAGGGTTTGCCCACTCTCCGTTGTAGAGAACTTGCGCAGTGCAAAACACGTGATAGCCAGGAAAGGGGTTCGCGGCGATGTAGCGACTATTAACCGCAACGCCTCCCGGGCTCGCCTTGCTGCCACCGCCCGGATAAATAACAGCGAAGTCAGCCATATTTGACAGATTGGATACCTCTAGCGCTAGCGCACTGATGTCTATCTGCCCCTGATTGACGGGAGCGTTCCATGCTTTGATACACCACATGACTGCCAGGTTGCGTGGCCGTGATGTACCCACCATCCAAGTCGGGTCGCTCGGCACGACAGTAGGTGTATCCCCTGTCAGTACAACCTTTACCCCAGGCCATACGCCCATAGTAGTAGGATCAAGCCCATATTCACCGACGCCCTGGGAGGCTGTGGGCGCATGCGAGGTGACCCCCTGACCGCTGGATGGCAGATCAGCGACTACTAGCGTTCCATGTTGATTGCTTCCGAGAGAGCGAGACGGGTCAGTGCCCCGACCGTGATCCCAACCTCGTAGGAACTCGCCACGCGACTCGGGGAGTCGGAAATAGCCGGCTGGCTCAACACCTGTGTTGTAAGCCGCTCCAAGATAAGCAGCCAAATCCGGGAAGGCCGCGATGCTTTGCAAACTACCATCCAGCTCCAAATAACCTGGAGGAACGGCGGCTTTTGGGAATGGAACAATCGAACCCACTGGAACCGCAGACTTCAATGCATCGAGTTCGCTGACAAGTGCTGCAATGTCGATGCTTCCATGATTAATTGGCGCATTCCAGGCTTTGATGCACCACATAACGGCCAAATTACGTGGGCGTGTTTCATCCGAGCCAGTGATGCCCGTCTTCATATCCGTTACTGCGCCGTTAACCCAAGCCGCAGCTGCACCACCTCCAGTTGGATTTGTACTGCCATAGGAGCCACCCGACCACATAGCGTGATCGTGCCTTTGCAAAGAATGAGCCTGGCCGCTACCGATCATACGACCCGTATCAACACCACGCCCATGGTCCCAGCCGCGCAAGAACTCTCCACGCGACTCCGGCAGTCGAAAATTCCCAGCTCCTTCGTCTCCTTTATTGAAAACCGCACCAAGAAACTTCGCCAAGTCCGGATATGCCGAAGCACTCTTCACGCTCCCATCAACTTCCAGGAACCCCGCCGGAACCTTATCAACAGGAAACGCAACCATCGCCCCCACCGGCAACGCCGAAGACTGAGCAATCAACGTCTCAATCTCAGCCTTGGAATACGTCCCCTTCCCCAGATAATCCATCACCCAAGCCCGAGTCGCCTTCACCACCGTGTCATCAATCAACAACGTCACGATCGCCGCATTACTCGTCTCAAAGATCGAGCGAATATAAAACTCTTTCCCCGACCCCGACGTCGCCAGCACCGGTTTATACGACTCCGGATACTTAACCACGGCATACAAAATCCCGGTATCCGTCCACAGCCCGGCTTCGCGCACATACCAGCCGCCCACATCCGACGGGATGGTGACTTCAGCCATCAACCAATTAGCGTTTTTCTCATCTTGAAACAGCGCGCTCAAAGGCCCGCGCCAAACTTCGCGTTTCAGCGCTTTTGCGCTGGCGTCAGGGTTATAGACGGCGCCGTTGCCGTCGCCGACGGAAATGTGCGCCAGTTTGATCGGTACGCCGGCAGCCTTGCAGGCGGTTTCGTAGGCGATCCCCGCGTCGGTGAGCAGGGTGTAATAGTCAGCCATTTAGTGCTCCTGTGGATAAAGGGTGGTGGTTTCGACGGTGTAGAGGCCGACCGCCATAAAGGCGCGCCCGGAGGCTTGTATCCCTGCCAGGACGTTGGGGTAAATCGTGGTGAGTTCGCCGCACAGCGTGGCGGCGCCGATGCTGTGGCGGCCAGAGGCGCTAAGGCCCACGGAGATCGAAAGGATGTCGCGCTCGCTTTTGGCGTCGGCCAGACGGCGGTCGAGCCGGGCGTCGATGGCTTCGCTGTAGGGCTGTTCGGTCCAGGCCCGTACGGCAAAGCTGTAGGGCACGGCTCTGGGGGTTTGCTCGTACCAGGCGCGCACTTCGGGGCTGAGTTGCAGGCCTTTGGCGGCGTTCTCCAGAGCTTGGCGGGTGCCGGCTTGGCGGGCGGTGGGCCAGGCGAGTTTGACGGTCAGGCGCTTCTCGGCTTCGGGGGCCGTGGTGCTCCATTCGTTCACCGCACGGTCCGCGGCCAGGTAGGGCAAGAACGCTGCAGGCGTACGATCCGGGTCCATCAGTTGAGGGAAAGGTGGCGTGACCCGCTCCAGTAAATGGCCAAAACCCAGGTCCAAGGCTTTTTCCAACGGTGAGCTATTGGCCGGCAACAGGCTCGCTTTGGGCTCACTCATAGCGTGCGCACCTCCACCTCGACGCCCGTGCAATACGGGGCCTGGAACGCCGAACTGATGATCGGCTCCAGCGGTTCGAGGATCTGCAGTTGCGCGGCACCTGCGCTGTGGATCGCGTAGTCGATCCAGCTCGGGTCAACCCGCCCTTCAAGGCGATGGCAGGAGTCGGCGTAGGTTTGCAGTAGTTGCTGCGCAGCGACTTGGGTCAACCCCGAATCGGGGCCGGCGTTGATCTTGGCCACGACGCGAATTTTGTAGGGCTGAATCTGCGCACCCTGGACGCTGACGAGGTCAGTCTCCGGGCGTACATCCGGCCGTGCGAAATGGCGACGAACACCGTCAAGCAAACCGGCGGACGGTGTGCCATCTCCGTCTCTTGAAAGCACGGTGACCATCACTTCGCCAGGGGCGGTGCGCCGACCATTGCCGTCCTTGACCTGAGCCGCATAGCCGTCCGGGTCGAAGGTGTAGCTGACGGTCACCACGCCGGGCGTGGCGCTTTGCACCTTGACCGAAGGCCGCTCGCCAAGGGTGAACACCTCACGGCGATACTGCATCCGCGACCCCGCCGCCGGGGCATGCGGTGCCAGGTAGTAACGCAGGCGGGCGTCGTCGTCGCTCTCCAGAATCGGCAGCACCGGCGGGAAAGCCGCTGGGTCGCCGGGGTCGAGTACTTGGCGCTCCAGGCCCATATCGGCCAGGCGCGCATCCAGGTTGCTGCCGGTCGCCCACCACGCCAACATCTGCTTGATGCGGGCGTTGTACTTGCGCTCATGGGTTTGCAGGCGCACGCAAAACGCCTCCAGGGCCAGGGTCAGCAGTTCGCTTTCGTTGTCGAGACTGACCTTGAGTTTGACGGCGCTTTGCGGCGCTCGGGTGGCCACGTAATCGACGACGAAGGCCTTGAATTCAGCCAACAAAGGTTCGAACTCATCGACCGCGATAATCGCCGGTTCCGCCAGTTGGTTCTGGCCAGGGATCAACATGCTCATGTCACGACCTCGAAAGATTGTTGGCGGTTTTTCCAGGTGCCGGCAAAACGCAGCAACAGGCCGGCGCCCTGGCGGGTGGCGACGATGACCTGGGGGTGAAAATCGGCGATGCCGTTCTGGGTGTTGTAGAACGCCTGAGCGGCGTGGCTTTGGGCGAGGATCAGCACGTCGTCGCCAAGGTTCTGGCCAAGCAGTTGTGGGACCAGCGACCCGTACAGCGGACGCTTCTGCCGCGTGCCCACGGGAGTGGTCAGCGCTCGGGTGGCGCGCTGCACGAACTGCAGCCAGTCATCGACGGCTGCCCCGGTGTTCCTATCGATTCCGATCATGGCAAATCCTTATGCGCTACTGATCACGCGGCCTTGGTGATCCACCACCGGGCCGCTCAAATGCACACCGGCAGCATCCAGCAATAAGCCGCAGGCGCCGAGTTGCAGGGTGATGCTCTGGGCATTCATCGTCAGGCTGGCGGCGCCGACCTTGACGTCGACCTGTTCGCGGGAGCCGCTGAACGTGGTTGGGCCGTTAACCCAGTTGAAGACGTGGCTGGCGTCGTCGTAATCGCTTTGGGTGCCGTCCTGATGGCGACGTCGCGTCAATGAGGTAACACCGGAAACAGGCGGAAAGAGACTACTGTTGAGGCCGAACAAGGCTACGGACTGCGCGCCCCCTTCCCCGCCGCCGTAGTTGAGCAGCAAGCATTGTTCACCCACTGACGGGATACGGGTTTCCGTTTGCGCCCCAGCGCTCGGGTTAAAAAACCGGATCGCCGGGCTGAGCAAATCTCCGTGGCTGACCTTGCAGGTATTGCTGGCGGCGTCGACCTCCTGACACACGCCAATGCGGCAGAAACTTTCTGCGCGTCGATACAAGTCTTCGAGCTGGGCTTCCATTTCCGCCAAACGCTCGACAATCGGCCCCAACTGCATGCGTAACAATGCGTCAAACATGGGCTACTCCTGCAGCGGGCGATATTGGTCCGGATCGTCGATGTCGGAGACTTCCCAGGTGCGAGCAAACAGCGGTTTGCCTGTGGGATCTTCGAGCAGCGACGGGCCGAGGTAGATGTTTTGGGTAAAGGACACGGTCCAGGTGTCGTAGTCCGTTTCCGCCCCGTTAAGACCAGAAGGCGCCGCGACAATCGTGGCGGGCAAATCGCACTGATCGGGCGGCAGGCCCCAACGGTTATCCAGGGCCAGGTCCATCAATTGGCTGGCCAGGTCGCAGGCGTCAAAGGGCGCGGACCCGCTGGCGACCATGGCCTTGAGTGAAACCGACAAAGCGTGTGCCTTGCGCCCGGCAAGGGAGCGCCCCCCCGGGCCGTTGCGCTCCACGCTGATCAAAATCCCGGTTCTATCTCCTGTTCCGGAGAAGTCCTGGTGGTTGCCTACTAGCAGTTGTGGGAAAGCGCTTTTCAGCGCGTCCGCAATCGCCACAGGCAGTTGGGAAGGTTTTTCGAGAAGTGTCATCTGCTTGCATCCTTGCAGCGGTTACTGCTGATCCGGGCGAGAGTTCGGGGGCTCGTTGACCCCAATGCGCTTGGCCGCCCAGCGTTCATAGAGCCCGATGGCCACGTCCGCGCCGGCCATGGCGGTCAGGCAACCTATGGCGCCGGCGGTCCAGATCGACATGCCGGCGGCGTAGCACAGCATCAACGCCGATACCCCGCAGACCATGCACGCCCCGGACCGCAGCGCCAGGCGCCGGATCAGCGACCAACCGCGGGCGCCCTCCTTGTCGGCGCGCCACATTTCGCCGGACACCCCACCCACCAGGGCCAGTGCGATCACCAGCCAGATAGGCATTTCCGCTAACACTTGCTGCTCGTTTGTCATGTCACGCCTCCTGGCTGAGCCTGCCGGCAAAGGGCCGGTTTCTGGGTAAATCCATTTACAGGTAGGCATTCCAAAAAGCCCGGTTGCCCGGGCTTTTCAGTAATGCGGTCCCGCTTCGAACTGTCGGCGCTACTGGCGCGGTACGGTTCTTTCATCAATTTTTTCCGACCACGATCCCTGTCTGCCGGATAACTGCTTCTGGTGCTTTACGCTGCACACCCGGGTCAGTTGCCAACCCTCTGAACCGTTGAGGCCGGTTCATCGCTGCCTGTTCTTGTAATGCGGTGAAACTAAAGAGCGTCGGCATCCTTGCCGGTGTTACCTGGCGTCCCTGCCATCGCTCAGATGGCATCCTTGCCGATGTTGCGTGCCGTCCTTGTCTTCCTTGGCAGCATCCTTGCCGCCTCCACCAGGCCTTGTTGGCTGGCTTGAGATGAAGAATATGCATGTATGCATATACAGTCAATGCACAAATGCATTTATTTTTACCATTAAAATGCATTAATGCATTTTCAGCCTTGCACACCGAGGGTTTGGGGATTTTCTACGGGCGAAAAAAAACCCGCGCATTGGCGGGCTTCGTCTTACGTGAGGAGGTTATCGGGCGTACATACCCCACCAGAACACATGACCGAGGATGCTGATCTGCTCATCCTGGATGTCCTGAAAGCTGTAGTCCTCATCCGGATGCTCATCACGGTTGAAACTGCGTAGGCGAATCCCGGAAGGCAGGCGATAGAGCTGTTTCACGCGCAGTTGGCCATTGTGATTGATGGCGTACAGGTCGCCATCGACGATATCACCAATGCCACTCTTGCCCGCATTCACCCCAACCGTCGCGCCATCACGCAACACCGGCAACATACTGTTGCCGCGCACCGTCACACACTTGGCCTGGTCGAACTGCACACCGTTATGCCGCAGGCTGCGCTTGCCAAATCGCAGGCTGGCCTTCTCGCTTTCCTCGATGACGAATCTTCCTGATCCAGCAGCCAATTCAACCTCGCGCAGAAAAGGGATCGACACCTCGTCATCATTAACGGGCGTGTCGTCGTCCCACAGGCTTATGTCCTTGAGTTCCGAATGCATCGGGTCGCGCCCGTCATCGTGCAAAGCCCCCACCGCCGCGCGGCCGCGCAGTTGGTCGGTGCTCACGCGGAAGTACCCGGCGATGCGCGAGATGTGCTTGTCCGACGGATCAACGATCTTGCCGCTGAGGATCCGGGACAACGTGGATTGAGGCACGCCGGTACGCCGGTGAAGCTCCGTGGGGGAGATCCGGTCGCGGTCCAGCAGCTCGCGTAAGACTATAGAAACGTTGCGTTTTTGCATAACGGGCATAGTGACGGGAGTTTTTGGGGCTGGCAAATGCTAATTTGCATTTTTATGCATAAATCATGCATTTACCAGGCCGACCTACCTATCTTGATGTGGACTGCGAACCCCCGACCTCGCGTGTTAATCTTGCGCCCATTGCAAAATCAGCTGGGCCGAGCGCCCCACCTTTGCCCCATCACTTTCAACGAATTTGCCTATAACCTAATGAGTAAAAACAGCTCCGATCTGTCCTCCCACACGCCGATTGTGTAGGGGTATGGGGGCAGTTTTGATGGATACGCCCGTGGTTGCTGGCCCTACCGCCCGCCCGCATCTGATTGCATAAATGCACAATTGGCATTGGATGGCATAGATTGGCGTACGGTTTGCCCCATTTTTGCCCCATGGATACCGCTAGGGTTCAGCCTATCCCTCGATCCGATGATGGATTAGACGTAGGGCGTCTGTACCCTCTGCTCTGCTTGAGCAGAAGGACAAGCGTTTCTCTTGTAGCAATTTCTAAGCATTCACATAGTTCAGGCATACCAAATCACACATCCTCGATTGCTCAGTCAAGGGGCTGCTTCTTGCGATCAACGCCACCAACCTTTTTCCAAGCTTCAAAACGATGGGTTGCCGCGCCGAAGCTAATCGCCATCTCCGCACCAACGGCATTCCTACTTTTACCAGCATCAAACAGCCGATAGCAGACCTCAACACCACGATCAGTTAGCTTGCCGTTTTCGAGCTTGTTCGCTGGCTCGTGATAATCGATCATCAGGTCATCAGATGGGCATGACAGCAGCGCCGAAAGGGGTTTGTGGTTCATAGCCGCTACCGGCACTCGCTCCCAGCGCAGCTTACTGATTGCTTTGAATTGGCTGATAGCGACTGACCCACGCTCGTTCCTAGCTTTAGATCCAGATCTAGTCAGTAGTGCCTCAACAGCCGGCCTAGCCGCTTCATATATTTGGAATGCGTTGTAATCAGCATCGAGCAGCACTAAAAGAACCGTATCAAAGGACTGCTTTAAATCGATCGAACCAACCCGAGCTCCTCGCATTCGAGGATTGGAGAAATACCGACCCTTGATTTGGATCTTGCGAGTCGACCCGTCTCTTGTTTCCGTCGCGTCATACCCCGCTTGCCTAGCTAACTCCAATTTAAGATTGAGGATTCGAGCAGCCTCATACTCCGCAACCTCACCCGTGACACCCAGCGGCTTGCCTGTGAGGTGATAATACCGCCGAGCAAGGACCTTAGCGTCGCTCAGGATCTGGTAAACCTCATCGGTTGCTTCCATGCTTTTTCCTAGGTCCGGACGATAGAAGGCGCAGGCTTCACTGCAAGCCGCGCCTCAGCTAGTCTGCTTATGACTTAGAAAACGACACTGTATACAGCGAGCTTTCGGCTTCAACAGATCGGCCCGCAGTGCCCACCGAGAAGGCCTCTCCCTTTTCGAATTTGGCATCGCCGTTCTTTGCAGCTTCCTGAGGATCAGTAATCAGCCAACCATAAAGGGTATGCGGCGCGGGCGTGTTACCCATGCAGACCTTCAGCGCGGCCTTGGTCCCGCTCGCATCTTTAACATCGGCGCTGACGCAATCACCGTCTGGAACGGTCAACACAAACTCGTGAGGACCAGCAGGGGTTTTAGCCATTACCTGCACTTTCCACAGGGTCGGGGTTTGGTCTGCCTGGGCAGCCAGTGAGACGCTGGCGAGGAGAGTGGCCGCCAAAAAGCTGCTGATGCAAGGGACTTTCATTCTTTCATTTCCTTCTTGGCTTACCGGCCTTCCCGGTGCCTTTACGTCCTCGGCCCCGGCTTTTGAGGACCGAGGCTTGGGGTGTAGCGGGCGACTTTTCCTACTGGTTCACGTTGTCCGCAGCGGTACGCCCCAAATCCGCGCGGGCAAACCATGCTTGGTGCATGGTATTGGTCAACTTCTTGCTATTTCATCCCAACCGCCTAGAACGATAGTTGTAGGCAAATTCGATAATTCCAATGTAACTATTGTTTGAACCACGCCGTTTTTAGCAACCATCTGCATGTTTTGCCCCGTAGGTTGCTTGTTCCACCGTGTATTTTTCTCCAGCACTTGAGGAAAGTTGCTTAATGAGGCCTTTGCACGAGAAGCCCATCATATTGAGATACTGCTTCGCCGACCTAACCGCCTGCTGGTTCCAATCAATGTTCATGCTGTCCACTGCTTTCGTAGCGTCAGAAACGTCGAAACCCTCTCCAGCATCAGATGAAAGCTGATGAATAAGCCCATTCCGTGAGAAGCCCGTCATGCTGAGATACTGCTTCGCTGATCTGACCGCATTATTTTGAGGCCCAGTCAAATCTCCAGCCCATGAGGGCCCAGCGGTAAAAAAAGTGACAGCCAATATTACTTTTAAAAAATTCATCGAAATATCTCCAGAACCTACGCAGCGCCTCTAACGGCCTTAAATTTTTGTCTTACGGTTCAACGTTTCCGTGACTACTGCGTGTCTTTGAGGAAGATGTGAGAGGAGGCCTGGCCGACGATGCTGACAGCGCGAATTCGCGCAAAGGCATCATTCCCGACGTGCAAAAGGCTCGTTCGCGAGCCACCCGTTCAAATTAAACTGTGTCACTCTCCATGTTCAAAACAATCACCTTGATCCAGCTCGTCATCATCATTGTTTCTTTGATAAGCGTCGTTGTTTGGATTGAGTTGGTTGGAGTGATTATCCATGCTTGAGTCATAAGCATCGTTGTTCGGGTTCATGCTGTCACTACGGTCATCATTAGGTGTTCTGCTCATTTTTTTGCTCCATTCGTAATGGCGTTTGCTGTGCGAAAAGCGTCCCTCTTTATGAGCTTAGCCCACACCTGCGGGCTTGTGGATGCAACGGACTTTCCGTTACTGGCTTTCACATATGTGGGGATGTGGATCTGGCGCCCAGGGTCTCGGCGCGCACGACAGCCATGGAGCCAATCAGCAGATTGAACGCACCGCGCTCCTCGACGCTGATCAGCGTCGGGTGCAGCGCCTCTAAGCGGGCATACAAGGCCGCCTGCTGCGCCTGCCCGGCCGCCAGGTCGGTGACCTGGCCCAGCGCTGCAATGGCCTGATGCATGGCGATCAGGTCGGTCAGACGGGAATGCTCGAAGCTGTTTGGCGAAGTCGGGGCGTTGCTCATCGACGGGGTTCCTTTGCAGATACGGAGGGGGTTGGTTCTACTGCCACTGCCAAGCAGATGCTGGGCTTGAGCGGGGTTTTCCATTGTGACTGTGACTGTCGGTAGCCGACTCGCTGAATCGGCTCTCGTCAGGCCCCCTAAGCAAGGCGTGCCGAATCACTCCTTGATCAGAACACCCCAGTTTATGTCGTCACGTTCTTCAACAACGATATTGATGCCGCAGAAAAGTTGTTCTCCAACGCGGGTGTAGCTGAAGAGACGCGTCTTAACGACACCTTTCACGCTGACATGCCCCTCCATGGCAGGGACATGCACGAAATCCCCAACGTTGGGTATGAGAGCGAAACCCGATTCACTTTCAAACTCTACGCCGACGACATCTCCGTCATCCGAAGGGCGCTGATGACCTGCGTGCAGTTGCTGATAGTCGATGCTGTACTTCACATTTCTCTCCTTGAATTGGGGTACACAACGTGCGTCCCTTTTACGGCCCCAGCCCAGCATGGGCTGGGCTTGGGCGGTACCGCGTTTTCCTTCCTATACGCGCTGGACGTCCAACTGTATGGCTAATGCGTTGGCCGCCTGCAATTCACCATGTAGTTTCAGGTTCGTGTTTGCGGTGATTTCAATGCCCTTGTCTCCGACAAAATCGACCCAACCCTCTTGCACAACTCCGTCGATGACCCGCTTAACTTGAAAACCTGGCTCCCCCGATGCATGCAAAGCAGCATCAATCGCGAGTGGGTCTGTACTATCGGTTCGAAATACCTTTTCAACTTCAACAACGGAAACACTGCAACCCGCTGCGACCACGCCTTCGGCCGCTGCGATGGTGATGTGTTTCTCGATGGCTCTGCGAGCTACTAAGTCCATGATCATCTCCTATACCAATGGTTGCCAGGTCTTACCTGGTGCAACTTTCAGAGGTATTAGCTTCTTCCCTTCAAACCAAATAACTCTCGATCTACGGGCCTACTTCGCGCTCGCTGTGCCCAGTAGCCCGCCATCTACCCCACAGGCCATCTCGCGCAAATCTCCAATCACCGACTGCCGGGGGAACGCTCGCCATTGAGCTTTTTCAGGTTTTTTTGTCACCTCGACGCCCAATGCAAAGGGCTCGGAAAAGTAGACACGCTCAATGTCGGTGACTTCATCGCGCTCGCAGTTGATCACCCTTGTCGCCCGGGAACTACTTATGGTGTGTTTGAGCGACTCAATGAACAAGGGCTGTTTGTAGTTATTGATCAGGTAGAACTGACGCAAATGCGGGTTGTTGTCGTACAGGGTGAGTGACTTGGCCGAAAAGTAGGTGATCACATCAGCCGTTTCGACCAGTTTGAACATTTCCGGTGGTTTGGCCGGAACCTGCGGCTGATGTGCACAACCACTCAACGCAACCACGCTTGCCAGTGCCAACAGCAACTTCATTGTGCTCCCCTCCGTGCCAGATCGGGCCGTTCCTGGCGGAGCAGCGCGTCGTCGACGCCCCCCTGAATGGAACACATCAGCAGCGACTTGCCGTCTTCATCACCGAGCATCACCACCTTCTCGGCGCTGCCAGGAGCAGGAGCGATACCCAAGGCAGCCGCTGGGTTCGGCTGCCAAGAGCCCGTAGCAGTCAATTTGATTTGCGGGTTGGAAATATAAAAGTCACCGGCCTTTCGCCAGCCAGCCTGAGGTGTCGCGGCCATTATTTTTTCGCGCGATTCTTCGATCTCAAATCCCCAGAAGTAGTAAGTGCCCTCCTCACCCAGATCGAAGTAATGGTCGTAGAACCCCGTAAGGTGCAAGCCGTTTTCGATCACCGGTTTGGAAAAGGTAATGGTAGCCTTGGCGCGATCGGCGCGATCCGGCACGATAATCCAGGCGAGAGCGTTGGCATCCCGTTCAACTTTGACCACCTTGCCCAACTCCGCACGATGCTCATACAGTGCGTTGAAAAATGAAGAGGTGCACTGCATTAGGCTTTCGGTGAGGGTGGCCGCATTTGCTGTGCTGGTCAGTGCAGTTAGCACAAGCGCGCTTAAAGCGGGGGCAAAATCCATTTTCATAAGAGTTCTCGGTAAAGGTTAAAAGTAGAAGGCATGCCAGACCAATAGTGGCCGAATGTGAGGGAGCCACGCCCCTCACGCGTTTAAATTTTGATGCGACTTTCGTAGTTGCTACCAATAGGTCACGCTGTAACCGATTTCCGTGCTATTCGTCGGTTTGAGGAATGTCGTCAACGCGAACCCAATCGGAGCCGTTCAAAACCCCGCATTTGGACCAAATCGTCCCGTCATCACAAAGAGCAACAAGCTCGGTTTCCTGCGATGGCTCGGAGTCCTCACCTTCGAATCCTGCGAAGCGGAGCGCCTGAATCTGAATTACTTTTCGCATGTCGTTTTCCTAGAATACTGTGCGGGCGTCTGGCACGATCTTGAATGACTGAAATGCCAGCCTTGCCTTGAATACAACGGCGTTTGGGAAATGGGATTTAACGCTTTGTCTGACCGATTCAATAGGCTCCTTGCACAACGGTCCGAGGATCACCTCTGCCAGTTGAACATCGCCACTAATTGGCCAGAAATGAAGCGACCCATCGGTTGAGGCATCTTTCAAATTTACGAAACGACGGTGTTCTTCCTCATACCGCCATCCTCCTGATTTTGTGCACAGCAACTGCTGTTGCAGTTCCTCGCTCAGTTCGTCTGGGATTGTTGTGGGGCCTAGCGCGGCGAGGATTCGTTCGTCCTGGTAACTGACCTGCTGAACCAGGCTGCGGCAAACGTTGAATCCCAGACAAATGCCTGTGTGCTTCTTGCCGTAGTGGCTCCACATTACAGGTTCCGACCAATCGCCAGCGAAGCACAGTAGGCCCATTGCAGAATGGCTTTCTTCTTTCCAGTTCCTGACGACCTTGCGCATTTTATGCTCTTTGAAATTCGCGCCGAGAAGCTCAAAGGGATCATTCAGGTCAGAAAAACGAGAAACTTTGACACGCCGTTTTTCTATGTTGCTGAGAGCGTGCTCAACGCTAGTAAGGTAGTACAAGCGGATCATCGAGTGATCGCTTGGTGGATGGCAGGCTACCGCACTACCCATATCTGATTTGTAGCCTGCGGCGATCCATTCGCCTCTGAACGATTCGTGGGTAGGCATGTTTCATTCCTTCGATTTAGCGGACGCGAAATAGGCGCCCTTCAACTGGCTTAGCCCCGACTGGCGGGCTTGTGGGCGCAGCGATAATTCCTGGGGGGCACGCTACCAGGAAGGGACTATGTAACCGCATTCGCGAAGCTCCTTTACTACCTCCCCTTTCCACCCCCCTGCCGGGTCTAAAGAGACATAGACCACACCACTGATATCATTAGGCGTCTCAATATGTCCCTTTACCAACGCACACACATTCTGTCTCCCGAGCTTGGCCATTAAATAGCCGTGCTCAAAGACCACATTTTGCCGAGCCCGATTGTTCGGTCGTACATTACTTTCGTGAGAGCCTCGACCCAAATCGCAGGGTGTATACAAAACGAGCGCGAAGTCAGCATCACCTGCATAGCGCTCTATCTTTTCTATGATTGTCATCCCTGCACTGGCTTGTTCGTGCAGAATGATCGCCATCAATCCCAAGCTTTCAACAAACCGACTTACTTCCTGCTTCGCCTCGTTGTCCCTGCCGTGAACGATGAAAACGTTTCGTTTATTTCTCTCAACAATTTTGTTCTGAGGAGTCGTGTGAGGCCACGATGAAAGCGGTTCTATCGAAGGAGCCATGACCGGGTTGGAAGCTTCGGACGACGTCAAAGCTTGACCCTGCTCAAGCGCATCCAGGAGAGGGGTAAACTGTTGCGAAAGATAGGTCCTGCGTTCGGCATAAGAAGCGAATTTTGGCTGAATGAAGCCCCAGAACGATTCAAGATCTCTGTGAAGTCTTAACCAAGACGGAAGTCTGCTACTTATCTCGCTATCGCCGAGCAACTTATGGCGAAGCTGTTGATATTCACCCGAATCGGCTGGCTTCCCGGTTGCATGAGCGATCAAGAGATTTTGCAAATAGCTAACCTCATCAAAGCGATTTTCCAAAAACTCTAAACTCATGATGCGCTTCCTTGTGATTCAAAAATTCCGCCGGCGCAGCCCCTCGCTTGATGATTCTTGGTCATCAATCGCGATCCCCCATTAGAGGTTTTGAATTCCGCCGCAGGGCTCATCAAATAATTCTCCTCACGATGTCACCAAGCCGCGCCGGGGCGCCTGCGCACAGCTTCTTCACGGCCTCAAGACTCTCAATCCCCAGTATTTCGCTGATGTGCCGCAAGTCGATGCCCCGACTCTTGAGCTTGACCGCAAGCGTCCGACGACCTGACTGCGCGCTGGCCCCCTCGATCCCTGCAAGACCGAACAACCGCGTATAGAGTCGGCTTAGTTGGTTCGCGCTGTAGTACGTCTTGCCGTCACGCCGCTGAGCGCTGATCTTCAACCCTTCGCCCGTACGCCCGGACACGAACAACGGCGACTCAGGATCAAGGCCACGAAAAGCCATAACCCTAGTTGAAACCCCATGACCGCGTGCAAGGCGTTCGGCAAGGTGCGCGTCTATGGCATTGGTCAACTTCTTGCTGGTCCAGCACAACGGCCTAGAACGATGGTTGTAGGCAATCTCTGCACGCACCTGAGAGTCGATCAGAACAGCGCCTGATTCTGTGAGGTAATCGCTCACGCGCAGGCGGCAAATTTCCGTCACGGTCATGCCGGTACCAAAGCATGTAAGCAGCAGCGCCGCATCGCGACCACCGTTCTCTTGGCTGCTCACTTTGGCGACTCTCACAGCGTGTTCAAGCTGTTCATCTTCGATAACAATCGCCTTGGGCATACTTCACTCTAAGTGCTAATTTAGCATCAATCCTAACATACCTGAAAGTGCGAAAGGCCGGAATTTCTCCCGACCCCTCAGCGTATTTCGTGTTCACGGAAAATGCCAGGGACACTCAGAACAGCCCTCCCAAAGCAGCCGGTTCCCAGTTCAAGATAACCAGCTCCCCGCTCACTTCAGCCCTACCCTGTCTTTGGTTGGCCGTGGTGTAGCGAATGTCCAGGGTCTCGAAGTGAAAGCCATTAAACACGCGTCGGATATCGGGATGGTCGTTGATACTGACCATCACCTTGCCCTTGCAGCGCCGCATGAAGTCGGCCATCCGTTCGTAGTTTTCAAACGGGAAGTCGACACCATAGCCGGCGGTCTGCCAGTAAGGCGGATCCATGTAGTGAAAGGTGTGTGCACGGTCGTAGCGCTCAGCACAGTCCAACCAAGGAAGGTTCTCAACGTAGGTGCCGGACAACCGCTGCCACGCAGCAGACAGGTTCTCCTCGATCCTCAGCAGATTGATGGCCGGGCCAGTAGTCGCGGTACCAAACGTCTGACCCGTCACCTTGCCGGCAAAAGCATGGTGCTGCAGATAGAAGAACCGCGCGGCACGCTGGATATCGGTGAGGGTTTCAGGGCGGGTCATCTTCTGCCATTCGAACACCTGGCGGGAACTGAGCGCCCATTTGAACTGGCGCACGAATTCTTCTAGGTGGTTCTGCACGACGCGGTACAGCGTCACCAGGTCGCCATTGATGTCGTTGAGGACTTCAACCGGAGCGGCCTGGGGACGCATGAAATAAAGCGCGGCGCCGCCGGCAAAAACTTCGACGTAGCATTCGTGGGGTGGGAAGAGCGGGATAAGGCGGTCGGCCAGGCGGCGTTTGCCGCCCATCCAAGGGACGATGGGTGTAGACATAGAAGCAAGACCTTTGCTGTATGAATAAACAGTGCTAGGCTCGCTCCGCTTTGTGCACGAAGCAGGAGCCTTGGCTGGACTTGCAGGGACGTTCTGCGGGAACAGCGTCCATGGCAGATGTTGACGCAGCTGCCATGGACGCTCTTTTGATTGAGTAGATGTATCTGGGCCGAGCGGTGTCAGGACTATCCTGCGGAGCTCTCAGTCGACGTAGCTCAATTCGGGAATTAGCTTTAATCGAGACGAAAAAAAACCTTCGATTAACGAAGGCTTTAGTAATAAGTGGGGGGGACGGGACTCGAACCCGTACGCCTTGCGGCACCGATTTGGTAAAACGGCGTGTCTACCAATTCCACCACCCCATTGACGCGCCCATTAGAGCATGGCAAAAGGCCACTCGTCAACAATATTGAGTTGAGCGCACGTTAATTTGAACGCAGCTCGCTGACGTAGGATTGACATGCCCTCAAGGCGATAAGTCCTTGATCACCCTGGTCGGTGATTCCGATAATTCGTTGAGCATGCGCTGGGTCAAGTTGGGCTCTTGTGGGGCCATGAACCACGCGGCCGGTGGTGGTAGTGGTTGGCACTGAACAGATGCTGTTGGCGTCGGTGGCGGCGAGTACGACTGACAACCGCAGATCAGCAGTAGCCAAGCGATCACGCAGACGAGCTTGCTTCGTTTGCTCATCGGTCAATTCCCTGTGGTGGGTTTCATCTTTGTTCTGCAGACGTTGTTCCAGCGCGAAACGCTTGTCCTGCTCGGTACGCTGCAGGGAGGCAGAGGCTTGGGATATTTCTTTGAGCGTGTCGGCCTGGAGCCTGGCTTGGCGCTCCAGTTGAAGACCGTAGCGCCAGCCTTGAATGGTCCAGGCCAAAGCTGCAGATCCGGCCGCCAATAACACCAACAACAAACCGACTGCAGCGAACCGGTATGGCGCGGGGATCAGGTCGAAGAGACGCATAACACCGCCCTCGCCCTGCCCCACAGCTGCAGCCGATCTTCCAGGCCGTTGAGCCCGCCGTTGATCCGACGGGTGATGGTGGTGAACTGATTTTGATCGGCGAGTGCGTTCAGCCCGTTCACCGACCAGAACCACGCTGCCGACTCAGCAGCCCATTGCGGCAGCTCGAGCAGCTCAGGCGTGCGCAGCAAACGTTCATCACCAAACAGGGCCAGGCTGCAGCGCAAGTAGTTATCGTGACCGGTGATCTGGATCAGCCCGCGTCCGCGATAGCGTTGACCGTCACCGTCAGTTGCAGGCGTGTTCCCAAGCTTTGCGGCCAGCGGACCGGTGTCGTACTTGCTGAGGTATTGATCGCTCCCCAATTCACGCACGTACTGCAGTTGGCCGGACTCATGGCCGACCTGGGCCAGGAATGCCGCCTGGCGTTTCGGCGTGTCGATCTTGCGGTTGGTCATGGCTGCGTTCAGCGCGGAAACAAAAACGCCCGCTTGGCGGCGGGCGTTGGGCATGATGCGTAGTAGTTGTTGCTCGGTAATGGACATCGCTTTTTCCCAGGCAAAAAAAGGCCGCTCGATGGCGGCGGGTGGTGGAGCAGATCAATTAGTTACAGCTCTAGAACCTTCACTTCCTTGGATTTCTTCGTCTTCTTGCTTTTGGCTTTGGCCTTGCCCTTCTTGCCGCCATTGCACTCAACCGTGGTAGACCAGCCCGCCTGGGTGAATACCTGCTCGACCGAGTCGACCAGGTATTCACCATCGATGCCGGCTTTGAAGCCAGTGGCGTTCACCGACCGCTCGGCAAACAGGTCGGTACGACCAGGCATCTCGAGGCGCACCCCCGCCGAGGACCGATTGAAGGCAGTCAGCCGGGCTTTGGCCGCCTGTTCCGCTGCGGTTTTGTTGGGGTAGATATGACGGTCTGTGTGCACCGCAGGCAGCCCGTCGGGCGCATCCGTGTTGTCCAGGCTGATCAGCGTCAGCTCACCGCTTTTCTTGTCCTGATGCCTGGTGGCTACCGCCTTGTGCGTGTTGCGATCGCCTAAGCGGAACTGCCACCGACTGACATCGGCGGGCGTGATGGTGACGGCGCCCAAGGCCTTGCCGCTCGCACTGGTGCCGCCGTCGCGGGTCATGACAATCAACTTCCCATCGGCCACCTTAGCCGTGCAGTCGTGCTGCTTGGCAATGCGGGTGATGAAGTTGAAATCAGACTCGCTGAGCTGGTCAGCCCGGGGCACATTTGTGGAGACGTTGCACACCGGCGTCCAGCCGTTGCGGGCAGCCACGTCGGCTACGATCTTGGACAGTGGCACATCTTCCCAGCTACCGCTGCGCACCGTCTTTCCGGTACCGCGCATGTCGCCGGCCTTGCCGCGCACGACGATGGTGTTAGGCGGGCCGGATATCTCGACCTCATCTACCATGTAGCGGCCCAGCCGCACCATGGACGTTTCGGCATAGCCCAGGTAGATCTCAATGCCGGCGCCGCGCTTGGGCAGCGCCACGGCGCTGTCGCGGTCATCGATGCGCAGCTCGAAGTCGTCCGACTCCATGCCAGGTTTGTCAGTGGTTTTCAGCAGTAACAGGCGGTCATTGATCAGCACAGTAATGTCCTTACCGTCTGCAACGACGCGAAAGCGAGGGGTCATGGTTCACCCAGTTACCCCGCCAACGCGGGGGAATGTTGGCGGCCGTTACGCGTAACGGAAGGAAAGGACAGCCAGGCCTGGCTAATCCCAAAGCATCACAAGTCCTTCGGTGGGTGCCGGCATGTCCGGCAGGACAATCACCACACCCGCTCGGTACGGCTGAACCTCATCGGCCAGCCCTTGATTGGCATCGAGCACTGCCTCCACCGTGCCGCTCAGATGGCCGTAGTAGTTGTGACAGATGGTGTCCAACAGATCCCCGTCAGACGTTCTGCATGTCGTCGCCATAGCGTACAAACTCCAGGGTAAAGCCTTGCTTACGTGGGATGCCGCCGCCCAGCAGCGCGCTTTGTTCTTCCTCGACACTGGTCATGCACCAGGTGCCCAACACGTCGCCGTAGCCGGTGGTCAGCGTCATGGGCTGCAACTTGCCCCCCAGGGTTCGCAGGGTGTCCAGTTGCTTGATGCCGCCCTTGAAGCCCGGGAAGATGGCGCCCTTCAACGTTAGCTTTTCGTCACCCATACCGATAACTTGCTGGGCTGGTCGACGCGTCAGGCGCTCCTGAGAGGCCCAGCGGAAAGCTGTCGAGCGCCGCAATTCATCGAAGGCCGCCGTGTCCAGGTTGAAGAAGTACGGCTGTTGTTTCGGATCACGCGGCTGCATGATCATCAGGTGTGGAAAAGGCTTCACGGCCTCCGGCGCCGGTGTGGCATCCGCAGCAAAGGCCCCAGTCGGAACAATGCCCGAAAGCGAAGGGCTGACCTTGCCGGCGATGTTGTTGATCGCCGTCGCAGCTCGCCCGGCCTGCTCGCTCAGCGCACCCAAGCGCTCATCAATCTGAGACGCCGCCCGAGTGGCTGCGCTGTACACCGAGACCACCTGGCCAACCTTCGCCTGGGCCGCAGTCACCCCACGCATAACGCGCTGAAGCTTTTCGCCAACGGCCGGCCCCACAAACGGAATGCCTTCCAACTCCGAGGCCGCGCCGCTGAGTTCACTGATCGCCCCGTCTACCGGCGCGATCATCCCATCCAGGCTACGGCGACCAGTCTCACCTGCCGCCGCAAGGGACTTAACGCTTGATTGCAGTTGCTCCATGTAGCCCATAAATCCCCCAGGTCAAAGATGCGCGTCGTCGTAGAGCTTGCGGCTTT
Organism: Pseudomonas sp. EL_65y_Pfl1_R83; assembly: GCF_963970695.1. Taxonomy (NCBI): domain Bacteria; kingdom Pseudomonadati; phylum Pseudomonadota; class Gammaproteobacteria; order Pseudomonadales; family Pseudomonadaceae; genus Pseudomonas; species Pseudomonas sp. EL_65y_Pfl1_R83. Next base: position 75,320 of record NZ_CAXAQI010000006.1, on the reverse strand, counting down.
CCAGCTGCTGAGTGATTTCGCGCTGTTGCTGTGCGATGTAAGGCTGCAATTCACGGGCGAGCTGCGCCGGATCCTTCACATCCCCCTGCACGGTCACCTGGATAGGCGCGCTGATATCAACCTTCTGCTCGATCTTCGGCGCCGGCGGTTTTGACGGTACCGCCATCAGCGAAACCGCAGCGGGTGTGCTCGATGCCGGCGGCGAAGCCAACGAGCGCACCACATCGCCCCCCACCGGCCCTGGCACCTTGACGGCTCCAGGCATCAACAGAGAGCCATCACCTTTAGGCGCGAAAGACGTCGCCATATCGCCGAGCACAGGCGGGATGTCTTTGCCGGCATTGACCATCATCAGCGGACCGGCATCGGGCATTTTCTTCAGCCCATCGTCGCCGCCGAAAAAGGACTTACCCAAATATCCGCCCAGAGCGTCGCCACCCAGGCTGCCCAGGTAGGCACCCAGCAACCCACCGACAACCGTGCCGATTATCGGTACCGCTGAGCCAATCGCCGCACCGGCCGCAGCGCCGGCCAGTGTGCCTGCCAAGCCCCCTGCCGCTTCGCCATAGCCTTCGGCCTTTTCATCACGGGTCGTGGCGTTGTCGTAGGTATCTTTGACCTTGTAACCAGCCTCAATGACAGCCAGGGCCGCAGGCAGCTTGGCGCCTTTGGGTAAGCCCAAACCGCGACCACCCGCCTTGCCACCCCTCCTACCTTTGCCGCTGCCATCTACACCACCATCCAGACCGCCCAAACCACCTGCAGGCAGATTGGTGACGATTACCTTTTGCGGGATGTTCGAATTGCCCATCAGCGAACCACGGCCGACGTTCAGCAGGCCCTTGCCGATCTTGAGCGCACTCAGCGCGGCGCCCAACGTGACTGCGCCTGCAGCAACCGCAGCAATCACCGCCGTCACCGGTTGATACTTATTGGCTAGGTCGGCCAGCGCATAGCCAACCTTCCCCAGGCCATCGGCGACCTTATCGGTCAAAGGCCGCAAACCATCTCCGAGGCTGATCATGGAGGCTTCCATGCCCGCAGTGGCCTCTGCCCATCTGCGGTTGGACGTTTCGCGGGCCTTGGCGGCGTCCGTCTCGATCTTGGTCTTGCCGTCGGTTTTCTCGATCGTGACCATGTCGGCCTTGATCTTGTCGCCGTATTTGATCTGCGCGAGCAAACCCGCACTGGCGCTCTGATCGCTGACGATGTTGGCCAGGCCCGCGGCTTCAGTCAGGGCCACCATTGCCTGCTGTTCCTCGGCGCTGCCGTCCGCCGCCGCCTTGATTTTGGCCTTGAGGGCCTCGATTTTCTTGGCCTTCGCCGGATCCTGACGTTTGATCATTTCCTGACTGAGCATGATGAAGGCGTCAACCGGGTTGGCAGCTTTGCCGCTTTTCGTCGCAGCCAGGATCGAGGCGGCCAGGTCATAACCTTCCTTGGCAAAGCGCTCCTGGCTGGTACTGCTGATCACCGCGTTCAACAGATTGTTCATGTTGGTTGCAGCGGCCGCAGCATCCTGAGTTTGCGAGTATTGCGACTGCAAACTGGCCCCCAGAAAGCGCACCGCCTCCGGGCCTTCCATGCCCAGGCGCTTGATGTTACCGAGCATGGACGGCAGATACCGAGCCATGTCCTTGGGACCGAAGGCGCCGATGTCCCCCGCTGCAGCGACCTGGCCCAGCATGCCGGCCATGTCCTCTTTCTTAACCCCGGCCTCCTTGAACGAGTTGATCAAGGTGGCAATGGTTTCGGCTTCCATGCCCTGCCCATCGATCAGATCGGCAATCTGGCCGGCATAGGCACTGGCTTCCTGCCAATCAACACCCTTTTCGATCAGGCCACCCACCGCCTTGGCGAGCAGTTGACGGCTCATGCCCTTGTCGTCCGCAATGGTCGAGACCATCGCAGTCATCTTGCCTTCGTTATCGGTGCCGGCTGTGTGCGCCCACAGCGACATCTGACGCATCTGCGCCTGGTAGTCGCCGGATATCTTGGTGGGAATAGCGACCGCCGCTGACAGCGCCGTGGCCTGACCGAGCGAACTTTTTAGCCCGTCCTTACCCTGCTTGATTTGAGTGTGACCGAGCGCCTTAAGCTCAGCCCCACGGGCTACTTGGCCCAGCTTCTGGTACTCGTTACGCAACTTTCCGACCTCGACGCCCTGATCTTTGAGGGTTCTGAGGTTGGTCTCCAACTTTTTCAGCAGGCCATCTGCAGAGGCAGAGCCGGTGTCATGGGCTTTTTTCCACTCATCACGCAGGCGGATGGTGTCGCCAATGGTGCTTTGAAGTACCCGGGCCTTGGTGCCCTGGTCACTGAGTTTCTTGATGCGCCCTTCAACATCCTTGAAGGCAGCGCCGACGGTCGAACTGATAGCACCGCCGATGACGACGCCAAGCGCCAGGTTGTTCGCCATGGGTCACTCCGAAAAGGTCCAGGCGGCTCACTCCTTGAGCCACCAGATCATCGTTGAGAAAGACATAGACTCGATCTCGCTGGCCGAGAAAGACATTTCCCGGGCCAGCCGCTGAGCCAGCTTCCTCTGTATTTCTTCGTTAAACCCGGTCTTCGCGCACCAGGCGAAAATAGGCGGCCTGCAGGCGCTTGTAATCACGCACGCTCAGTTCCCCCAGATCGTTTTGGCCTGCATCCGTCAGGCTAGCGAACAGGATCATTTCGCTTTGCTCCTCATCGTCCGGGGCGGCTTTGGTCGCGGCACGAACCTCGCGAACGGTTGGGGAACGCATGGTCAGCTGATCAGTTTGGATCTGATTGACCTTGACGACTTTGGACAGTTTGATGGTTGCCGAGTCAGCGGTGATCGTCAGCCATTCCGGGATTTTGTTGATGTCTTGAGGCATGGGTATTTTCCTTAAAGGCCGAGGTCGCGGCGAACAGCTGCCAGTTGGTCAACGCCGTTGATAACGCGAACCGCGTTAACAGGATCGATTTCAAACATACGCACGCCAGCAACTTCCAGCTTGTAGTAACTGACGCTGACGGCGTACTTGAATTCAGCGTCGCCGCCTGGCTTCCACTCGCCCGGGTCCAACTCCGAGACCATGCCGCGAATGGTAGCAACCACCGCCGTGGTGGCCCCCTTCTGTCCCTTGAAGGAGCCACGGAATACGGCGTTGAACGCCGTCTGATCCGCCAGGCCGAAAAACTTCATCGACTCACGGCGCACGCCCTTGGTGCTGAAAGACGCCTCGAGCTTTTCCATGCCCTGGTCCATATCGATGGGGGCATCCATGCCACCGCCCTGGTACTCGCCGGTTTTGATCTTCAGCTTGGGCAAGCTCAAAGTGGGCACGTCACCGGCGAAGCTCATACCGTCGACAAACATGTTCATCATGAACAGCGTTTGGGGAATCATGGACATTGCGAAGCCTCCTTAGGCTTTGGTTTCGATGACTTCGGTGATCCACTGATTCGTGACTTCAACGAGGAAAGTGGGGTTCTCAGCCGGCGGCACGTCCGTGAAACGGATGCGCCAGTAGACTTTGCCCTGCTCCAGCTGACTGGCAGTGTTCAGCTCGTCGTCCGGGAACACTTCGAAGTTGATCACCGCGCCCTGCTTTTTCAGGTCGCGCATGAAGTTCTCCAGGCCTTCGGTCACATCGCTGACGTAGGTCTTGGTGATCGAGCGGTCAACCGCCCACTTGTGCCCGTAAAGGATCGCGTCCATGACGATGTCCTGGGTGCGCACACGCGTCACGAAGGCCCACTTTGGATCGCTGGAACAGGTGCGGTTGCCCCACAGGCGGTATCCATCGTCGCGGATGATCGTGGTGATGTTTGCGTTGTTGAGCAGATTGGCCCGACACGTTGCGTCACCGTCCAAAAACTCAATCGGGCGCGTGGTACCGGTGATGCCGACAAACTCCTTGTTCGACGGCGAGGCCCAGAAGCCGTATTCGTTATCGGTCCAGGCAAACAGACCCGCCACCCAGGCCGAGGCCGGCGCATCAACGGTTTCGCTTAGGACGGTGTCCCAGGTCTGGACACCCGGATCGACCAGAAAAACGCGCTTACTGCCGAAGTTTTCAGCGTAGGCAATGGCCGCCTCATCGGTAGTATTTGGGCCGTCGACGATGGTGATACCACGCAACTTGCCAGCGAGTGCATCGAGCGACGTGGCCACGGCTTGGGTCGCGCTATGGCCTGGGGCAATCAACAAACGTGGCTGAGCATTGAAACGGCTCTTTCCGTCCAACAGCGCCTGCATGCCGGTGCGTTGGCCGTCCGCCAGAACACCGCCGATGATGGCCGAGGTCTGCAAGGCTGGGGTCGCCAGCTTCTCGACGCCGCACGCCACGATCACCGCCTTGGCACGCATGTAGATCGCCTTGATGGATTTGGTGATCGCCGCGTCTTCGCCCCAGGCCGCCACCGCTTCGCTTTCGCGAGTAATCAGCAGTACCTGGTTAGGCTTGGCTGTCACCTTCGGCCCAGGGGTGAAGGTGTCGCACAGACCGATAATCGAGGACGACGGCAGCGAGATAGTACGGGCGCCGGTGTCCACGTTGGTGACGGTCACACCGTGAAAGAAACTCATAGGGCAATCTCCAGAAACGAAAAAGCCCCGCATAAGCGAGGCTGTGGGATGTTCGTGTTACGTGTAACGGAAAAGAAAACGCCCCGTCAGTGCGGGGCGTTATTGCGGCTCAACCATATCAGGATCAGGCGGCGCCCAGGGATAGAGGTATTGAATAGCCTCGAAACGAGCGACGCCAGCAGCGCGCACCCCCTCCCATCCATCTTCCCCCATCACCTGCATACGCTGTGCCTCAGCGAAGTAACGATCAGATCCGGTCAGAGGATCAGCGTAAGCGCGTAGCCTCAGCGCTTCGACCTGCTCGCGAGTAACTGGCAGAGGCTCAGGTGCTGCCGATGAAACTTTGCCCTTTTCGTCAATTCGCCAAATCAAATCAGGCCCCTGAAGAATCCCGTTTGCCACAGCATCGTTAAGTTTGACGGCGCTCGGCGGGATCGAGTGAACCCCAGAAATAAGCAGCCGCTGAAATAGGCCGTCACCATCAAAAACCCCAAACATTCCAGACATATCAGCGCCCCAATGCAAACCAGAAAAAGTTATAAGTCCCGCCGGCAGTCCAGCTAAGAATCATTGCGTTGGTGGTCAAAGACTGGACGTTGGCAGCAACAGTGCTTGGGCTACCACCCACGATTGAGTTGGGGACCGCCCACGCAATAAGCGCCTCAACCGGGAAAGGCATGGCGAAAGGCGACGACGCGCCAGACGTAAACGCCTTGTTCCCCCACTGCCAGACCAAACCGCCCATCCAGCTCGGGAAACAGATGTACCCATTGACCCCCAGCGAAACACGGAAGCCCGCACGGAGCTTTTTCGGGGTGACAATCGTTGCATCGTCAACGCCCAAATCAACCTGGGATTGCGTGGCCACCTTCGCGGTGCCCTGGTTATTTTCGGTCGCCTGCGCTGCCAACGCAGCGAGCGCGGCAATATCAATGTTTCCCTGATTAATCGGTGCGTTCCACGCCTTGATGCACCACATTACGGCCAAGCTACGCGAGCGGGTCTCCGAGCCAATACGAGGCACGCCGTTCACGCCATCACTTACGAAAGCGCCCGTTAAGTTACGGGGTCTTGTGCTCGGAGTGACTGAGCCCATCGGCGGGCCCCACGCTGGATCACCAGCGCCGCCATCATCGTTACCCCAGGATGTGCTGGCCTTACCCCGCATCGACTCCATGCGGAAGCCTTGCAGGCTATCGAGCTGCATGGAGCCAATTGCGCGCCCGGCATCCACCCCGCGACCATGGTCCCAGCCCCGAAGGAACTCACCTCGCGACTCTGGCAGGCGGAAGTTACCGGCGCCCTCATCCCCCTTGTTGAACACACCGCCCAGGAACGTGGCCAGGTCAGGATAAGCCGCTGCACTCTTAACGCTGCCGTCCAGCTCCAGAAAGCCCGGGGCGACCTTGTTCACGGGAAACCCGATCATCGAGCCGACCGGAAGCGCCGAAGCCTGGGCGATCATCGCGGTGATTTGATCCTTGGTGTATGTGTCCGTGATCCCATAACCCGCCAGTGTGGTCGGGTTCGAACCCGACACGAACACGCCACGATCATTGACCGTGACCTTTGTGTAGGTGCCAGCTGGCTTGTTCGTCGGCAGAAGCCCGTTAACCGCTTCATCGACATACTGCCGCGTTGCCAGGACTACCGAGGGGTCGATTTTCAACTGAATGTTCGAGGTGCCGCTGGTGATGATGTGCATCCGCACCACCTGGTTACGCCCCGAGCCTTGGGCGAGTAGCGGCTTGTAGCTCGGCGGCACATTGGCGACCGCACTAAACACGCCGTCCTTGTCTTCCAGGGCCAACTCGCGAATATGCCAGCCGCCCACGTCAGGCGGTAACACTACCTCAGCAATCAGAACATTGGCGTCAGTGGGTGAAACCCGCAGCTGATTGAGCTGCGCCCGGTAGACCTGATTGATCAGCTTGGTTTGCGTCGGGCTGGGCACGGGATCGGCGCCGTTCGCGTCACCGATCAACATGTAGCGCGGCTCCCACGGAACGCCGAGGGCATCGCAGTTGGTTTTCTTGGCGGCCCCCAGCGTGGTGATCATGCCGCCGAAAATAGAGTTCTTATCAACCATGTGGGTACACATCCAGTTCGTCTAGGGTGTATTCGCTAACGCCCGTATAGCCCTGAATCACTACGTCGATATCGGGGTTAGTCCAGGGGTAAACGTCGATCTCGTCGCCGTCATAAACAGCGAAGCCGGTATAGACGTCCAAGCGCGTTTCAAGCGTAATGTCGAGCCCGGTCATATGCCGGCTCACGGGCTTGGCGTCGTCAATCAGGCGCTCAAGCTCGCTAAACATTTCTTCGGTGATACCCGTGTCTAGTACGCCGACCCTTAGGGCGAAGGTCGCCGGCGGGCCTTCGGGCACCGTCTGCCACCACTCGATCACCTCCAGCAGGTAGCCAAGCGGCTCCACCACGCGGCGCAGTGCGCCAATGGTTCCTTTGCGAGAGTGGATGTAAAACGATGCCCGTATGGCGTTTCGCTTGGCCGCCTCCGTCCAGCGGTCGTCCCAGCGATCGACAGACCAGGCCCACGCAAGGTGGGGGAGCAAATGAACGGGGCACGTCGTAGGGTTATAGAGAGAGCGCAGCGGGATCACGGTTCGATCCGCGCTCGCCGCCTCAATCGCACGCTCCAACTGGGTGCTATTGATCGGCAGTAGGCTTTTCATGTCACTCCCCCAGCTTGACGCTGTAGTCAGTGCAGAACGCCGCCTGCGCCTCTGTAGGGGCCAGGTCCTTCCACCCGGTCAACTCGACGCGCGAAACCCCTGGTACGTGCAGTTGCGCATCCACAGCGGAACGCGCCACCTCAACCCCCAGGCGTCTGCGCGGGTTGATCCAGGCAGCGAGACGCCTTTCCGCTTCGGCCAGCGCGACAGCGCTTTCAGGGCCCGGGCCTTTCATGTGCAGCACCGCGTCAATGCGATATGGCAGCACCTGGGCGCTTTGCACCGTCACCCGGTCGCCCAAGGGTCGAACGTTTTCGTCATTGAGCGCACGGGCTACCACGGCCAATAACTCAGGGCCTACCGCTCCATCCCCCTCCAGCCCCAGCACCGTTACCGTAACGCACGCCGGCGACGGGCTTTCCGCCGACGCATCCGCCACCAGGGCAGACGCATTGCGGGCATGCAGTTTGTAGCTGTTGCGCGGCCCCGCCGTGGTCAGACCTTCATAGGCCAGCTGGATCCGCTCGCGGTAGGCATCGTCGCCTTCCGTAATCCGCTCCACCGGCGGCACTGCGCGAAGGTCTTCTGCTTGAATCACCAGGCGCGGCGTGTTGACGTTCGCCCCCAACTGATCGAGGTCGCCACGAATCGCATGGGCCAGCATCAATGCCTTGGCGGCGTCGTTTACCCGAGCGCGATCACCGATACGCGCATAAGCAGCGGCCTCCAGCAGCTTGACCACAGGATCACTCTCAAGCGGCGCACTCCAGTTGTCGCCCATGAAGTCACGAAAGACACCGAGCGATTCCGTGTAGACCTCTTCAAAATCCAGGGGCTCAAGCACGTCCGGTGCCGGTAACTCCGACAGGTCAACGATACTCATACACTTACCTCCAGAAATACGCTTTCGCCCAGGTAAACACCGGTGACTTGGATCTTGATCAGGCCGCCCAGGACAGAAACGGCCTGCACGCGCTCCAGCTTCAGACGGGGTTCCCAGCGGCTTAACGCCCTGCTCGCCTCGGCTTGAACAGCCCCTTTCCAGCCCTCGTTAACCGGCAAGTCCACGTAGCGACGCAACTTGCTGCCGTACTCCGGCCGCTGCCGGCGACTGCCCAGCGGAGTGGTCAAAATGTCCCCGATGCATTGCCGCAAATGCGCAAGGCCCGAAATGGGCTGGCCGGTGTGGCGGTCCATTCCGATCATCTAGGTCACTCCTGCAGCAGCTCGAATTCCTCATTGGATTTGAGGTAATCCAGCGCTTCCGCGTCAGTTCCCGGCACCGACACACGCTGCTTGAGGACCGCCAGAGCGCGGCCACTGTCGGGCAGAATCAGGGTGCGCGAGGTGTAGAGCTTGTCGCGAAACGTTGAGCCAGACCCAGCGCCGGCAACGGGTGTTTCAAAAGTCTTGGCCATGGTTTCCCCCGGGCACAAAAAAGCCCGCACGCGGCGGGTCTGTGAAATTGAACGACTAGTGTTTGTGATTCGCGCTGTTGCCGCCGGCGTCGATGATCTTGCCGGCACTGGTGATGTCTTTCACCGCATGCAAGGCGCCCTGGACCGCTACGTTTTTCGTGACGGACAAAGAACCTTCAATGGCAACGTCTGCAATCAACTTGACGTTGGCCGTCGTGACCGTCACCGCGTTATCCGTAACAACCGCCTCGGTCGCACCTACTTTGATGGTCACCGTGCCCGTGGGCAACGTGATGGTGTAGCTCCTGGCCTTCCAGTCGTAGACCAGTGAGCCGCCATCATCGAACCGCCACACCTCGACATGATCACGATTATCCGGTGGGGCACCGGCGCCGCCATACAGCCCAGGTACAAACGTGCCCATTCCTGCCTGGCCGCTGGGGTTGATCAAAACCCCCTGCTCGCCCAGGCTCGGCGCACGCCAGTGTCGAGCCTTCCCTGCCGCCTGGCTGTGCCAGCGCACCCAGGCACTCACCCACTCACCCGACTTGACCCGCACGGCCGGGGCCATCAAATCTACCCCGACCACCACACACGGCATCAACATGGCCGCGATCATCCGGTCATGCTCGCCCGTCTGATAACTCATGGCGCGCCCCCTGGACTGTCAATGTCCGGGTACGCTTCAAGGTTCAGTCTAAGCATGCTGGGCTTCTCTTCAGGGAAAGGCCAAACCTCAACCCCCAAATAGACCTGCTGAGTCCACTCGACGACCCACACGACATACCCATCCAGCTCAGGCTTGGTCCAATCCTGGGTGGCACGCTCAAACTGGGCAACGTTGACGTCAAGCCCCCAGCTTTGCTGTCGGAGCAGCACCGCCAGCTGCGACGCCAGGTGCACCGCTTGCTCGTGGTGATTGGCCTTGATCGGATCAACAATGATCCGGGCTTCAAACTTACAGACCAGGCTGGTCTCGCCGGTACCGACATCGATGCCCGGCTCGAATTCGGCCATTTCGAGGAACACAGACGGCAGTGGGATGCCTTGGTTTTCCGGAATATCAGGCCAAAACACTACCGCCTGAATACCGGACAAGTGCTCCATCAGGTGCTGCTCGATAGCCTGGTACAGCTGGCTCAGGCTAAACGGCTCATCGGACATTGGCGCTCCCCTTCAGATACTTCTGCAGTTCGTAATTCAGCTCTTGCTCGAGGACCACCAGCAACTGCTCATCAGCGCGCTTGATCCAGGCATCGAAGTGCGGACGCGCCTGCTCCAGCGATACCTTGGCTTTCGCCAGCGGAAAGCGGTTATCGCTTTCCTCAACAAAACCACTGCGCCGCCGCCCTTGAGTTGCCTCGGGATAGTCATCGCTATTGAAGTGCTTGCTGGCAGTACGAATCCAGATATCGGCGCTGTTGCCGTACACCTGTTTGTAAAATGCGCCCTGATAGCGACGCCCCGCCACCGAAACACCTTTGCCGGTCTGACGTGCCCGACCGATGCGGCTGGCCTCGATCGCATTGAGGCCGAACCACAGCTTGCCGCGCATGGCGCCACCACTGGTGGGATACGCGCGCAAACGCTGCCGGACGGCACCAATGGCTATGCGCTCTTGTTTACCCACCGCTCTGGCGATGTGCGTTCGCAGCCACCCCAGGGTTTTGTTGATCGCTCGCCGTTGTGCCGCCGCCGCAGCTTTTGGCACAAGTCGGGCGAAGTTCTGAAAGATCTTTAGATCCGCCAGTGGTGGCTGGATGTTGATCAAGCCACCGTCGTGTTTCTGCTGGGCGTAGCTGCCTAAACTCATGCGCGTTTCCTCAAGATCAAGGCCACCAGACCGTCGCCGCTGGGCTCCAGCTGCAGCAGGTCGTATTCGCCGCCGCCATCCAATGCCGGCACATCGACGGTGACCCGCAGTCCCTTGCTCAGGCCATCAGAATCACGCACGCGAATTTCAAAGCGAGGCTCGCGGATGGCGGTTTGGGTCTTGCCAAACTGCGGCGCCTTCCATGGCGCCATGAACATGCCCAGCACCGGCTCGGCGCGACCTTCGATCTGGGCAGAATCGCCCAGCGTTTCGAACACCACGTCGTCGATGTCGTCGATCAGATCGCGGAAGGCCACGGTCACATTTCCAGCAGGATCTGCGCCAGAGGCCGCGTGCACATGTGCAGCGGGTTGGACTGGGCTTCACCGGCCATGCCTTTGTTGAAGGGCAGCGGTTCGATCTTGCTGTAGTACGGAACACCTTCGGTGTTGACCGTCTCCATGTAGTCGGCCGGTGCAAATACCGAGATGTACAAGTCCGGCACGCCTTCAGGGATCAACAGCGCTTTGTCATCATGCACAAACGTCATACCGGCGATCTTGCCGCGATAGCGCTCCCAGGTGATGCCGCCGTAGTCGAAGCTTTCACGAGCGTCACCGCGAAGAGCAGCTGCTTGCTGGGTATTGAGGTAAGTTTTTTTCACCTCCTCAATTTCCAGAAGGGCGTTCCAGAAGTTCTTGCCGCAGAAAGCACGTGACCCACTGCGGGTCACGCTGCCCAATGCTTCCTCCTGCATATCCAGTGCCTCACCACACTGCACACGGAACGACTTCGTTTCGCCGGCCAGGCCCATCGACAACGACTTTCGCTTCACGCCAAAACGGTCATACAAATCGAGCAGCACCGTCTTGCCATCGGCATCGTAGATTTTGCCGTTCAGCGCGCCGAGGCGCTGGAATTCGTGAGTAACGTCCAACTGCCGGCGTGCCTTGGCCAGTCGCTTGTTGACCACGTCCTGCACCGACTGAAGCTCGGAACGCGTACCGAAGGCACGAATGCCTTGGATCTCATCGGCTTTGATGGTGAAGCGTTGTGGCAGATGCACGGTGTTGAACGGGATCAGTTGACGCTTGGTACCGCCGACCACCAGGCCAGACGTGCCCCGTTCACCCGCCGGCACCAAGGCCAAAGTGTCACCGTCCTTTTCGATCTGTACCGTGAGGGTTGTAATCCCCTCCTCTTGGAACAAACCCAGGCTGCCGATGCGCCCGGGCACGTATTCCTGTTCGTTGATTGCGGCGGTCAACGAAGACACCGAAAAAGCATCGTCGTTGAAGATTTGAATGTCAGCCATGAACCGGTCTCCAGAAAACAAAAAACCCGCAAAGTGCGGGCTGAAAGATTTAGGCAAATCGCCTTAGCGGATGATCACGTCTCGAGCGTTCAGCGCCTTCTCAGCAGCCGGATCCAGGCCGGTCAAATGCGCTTCGCTGACCTCAGCCAGACGCACCACCGCACGCCCACGGCGGACTACATCCGACATGCTCAGTGGTCCAAAGAGGATCGCCTGGGCGTTCTCGCTTCCGTCTTCAGCTGTCGGGTTATATGGCGCGAACTCACCAGTGGCGGTGACCAAACCGAGGATCTGTCCAGGTTCTAACGCAGGGCCAGCAGCGACGTTGATCGCTTCGCGGGAAATGGTGCCAGCTCCTTCGGACAGCAAGAATTCACCCGCGTGCATCGATTCAGTTTTCATGGTCTTGCTCCTTTCGAGTTGCCGTTCTGCGCCGCCTGACGGGAAGCCCAGATTGATTGAGGGTCGGCCTGCTTAGCCAGGACCTTGGGGGCCGGGTCGTTGTCCAGCGGCAGACTGTTGTTGATTTCAAATCCGCCGCCACTGCCCACCAGTTTGTCGAACAGTCGCGCCCTGACTGCGGCTTCGTCCAGGCCGGCCGCAATGAATTCACCGGTCAGCTCTGGCAGTCGTGCGGCAACGCACAAACCGTGCAGTGCTTTGGCCTTGGTCAACGCCGCCTGGATCACAGCTTCGCTTTCGAGCTTGGTAGATGCCAGCAGTGGTTCCACGAGGTTGCTGATGCCTGCAGCAGCGCAACCTTGCGTGACCATCAGCGCCAGTTTTGCCGCGTCCACCAAGGGAGCCGGCGCCGGTGGATCGTTTGGCTCTGGCAGTTCCACCTCTGGATCTTCATCGAGCTGGGCGAGCAACTCAGGAGGGGCATGCTGGAAACGCTGCAGCACACTGCCCTGGCCGAGACAGGCACTAACCTTGAGGCCATCGCCTACTTCGTCCGCCAGACCCAGTGCCACTGCTTCGTTGGCCGTGAGCCAGGTCTCAGCATTAACCATGCGCCGCAGCTCGGCCTCGTCGATGTCCGGTGCCTTGGCTTTGTAAGCCGCGATGATCGCTTCCAGGGTCTGGTCCAGCACATCGGCAACGCGCCGGAAGTCCTCCGCATCGCCACCGGTGAAGGTGTAGGGGTTGTGGATCATCAACATCGCATTGGAAGCGATCACCACCCGGTGAGCACCGCACACCGCGACACTGGCCGCACTGGCAGCCAGCGCATCAACGCGGCCGGTGCAACGCTCACCCAAGCGCGATAGCGCGTTGTGGATTGCCAGGCCGTCGAACAAATCACCACCGATGCTGTTGAACGCAACAATCACTGGCGAAACGCCGTCATCAATAGCGCGCAGAGCTTGTACGAACTGATTGGCGGTGACGCCCCAGGCGCCGATCTCGCCGTAGACGAAGATCTCGATATTGCGCTGCTCGGCTTCGCCGCTGGCCTGGAGCGTGTACCAGCTTTTGTCCGCGACGGTTACCTGCTTGCCCGCCTTGTCATAAACACGGGGTTTCGTTTTTTTGCTCATGGTTGTTCCTTGTCATCGATCGTCTCGATGGCTTCAAGAGTGCTGTAATTGAGGCCGAGGCCCGCGGCTCTGGCGAGATCGGCGGCGTTTTCCGTGTCGACCGTTTCCGCGTCGTAACCGGTGCGCAATACCATCTCGCTGCGAGAGGCAAAGCCCGCCCGAACCTCCATCTGTCGCGCCTGCACGTCCTGCACCGGCTGGATGTAGGCCCAGCCCTGCGGCACCCAACGCGTGCGCAGGTATTCGCGTCTACGTTGTGCGTAGTCCTCCAGCACCAGGGCACCGGACAGGACCGCCATGTCCATCCAGGCAGCACGCACCGGGCGACACAGTTGATGCACGTAAACGCCAAATTGCAGCTGCTCCAGGCGTCGGCGAAACTCGTTGAGCACCACCCGCAGCGCCCGGTCGTTAACCTCGCGCATGTCGCCGGTGAGGATCTCGTAAGGCGTGCCCGAACCCGCCGCTGCAGCCATCAGTTGCTGACGCATGAAGTCGGGATAGTTGTTGCCGGCATCCGGTGGTTTGGAGAACTCCACCTCTTCACCTGGCCCCAGCTCCTGCATGGTGCCGGGCTCCAAGGCGACCATCGGCGTGAAGCCGTCGCGGTCGGTGGTCAGCAACTGCCCCGTAATCGGATCCCGGGGTTGCGGCCCAGCTTCCGGAGCTGGCCGTTTGATGAAGCCGGCAAACAGGTTCGCCACCTCCTGACGGAACAGCACCGCATCGTCGTAGTTGTCCAGACTGCGCAGCCGTTTCAGCACCGGCGCCAAGCGAGGTACGCCACGCAGTTGCCCCGGCTCCATCGGCTCGAAAATATGCAGCACCTGCGCAGCTGGCACACGCACCAGCTGGTTGTAACCAGCGTTCAACGACGATGAGTCGCGGGGATGCGATAGGTACATCCAATACGCCACGCGCTTGCCGGCCGGGTTGAACTCGATTCCGGCGCGAATCACGTTTCCGTTTTTGGCCATCTCGAATTTATCGTGCGGGACAAATTCAGGTGCCAACGCCTGCAGCTGTAGCGGCACAGCCAAACCTTCACTCGGGCTACGCGGCCGCAGCCGCACAAAGCATTCACCGGCCGTCTCTACAGTGCGGGCCACCAAGGCCTGCATGCCATAGAAGTCCGTCAGCTCATCGGCGTCCGCTTCATCCACCCAGTCATCCCACAGCTGCTGCTTGAGCTTGCGCAGCTCGGCGTCGTCCGTGGTCGGCCTTGGCGTGATGCCGGTGCCGATCAGATTGCTGACGCGTTTATCAATGACGTTGAACGCGTACGGATCATTGCGCACGGCCGCCCGCGAACGCGCGCGCAGGTTGCGCAGGGCCGGGGTATTGATGCTATTGATGCCGTTGTCGGAGGCTTCCCAACTGGCCGAACGTCGGCCCTCTCCGGCGCCTTCGTAACTGGCCTTGATGTTCGACGGCAGCAAGAATCCGTTACGGGTCAGCGTCGGATAGTGTCGAGCCATTAGAGTCCTTTGCCTCCGTGGGTAAGCCGCACCACGCGAGAGCGCGGCCCGGCGGCGTTGGTCAGCGACGTGCGGATCTCGTCGCGGGCCTTGAGCAGTTCGTCGATGGAGCGGTACTCCACCGTGCGGTCGCTGTAGCGCACGGTCTTTTCACCGCGCGCGATGGCGCGCTCGATGGCTTCGAGGTGCTTCGGGGCAAATGACATATCAGCGTCTCTTCAGGTAACCGCTTGTTGAACTGCGGCGTTGAGGGGGTGCAGCGGGTCGGGGTTGGGCGACCGGGGCAACGGGTTGCGGCGCTGGCTGTGGTATCACGGGAGTCTGCTCGGAGACCGTGACACGTTCGGCGGTGACCACCTTTTCATCGAACAAGCCGGCCTGGGCCAGCGAGTTTCGTACCCGATCCCAGTCGTGTTCCTGATACCGGTTGATGCCGAGGTAATGCGCCATTGCCAGGCAATACACCATCAGATCGAGCGCTTCGTTGCGCTCGGCCTTGCCCTTAATCCACTCGATACGCTTGTGACCACGCACGTACTTGGCGACCTTTCGCTCGGCCACGCACTGGGCGAAGAACTCATCCGGCAGGTCATTGGCAAAGTGCACCGCACCAGGGCCAGACTCAAACGGGTAGCGGTTGTAGATCCAGTCCTTTGCAGTGTCTGTACCGACAAACCAAAGCTCGGCGCCACCGCGCTCGGTCTGCCCCTTCCAGGTCACATCAACCATCGAAGGCCGCTGAGCGATCACCGGTTTGCCGGGCTTGCTCGCGCCCTTAATGGCGAAGATGTTGCGCCAGCGCCGCATGCGGCAGAACTGATACACCTCATCCGTGTGGTGACCACCGGAGTCGACAGCAACCGCAAGAATGCCCAGGCCAACGCCGCAAGGGTGTCGATAGCGCTCCTTGAGCAGCTCGTCGAGGACAGCCCAGGTGCGCTCATCTGATGGGTCACCGGCGATTACTCGGTGATCGATGACCCAGCGCTCCATGCCGACACCCCAGCCCATTGCCATGAACTCCAAGCGATCGGCCTGTACGTCGACGGAACCGGTGATCATCATCACGGCGGCTGGCAGCGAGCCGAGGGAGAACCCTTCTTTGCGAGCCCGCTCGATCAGGACAGATGCCTTTGTCTGCTCTTGTGCACTGTCCCAGACCTTTGCCAGACGAGTGTTGTAGAACACCTGCATGGGCTCAAGGTCACCCTTGGCCTGGGCCTTTTTGGCTTTTTCGAACTGCTTAGCCAGCGACCTCCAATCCATCCAACCCGGCGGCGAATAGAGTGCGTTGAGGTGGAAGCCCACAGTCTCCCCATCGCCCGGACTGTGGGAGCGCCATTCACCCTTGGCTAACATCTGCCCCTTGAAGTGCTCTTCGATCAACACATCGCAGTCCAAGCCGGACGCAGCACATTTGTAATGCACCAAGCTAAAGTCGGCTGAGTAGAGAAGGTTCTCCCATTCAAGCACCTGCATGTGGCCACAGTGCGGACATGGCACGTAGTAATAGCGTTGGTCACTGGACTCAAACAGATCAGCGATTCGTGAAGCACCCTTGATCGTTGGCGAGCTCGAAAAGTAGAACTTGGCGTTGCGGCCGAAAGTACTGCCTCGCGTTTCCGCCAGCTCGATAGGGTCGCCCTCATCGCCCACGTCGACTTCCCAGCGATCAACTTCATCGCCGTAGATGTAGCGCGCCGACAACTCGGCCAAGTTGGCCGCAGAGCCCGCAGTGGTGACATACAGCGAGCCGCCCTCGAACTCCTTGGTGTCCATGGTATTGCGCGAGTCCCGCGAGCGACTTGCTGCAACGCGCTCGCGCAATACCGGAGTGGCCTTGATGGTCTTGCCGATCCGAGACGACACCCGCTTGGCAAGCCCCAAGCTGGGCAGCAGAGTGAGAATGTTGGACGGTGCCATATGGATCAACCCACCGATCCAGTTCAACGCAATCTGCGTTTTCATCAACTGCGAGGCCACCATGGTCACGACTCGTTTACACGGGTGTGCCGGTGATAGGCATCGCATCGGCTCACGGGCGTACGGCGTCCGGGAGGTGCGGTACTGACCCGGCTCAGCGGCACCGGTGTCGCGGGGGATGCGCATGTACTCATCTGCCCACTCATCAATCCACACATCTGGATCAGGCTGCATACCTCGAAAGTAAGCCTCGCGGTAGACCTCCGCGCCATCAGATCTAGCCAGGGTCATCAACCACCTCCCAGTTGGTTTCGAGCGTGTGACCGAAGTCCTCTGCGGACATGCGACTGGCCTCTTCGAGTCTTGTCCGTAACGCTGCCGTCAGGCGTCGTTCGATTTCCCAAGGATCGGTCATAGCAGCCAGCTCCGGCGCCAGTTGCGGCGGCATACCCAAGAGGGTGTCGCGCAACAT
Organism: Pseudomonas sp. EL_65y_Pfl1_R83; assembly: GCF_963970695.1. Lineage (NCBI taxonomy): Bacteria > Pseudomonadati > Pseudomonadota > Gammaproteobacteria > Pseudomonadales > Pseudomonadaceae > Pseudomonas > Pseudomonas sp. EL_65y_Pfl1_R83. The sequence goes on along the minus strand of NZ_CAXAQI010000006.1, from coordinate 58,106 downwards.
GCGTCCAGCGTTGTAGGCCCCCGACTGAACCGCGACGATCTCGACCATCGAGCCTTGAGCCTTGTGAAACTCCATCTCAGCCAGCTGCGCCAGGTAGTACTCGCGGTGCGCGCGAGCCTTTTGAAAATCGGCAGGTTTCCCGGCGGTAGCCATTGGCTGCGGCGCAGCCGTGGAAGTCGGCTCGGCAAGGGGGCTGAGTTGGCTGTGAACGTCACGCTCGATCCGAGCCTGTTGATGACGAGCCGATACAGCGGCCTTGCTTGGATCGGCTGTTTCAACGATGAGGGCTTCGGTGGCCAGGACATCGACCTTTTTGCCGTCGGGCGATAGCACAAGGCGGTTGTTATCTTTCAACCAGGTGATGTAACTGGGTGACCTGCCAATGCGAGCCGCGAAAGCGCTCTTTGACAGGTAGGTTGGTTCTGTCATGAGCCCTCCTTTTTCAACGGCTTTTCAATGGAGCCTTTCAATTTCAATGGATTGAATTTCAGTAAGCTGGCAGCCCTGCCGCTAACGCTTTCCCGCGGGTTTCATGCCCCGTGTCCCTCGGATGCCCCCAGGGTCCCCGGCGGCTTTTCGGCGCCTTATTTTGGCGCACCTAGCTACAGGCCACGTATTCCGTGGCCTCCAGCGCATCACGCCTGACCACCGCCCGAGGGCGGCACATCGCACACGCCCAACCGCTTGGCGGCCCAGCGTTCGTACAGGCCGATGGCGACATCGGCGCCGGCCATCGCGGTGAGGCAACCGATGCTGCCCGCTGCCAGTACCGACATGCCCGATGCGTGCAGCAACATCATGGTGGATAGCCCGCAGACCACGCAGGCCCCGGACCGCAGCAGCAAGCGGCGGACCAGAGACCAGCCGCTTACCCCCGCCTTGTCGGCCCGCCATGCCTCGCCGGAAATACCGCCGATCAGGGATAGCAGGATCACCATCCAGATCGGCATCTCAATAAGCGCTTGCTGCTCGTTTGTCATCGCCCTACCCCATAAACGCAAAAACCCGGCGCAATGGCCGGGTCTAGTGTGGTGGTGTGTCCCGCTGCTCGCGGTCGCACCTATCGAAGATGACTACTTTTTACAGGTGGATTCCGGTGGCAGCAACCCTGTTTTAATGCCACCCGGTGAATGTCTGGTCTACGCCTAGGCAATGTCGGTGAATATCTTTATTTCGGCTTCCAGCGCCTCCGGCGCTGTCCTACCTGCCCCACTATTCAGAAGGGAGGTAGGACAGCTGGAGCGCGCTGAATTCGGGGCCTTGCCCTACTGCCCTACCTCTTTTAACTTTTTCTCGTGTAAAGAGAGAAAACTAAAAAAACGCATGCGCGCCAGCGGCGCGTGATGCGACGCGCTACGCTCATGTGTGCGTCGTGTGATATTAGGTAGGGAGGTAGGACAGGCCACGGAATGCGCGGCCTCCAGCAGTCCTACCTTGCAAACTTGAAGTAGGGCAAGGCCGGACAGTTGGACAGTTGTAGGTGCAAGTGTGCGAAAGGTCACGCAGCCTTCCCCATCAGCATGCCGGCAATGTGCAGGTGCGCTTCATGCAGGCGCTGATAGTAGGTATCGCGACTACACCCACAGTGGGTGTACTTCTGCGACAGGAAGCTTTCGTGGTTGCAGTAGTGTTCACGCACGACGACCGACAGCTGCGGCGGCAAGTGCTTGTTGACGATGAGCTCGATGTCGGCCGATTCATCTAACAGTACCCGACTGCCACGCGTGCCGCGTATCAACTCCCCTTTGCACTCCATCAGCATGGCAATCATGTTGCCGCCACTTGGCCCACCAGAGCCTTCGGGCACTGGCGAATGCAGATCCTGCGCCCAGAGCTTGAGCATTTCATCGATTCGTTTAATCAAAGCAAGGCTCCTCATCCCGTGCGCTATCAACCTGCAGCGCTGATGTATTGCCCCAATGATCTGGCTTCTTGTAGGCATATGGCCGAATACCACTTTTGGGCAACGGCGGCAGTCGCACCTTTCGCCATCCGAGTCGATGCATGATCGCCCCGACACGCATCTGCTCAGGCTTGCCCCAGTGGCCATAATCGAGCTTCAACGCACCAGCCAAAATATCCTCGCCGCTTGCTGTCGCGCCGATCTGAGATTCTTCCAACCACTTGACGACCGGCCCTTCCCACTCATCCACGACAAAGCGCGATTCCTGCGCTTCGGCGAATAGTGGCGCCTCATCCCGATTGACCCACCAAATGTCACCGGACTGATAACAGAACATAGCTTCGGCCCAGAGCTGGTCGCGGACTTCGCGCAACTGTTCCAAATCGACCTTGGTACACGCGACAGGCCAGTAACGCCGGTTACCCGTGGCGTCTTTGAGATATTCGTCTTGGTTCGTCGTACCCACGAAAACACACTGGCGTGGCACGTCCATCGTTCTGCGGCCATAGCTCTCGCGATAGGTGTCAGTCGACGCAGAGAAGAACTGCTTCGCCTTGGTCGACTCAGCCTTGTTGAAACTGTCCAGCTCCCCCAGCTCAATGATCCACTTACCACGGATCGCCTGGAAGCCATCCTTATCGCCCAAGGCGAAAGGTGTATCCATAAACCAGGCACCGCCAAGCACAGACATTGCTGTTGATTTACCAGCGCCCTGTGCCCCTTCGAGGATCATCACCGAGTCAGCCTTACAACCTGGCTGCATCACGCGCCCGACCGCTGACACCATCCAACGCTTACCAACCTTCGAACTGTAGTCAGTTGCTTCAACGCCCATGATGTCAGTCAACCAGGTAGCCAACCGTGGAACACGGTCCCATTCCAGACCATGGAGGTAATTGCGTACAGGATGAAAGGCATGATCATGAGCAACCACACTAACCGCTTCGATCACGCTGCTGGCCTTGACCCGAAGGTTGTACTGTTGTGCGAGCCACTTCATTACAAGCATGTCGTCGATATCTGCCCAGTCGCCGACACCGCCACCGTATGGGGCAGCACGTAACTTAACGATTTTTGAGCTGAACGCGCTGAAGCCGATAACTCCAGCCCAACGCTCATCGTTGCCAAGAATCAGCTCGACATTCTGCATGTGCGCTATCAAAGATCCGTTTTCGGTTCGGGCCAATTGATCCTTCCAACCACCAGCTGCAGGGGGCCTAACCACTGCTAGGACCTGACGGCGCACAGCCTCTAGGCCCTCTGCAATATGCAGGTCGTTGAAGTCGGTCCACTTGGTCTCGCGCTCACCGGAGAACACCGGAGCAACCACCTGACCACCAACGATCAGAGCGGCGTTGTTGGCCTTTTCTTCGCCAGGGTTCCAGGGATCACCGTTGGGGCGCTTGGTCTTCCAGTCGTCGTCGCGACAGATGATCAGCGGGCAACCGGGGAAACGTTCGCGCATGGCCTTGGAGACCGACAGCAAGTTGCCCGCGTCGAAGGCGACGGCGACAGCGAGCGAAGTCGCCATGTGCAGGCTTGCACCCGTGGCATAACCCTCACACACCAGCACCGGCTCACCCGGTTCAGGGTGCGGGCCAATCAAGTGGAAAGCGCCTTCCTTCGACATGCCGTAGGGCCAATACGCTTTGTCGCGCCCGGTGTCCTCTTGCTTCGCGGGGAAGATCACCTGCAGGCCGACGATCTGGTCGCGCACGTTGCACATGGGCACTAAAAATGCGCCTGTACGTGGCGCATAGCGAACCTTAAAGCCTACGATCTGCTTTCGATCCAGGTAGGCGCTCTTACCCTTTTCTGGCATGCGATGGAACAATGCCGATGCACGATTGGCCGCTCGACGTGACGCGTTGGCCGCGATCTCGGCAGCCTTGCGCTTTGCATCTTCCTGTCGAGCACGCATGACTTCGCGCTCTTCAGGGCTCATACGACCGGCCTTGACCTTGATCTTCTGGGTTTCGCCGGAGCGCCACTCACCGAAGCTGCCGAAGATCAGCGTCTCATTCTTTTCGGTGCGGTGTTCGTGGATGACGTACCAGCCGTTTTTTTCCTTGCCCTTATCCTGGGTGGTTTTGCAGCGGGTGAGCTTTCCGAATACGAGGGGTTGAGCGGGTTCGAGACCGTAGTCTGCGAACTGATTGAGCACGTCATCGAGCATAACGGGAAACCCTCAGATCATCAGCGGTTTTACACCCAATGCAGAGCGTGCAACCGGGCTGTGCCAAACGGCGCGCATCAGGAATAGGTTCGTCGCACTCATCACAGAACATCAGAGAGTGCAGTGCCGTGCTGGACATCAGCGCTAGGCGTGCAGCCACAGCTTGATCGATCCGTTCCTGCACCAGGTCATTTGCCAAGTCAGCGATATCAGCCACGTTCCACCCCGCGAGTCGTCTGGTTGACATAACGGGCGCGGTTGTACATGCCCAACAACCCCTGGATACCTCGAAATACCAACTGGCGAATTTCGGCCAGCTCGCCGTCATCGACCTTGCCGTCGCCAATGTGCTTGGCCCAGGTTTCGGACAAATCCGCAACCTGACGGAAGAACTGCGCGATCCCCGTGGTGAGGGTTTCAGGCATGTCGTTGGTATACGCCTCGGCCAGCTCCTGCCAGATCGTGTCACCGACAAGACCGTGCACAGCATCGAGAATGCGACGGTCCTTGGTCAGTTCGAGGATCTCGCCGAACTCCTGGACATTGACGGTGTGAGAGGGATGGGTAGGAGACAACTTGTGCTGCAACGTGGTGGCATTGCGGCCGGTGGTGGCGGCGATTGCAGCGGCACCGCCGGGATAGTCCCGTGCGGCGTGGTACAGGGCTAATTCGAGCGTCAGGACTTCCCTTTGCGCTCGATCAACACAGCTTAAAGCTACTCGGCTCATGGCATTAATCCTACTAAGTTGCCAGTGCCCCGCGACATGCAGTGGTGTTACATTTGCCGCGTGGCTTGAAAGGGCCCAAACGCCGGCTAGATCTAGGGATCGAAACCGGCACCGTGCCGAGGCGAACAATCCGTTGCTCACCTCTGGCGCAACAGCTGCCTAATCTGTGGTGGAAAAGGCAGCAACCCAAGACATCCGTGTCTTGGCAGCGCGATAAAGGGAGGTGGTTTGCATGTGGTGTGCCCTCCTACCTTCGTCGCGACCCGACAGCACTGTGGTGGTGTGTGCCGGGAGGAACTGGGCGGCCCTTGGGTCGCCTTTTTTCTATGCTGCGTTTGGAATATCGGACTCGGGAGGAAAAACGTCATCAAGCGTGCAGGTAGCGCCTAGTTGATTCAACGCGGCAGTAATTGCACGGCACTCGCTCAAACCTGGCATCCGGTGACCAGACTCGTAGTTGCTCAAGCGTGCCTGGGTCCACCCGAGAACCTCACGTAGATCCCGTTGCTTGATCTGCGCCTCCTTACGGATGCAGCCGATTCGGTTCATGTACTCAGCTCCTTTTGACTTCGCACACTCTAAACACGATTCGTGATTATTTCAACACGATAAGTGAGAAAAAAACATTTCAATACGTGATAAAAAATCCCCATGGATACTTTAGGCTCCCGCATTCAGCGGCTCAGAAAACAGAAACGGCTCAGCCAAAAGAAGCTGGCTCAGGCTTGCGGCTGGGAATCTCAATCTCGGATCGGTAACTATGAGAGTGGTCTCAGAATGCCGAGTATTCCAGACCTTCAATTGCTGGCTCCTGCATTGGGCGTATCACTATCAGATTTGTTGGATGGCATTGAGGGTAGCCAGTTGATGGCATTGCAAGATACGCCGGCTGCCAACACGCCTCAGTTATGGGGCACAGAGAGCACCGCTATCAGGCATGCCGGCTCCATGAAGGAGGGAGTGGTAGCAGTGGTTGGATCCGCGAAACTGGGGGCTGATGGCTACTTTGAGGCTCTGGATTTCCCCACAGGTCATGGCGATGGATACCTTCACATTTACAGTGACGATCCCAATGCCTACGGACTTCGTGTGATGGGCGACAGCATGCATCCGCGTATAAAAAACGGAGAGTATGTACTGATCGAACCCAACAAAAACTACGTCACGGGGGACGAAGTCATGGTGCAAACCTTCGACGGCCGATCAATGATCAAAGAGTTCATCTACCTACGTGACGGTATCTTTCGGTTTGACAGCGTGAACCGTGATCACAGCCCTCTCCACCTTGATCAGAACGAAGTTTCCAAGGTTCATCTAGTAGGCGGGATCCTCAAATCATCACGTTTCACGCATGAGTAAAATAAAATAATCACGATACGTGTTGACACATGAAACACACTGCGTGATATTTGCCTCACTCTTCCACCACAGAGCGAGGCAACACTATGCACACCACAGCCACCCTGCACGTCCACCCGGCCGCTGCTAACCCCTCCCGCATCTTCGAAATACGCCGACTGGCACAAGACTGCGGCTGCGCCTTCATCGCGTTCAAACCCAAACTGAAACAGCGCTCAGCGCCTGCCCCATTTGACCCAAATGGTGGAGGGCATGCGGCATGAGCCGGCTGAAACTCAGCAATCAGTCCAAACAACTTCTGGCGGCCCAAGTCCGCTTGACCGGTACCTTCCATCACGACCTCAAAACTGCAGCAGGGACGAACGTTCAAGCCACTGCGGAGTTCGACCAATGCACTTCGGCGATCCACCTGTCAGTCGCCATTAGCGGCACTCGCAACAGCATTACGCTGGATCGCAAGCACCGCAACAACGGCCGTAGAGCTGCTCGTTTTATCGAAGCGAGCGCGAATGGTGGGGTCGAATCACTTTCGCTGGATGGCGCGGACGAACATGAGCTGGTGACAGATACAGAGATCATGCTTCGCCATGCAGTGCGAACCGGGAAAGGTAGCTATTACCCACGTATCGCCGGGATCGAAGATCTACGACTCATCGTCGCGTCAACGCAACGTGGCGCGATAGTCGCAACCCTCGAAACTGACGACGCAAGCGCTCAGATTCTACTGCCACGCGCCCCTCACGAAGCCTATGCCGTCCTGGTAGAGCATCTTGAGCGCTTCGTAGCTGGTCACCGCTTAGCAATGGCCGCCTAGGAGGACGACATGGAACGTAACCTGGAACAAGCCGCCAAGTACTTCGGACTCACACGCCCCAAGTTGATCGCCATGATGCGCGAAAAGGGCTTGCTCAATGACCGTCGCCTTCCAGCCTTCCCTGTCCGTGATCGAGAGTATCTGCGGGTGAAAGACAGCAACTGGTATCACGAAAAAGCTGGGATGCAGTACAGCCAGTCGACCAAGGTCAGGCAGGCGGGCATGCGCTGGCTTGCCGATCAATTGGGACTCGAAATGCCAGCCATCCCGGAAGACAACCGTGACGTGGCCTAGGGAATACGCCCGCCAGATCGTCGCCATGCGCACACGCGAGGAGCGCAACGCCGCGCTCCTCGAAGTGCCGGAGCATCTGCGGGAGCTGACTAAACGCCATTGCCTGAATGCCTGGAATCATCCTCAACGGAGGAAACCCAATGACTGCACACGCTGACCAGCAGCCACTGCGGCTGCTGCCCGCACCAGATCCGGCGACAGTCGAACTGCTGTACCGGACCTTCGGTGACGTTCTGATTCCTGTGGAAAAGTTGCGCGAACGGTACTTCCGGAACCTCAACGAAGGATCTTTTGCCGACGCAATTGCCACAGGCCGAATTCAACTGCCCGTGACAACGCTGGTCAACAGCCGCAAGGCGCCGAAGTACGCTCATATCAAGCATGTGGCCTCGCTAATCGACATTCGCGCCTACAAGGCGGATGAAGATATGCCGCGACCAGAAGCCGCCGAAGACGAGGTGTGACATGTCACTGCTAGACCAATGCCGACACTGCGATACACCGTTGTCTGCCGAAGAACAGGGCAGCCGACTGTGTGATGAGTGCAGCTACTTTGCCGCCGACTATCAGCGCTACGACGCCCTCCGAGAGGAGGGTTACATGCCCTATCAGGCCAAGCTGATGTGTGGCCTGGCAGATCCACCAGATCCAGACGACGAATAACACACCAATTGGCTGCCACCACCAGCCAACACACCACCAGGAGCACACCACATGACTGCAATTCAAATTTGCGCGTTGATCAGCATCATTTTCGCAGCCGCGATCCTCTATTGGGTCGGCTATCGAGGGGGCTTGATTGATGGTCGCATCGAAGGCATCGATGAAGGCAAGGCTATTCAGCAATCTGATAGCTCGCGCGCCATCCGGGACCTGGAGCTATTGCTTGAGCAAGCCCAGACTCACCACAAGCAACTGTTTGCCCACTACAAGCGGGCACTGGATGCGTCGAAGTTGGGGGAGCCAGCTCGCCAAACTCTATTGGATGTCGCCGAAAAGCTACGTATCGCAGCCGAGACATTCAGCGCGTTTCGCACTGGCAAAAAGCTCGAGCGCGACTCACTTACCCTCCGCGACCAAGCGCTCGCCATGGCAGCTTTGCTGGACCCAGCAGCACCAGAAATGGCCGCGACTGAAGTGAATAATTCGACCACTGAGGCCCAGACTCGCCGACTAGTGATCGGAGAAAGCCCGAAGATAAAAATGTGTCCGAAAGATGCCGAAAAAGCGGCTCTTTATTTTCGATCAACCAACCAGGATGCCGTCGCCCAACAAAACAAAGCTTGTGGCGGTGACGTATGAGCCAGGCCATTCCGATGCTGCGCCTAACGCCCCAGGCCGCCGGCACACTGCAACAGCAAAATGCAAAGGCCACCAAGGATCTTCGCGACCTGACCCGCTACAGCAAAGAGTTCGACCGCCAGTTGAAAGCACTGATCGGCTACGAAGCTCTGCGCCAATTGCACAAGGCAACCGACAACGCCTTGCTGCTGGCCGACCTGGTGAGGGAAGCCGCATGAACTGGATCCTCACCTCCACCGGCAAACGCTTCGACTTGTTCGAGCCTGACGCCGACATGATCGACCCACGGGACATCTCGCACTCGCTCGCACACCTATGCCGCTTCAACGGCCACACCCGCGAGTTCTACAGCGTGGCCCAACACAGCTGCATCGTCGCCGAGCTGGTGCCGGAAGAACACAAGTTGGCGGCCCTGCTCCACGATGCGACCGAGGCGTACCTGGGCGATATGACCCGGCCACTCAAAAAGTGGATGCCCGACTATCGAGGATTTGAGGACGTCGTATGGGGGCGTGTCTGTGAGCGCTTCGACCTGCCCTTCGATCTACCCGCATGCATACACCAGGCTGACCTGATTGCGCTTGCGACGGAACGCCGCGACCTCATGCCAACTGATCCGGCTATCTGGGATTGCTTGGTCGGCATCGAACCCATGGTTGGAACCATTCGCCCATGGCCTGCCACCGAAGCCCGGCTCACCTACCACCGGCGGCTGATGGACCAACTCGCTATCGAACACCGGAGGAAAGCGGCATGAAGAGCCAACAGGATGACTTCCCTTCCCCGTCCGCTTTGCTCTGCGCTGCAGACAGCGTCTACACGCTAGAAACAAACAGTCTCTGCTGCGCAGCAGCAGGCATTATTGCTCGTCTCAGCGCCACTACCGAGGCACTTATACCCCACGAAAAGCTGCGCGGGGCAGCGCTCGCTGATGCAACGCTAAACGCTCAGGTACGCCCGCTCGCGCAGCCTGCCGTGGGGTATACGCGTACTCACCATATTAGCGGGAGCCCTCTATGACCAGACATGTTGGAGTTGATTATTGGTACCTGCGTTATATGGCATCGAGCGTCAGGACGGCAGAAACAAAAGATGAGCTTCTGCGAGCTTCGAATTTTTTCGTCGGATACCTAGCCGCGAGTGCTGATTTTAAAGCCATAAAAAGCGCGGAACGTGACCGTCTTTTCGTACTTTTGAACAACGCCCGAAAGCTGCGAACGAAAGAACTGGATGCCTTCCAAAAGAAACAAAAACCAGCTTGCGTACCTGGACCGTGGACGAAGGTGAGTTCATGAGCGAAATAACCATAGTTCTTTATGCCCCTTCAGATGCATTTCTAGACGCAATCCGAGACAAGGACTACTTCGTCACAATGTCATTTGGGAATTCAATTGAGCAGCGTGATGCCGCGCATCGCCGTGAAATGGCGCTGAGAGATGAGCTTGATCTTCTAAAAGTCAGACATTCCAAATCTTTAGCCCAAGAAGTGGCACTAGAACAAGAAGTTGATGCGTTACGCATTCAGGGACTTTGTAACCAAAGCCCAAGTCTAAACACAGCACAGGATGCCACTCAATGAGTCTTCCTAGATGGGTGATGATCAGCCGCGCTTCTGAACTGACGGGCTACAGCGAAGACGCCATCCGCCACAAAGTGAAAAACGGCACCTGGGCCCAGGGCCGGATCTGGCGCAAGACACCGGATGGGCGCATCGCAATCAACATGACGGAGTATGACAAGTGGGCCGAGAGCGCACCTCAGGAAGCGGCCTAGAAACCGAGCTCGCAAAGCACAAGGGGATTGAGATTCACGGAGGCAACCTACGCGTTGTGTTCATGTGGCGGCGTATACGCTGCCGCGAATCCCTCGGCCTTCCGATCACTAAAGCCAACATCAAACACGCCGCCCTATTAAGGGCGGCAATTCTTCATGAGATCAAAACCGGTCACTTCGAGTATGGGAGGCACTTTCCTAACTCAAAGCACGCTACCAACTACAGCAGTGCCAAGGACGAAAGGCTTGGGGCGTTGCTGGAACGGTACAAGCCGTTGAAGGCTGTCGACATCACGCCAATTACCGAGGAGAAGTACGGTTATGCCTTGGACATCTGCACTGCCTTGGTTGGAATAGATCGTCTCGCCGGAGTTTTATTGCCCGAAGACATTCAGTTGCTGAGAACGTTGCTAATTGCAGATCGAGCGCCGTCGACCGTCAATCACTACCTGGCAACGTTCGCAGGCTTTCTGGGCTGGTGTGAAACCAATGGTTATTGCCGCACTGGATTATCAGAAGCGTGCAATCGGTTCGCAATGCAAGGGCAAGAGCCGGATCCGCTTACTCGTTATGAGTTTCAACTGCTTGTCGATAAAGGATGCCTTCACCCCCAGGACTCTGCTGCGATTACGTTGGCCGTGTATACCGGGCTCCGTCCAGGTGAGCTATGCGCGCTGGCTGTTGAAGACATCGACCTGGACGCAGGAAAGATCCACATCACCCGCGCCATAACCGCCAACGGCACGTTCAAGGTTCCCAAAACGGGAAAGTCGCGCTCAGTATTATTAATGCCGCCAGCGGTCGAAGCCTGCAGGGTGTTGCTTTCTCTCGTTGCCGGTCATCCTGCACGCATCATTGATGTCTTCCAGAACAGGCATGAAAGCCGGAAAGAGAAGGCTACCCCACTGATTTCTCCATCTACCCAGGCGCGCAAGAAGATCATAAACTTCTGGTATGTCCCCACCGCTTGGAATACTAAGTGGGCGGCGATCCAGAAGCGCTCCGGCATACGTCCGCGCCGGCCGTATCAAACTCGACACACATACGCATGCTGGTGTCTGACTGCGCGCGGCAATATTGCATTCATTGCAAAGCAGATGGGTCACAAAGACTTCACCATGCTGGTACAAGTTTATGCAAAGTGGATGGATGATGAGTCTCCCGTGGAGCTTGAAAAAATATGGTTAGCCTTGAACAGACTTTAGCTTTCGTCCTCGAACAGATGGCGTTGGCGCACGAGCAGCTCCCGCATTTGTTTGCGCAACAAAAACATATCATGCTCATACACATCGACAATAACTTTCAGCCTTGAAATCTCACCTTCAATCTCAACAACTTCTTGATCATCAGGAGATACACCGGACCTCAACAAATCCCTCCTAACAGCTTCAACTCTCTCAATCCTACTAGAATGCATATCTAAATTTTGTCGGAGTTGAAGCGCTCTTTCACGCAGAGCTTTGCGCTGCTCCTGCAACATTTCGAACAGGGAGCTATCAGGAAGAATCACATCACCTCCGGTAAGATAATGTTTAGCCCCTCGATCATCCGTAACCGCTAATGAAGGCCAAGAAGAATTTAATGCACGATCCAGAATCGCACTATCTGACTCTCGAACACTATCTGCTTCATCCTTATTGATCTCTCTGATTTCCTCAACAACATTTGCCGATGTATCCTGCTCTAAATATTCATTAGCTTTAAGCAAGAATCTATCTGTCGCATACAGGTAGAAGTCTTGACTAACAGCCTCCATAAATTCTTTACTTAGAGCAGGTAGGGCGCTCACAAGCCCTTTATCAGACTTGAGCCACCAATCATCTTTCTTTTCGCCAGTAACCAAAATCACGGGCTTATCACTAACCGAAGCATGGTCAATTAACTGCTTCCACAGAATTAAATCACCAAACTTTTTAAGCCTAAGTTTATTCGTTGTAGCCTCAGGAATTTTGCCACCGTCTTGAAAGCCAGGAGGAACATTTTCCAAATATCTTTTTTCGCCTTCACTGGCTATTTCCAGCAATCGATCTTCGGAGTATGGATCACCTACGCGTCCATTTAGCAGATCGCCAATACGACCCTTTATCACATCATCATTCACATAAGATAAGTAAATTTTTTGCTTATTTTCAAGCTCTTCAATCATGAGATCGTAGGAAGATATAAATTTATTAAATACATCATCAGAAACAAATGGGTGCCGCGTTCCAGAATTAAACTTATCTTTCGCACTCTTCAGACCCGCTATTGATTTGGCATAAGCTTCAGACTGAGCCTCAATAACATTCAAACGGTTTTCGAAGTACTCAGCAGCTACTTGATAAGGAACCCAAAGACGCTCACCCAAAGACTCCATCACCTTGAAAAGTGCTTCTCTTGCTGAGTCAGAAAACCTGTAGAGATCTAACAAAACATTCGTGTCCAGCACAAAAATACAGTCCGCCCAGAGTTTCTTTTGGCGCTCTGGCTCAGCTACGAAATATTCTGGAAATGCTGCTCTCACTATGATGCCCTGCAGAAATAATCTGCACCTTTAATAGCATAGTGCTACACGTCACGCCAAGGCAGGCCCTGCATCACGAGTGAGCGTGGGACTACCGTGTGTTAGGATTTATCAGACTTACCAAGCTATCGCTAGCGGCTGTATCCGTCGAAATCCCTGAGGATAAAATGCCCCAAATCTGCCCCAAGCCTTTCAACATAAAACTCTAAGCCATTGATGAATAAGCCAATTTCAGATTTATCAACTCATACGCCGATGATGCAGCAGTACTGGCGCTTGAAAAACCAGCACCCTGATCAGTTGATGTTCTATCGCATGGGCGACTTCTACGAGATCTTCTACGAAGACGCGAAAAAGGCCGCCAAATTGCTGGACATCACCCTGACCGCGCGCGGGCAGTCGGCGGGGCAGTCGATTCCAATGTGTGGGATTCCTTACCATTCGTTGGAAGGCTACCTGGTCAAGCTGGTGAAACTGGGCGAGTCGGTGGTGATCTGTGAGCAGATCGGCGATCCGGCGACCAGTAAAGGGCCGGTTGAGCGTCAGGTGGTGCGCATTATTACGCCGGGGACGGTGAGCGATGAAGCGCTGCTGGATGAGCGTCGCGATAACCTGATCGCCGCGGTGCTGGGTGATGAGCGTCTGTTCGGGCTTTCGGTGCTGGATATCACCAGTGGCAACTTCACTGTGCTGGAGATCAAGGGCTGGGAGAATCTGCTGGCGGAGTTGGAGCGCATCAATCCGGTGGAGTTGTTGATTCCGGATGATTGGCCGAAGGACCTGCCAGCGGAAAAACGTCGTGGGACCAAACGTCGTGCCCCGTGGGATTTTGAGCGTGACTCGGCATTGAAAAGTCTGTGCCAGCAATTCTCGGTGCAGGACCTCAAAGGCTTCGGCTGCGAAACCCTGACCCTGGCCATTGGTGCCGCCGGTTGCTTGCTTGGCTATGCCAAGGAAACCCAGCGCACGGCCCTGCCGCATTTGCGTAGCCTGCGCCATGAGCGTCTGGACGACACCGTTGTGCTCGATGGTGCGAGCCGTCGCAACCTGGAGTTGGACACCAACCTGGCCGGCGGGCGCGATAACACCCTGCAATCGGTGGTTGACCGTTGCCAGACCGCCATGGGCAGCCGTTTGCTGACCCGTTGGCTGAACCGTCCGTTGCGGGATTTGAGCGTGCTGCAAGCGCGTCAGTCGTCTATTACCTGTCTGCTGGACGGCTATCGCTTTGAAAAGCTGCAGCCGCAGTTGAAGGAAATCGGCGATATAGAGCGCATTCTGGCGCGGATCGGCCTGCGCAACGCGCGCCCGCGTGACTTGGCGCGTCTGCGCGATGCCCTCGGCGCCTTGCCGCAACTGCAAGTAGCGATGACTGAACTGGATACGCCGCACCTGCAACAGCTTGCGGTAACCGCTGGCACCTACCCGGAACTGGCGACGCTGTTGGAAAAAGCCATCATCGACAACCCGCCCGCGATCATCCGCGACGGTGGCGTATTGAAGACCGGTTACGACAGCGAGCTGGATGAACTGCAATCCCTGAGCGAAAACGCCGGGCAGTTCCTGATTGACCTGGAAGCCCGCGAAAAAGCCCGCACCGGCCTGGCCAACCTGAAAGTCGGCTATAACCGCGTGCATGGCTACTTTATTGAGTTGCCCAGCAAGCAGGCCGAGTCGGCACCTGTCGACTATCAACGTCGCCAGACCCTCAAGGGTGCTGAGCGTTTTATCACGCCGGAGCTGAAAGAATTCGAAGACAAGGCGCTGTCGGCCAAGAGCCGCGCCTTGGCTCGGGAAAAAATGCTCTACGAAGCGTTGCTGGAAGACTTGATCAGCCAACTGGCGCCGCTGCAGGACACCGCCGCCGCCCTGGCCGAACTGGACGTGCTGAGCAACCTGGCCGAACGTGCGCTGAACCTTGACCTGAACTGCCCGCGTTTTGTCAGCGAGCCGTGCATGCGTATCGTGCAAGGTCGCCACCCTGTTGTAGAGCAGGTGCTGACCACCCCGTTCGTCGCCAACGACCTGTCGCTGGACGACGACACCCGCATGCTGGTCATCACCGGTCCGAACATGGGCGGTAAATCCACCTATATGCGTCAGACCGCCTTGATTGTGTTGCTCGCACATATCGGCAGTTTTGTCCCGGCCGCGAGTTGCGAGCTGTCACTGGTTGATCGCATTTTCACCCGGATCGGTTCCAGCGATGACCTGGCCGGTGGCCGTTCGACCTTTATGGTGGAAATGAGCGAAACCGCCAATATTTTGCACAACGCCACCGAACGCAGTCTGGTATTGATGGACGAAGTGGGACGCGGCACCAGCACCTTCGACGGCCTGTCCCTGGCCTGGGCGGCGGCCGAGCGCCTGGCGCATTTGCGCGCCTACACGCTGTTCGCCACCCACTATTTCGAACTGACCGTTCTACCGGAAAGCGAACCACTGGTGGCCAACGTGCACTTGAACGCCACCGAGCACAACGAGCGCATTGTGTTCCTGCACCATGTGTTGCCGGGGCCTGCCAGCCAGAGTTACGGCTTGGCCGTGGCACAACTGGCCGGTGTGCCGAACGATGTGATCACCCGCGCTCGCGAACACCTCAGCCGGCTGGAAACCACGGCGCTGCCCCATGAAACCGTGGTCGCCAGCGCTGCCAAAACCTCCAACAAGCCGGCCGCGCCGCACCAGAGCGATATGTTCGCGAGCCTGCCCCATCCGGTACTGGATGAGCTGGCAAAGCTTGACCTGGACGACTTGACGCCGCGAAAAGCGTTGGAATTGCTCTATGCACTGAAGACACGGGTCTAACGCAGACGCTTGCAAGCTGATATTATCTCGCGCGGTTTGGGATGCTGCGGGCGTTTAGCCTGACCTGCAGATTATCGCTCCCGAACCTCGCGAACCCCGCCATAAGGGGTTTCGCTGCCGCCGCCTGAGGAGAAAATTAGAAATGACCTTCGTCGTCACCGACAACTGCATCAAGTGCAAGTACACCGACTGCGTAGAAGTGTGTCCGGTGGACTGCTTCTACGAAGGCCCGAATTTCCTGGTTATCCACCCGGATGAGTGCATCGATTGCGCCCTGTGTGAGCCTGAATGCCCGGCCGTCGCTATTTTCTCCGAGGATGAAGTCCCGGCAGAGATGCAGCAATTTATTCAGTTGAACGTCGAGCTGGCGGAAATCTGGCCGAACATCACTGAGCGCAAGGACCCGATGCCGGACGCAGCGGAGTGGGATGGCAAAAAAGGTAAGATTGCAGAGCTCGAACGCTAATAGCGTCGCCCCCCTAAAAGGCCCCTTGCGGGCCTTTTTGCGTTTCTGGATGGCGGGTTTCACTTTTCTACAGACAAAAAAAGGGGCGGTATGACCCGCCCACATTTTTTCCCTAGTCCCTTTATTCCTTTTCATCATCCTGATGAGTCGCATCCTGCGACGTTCCTTCAACCATCGTTCCTTGATGGCTGTGCCAATCCGTGGACACAGGGCTGATGTTAGAGAGTTCCAAAGGAAGTTCAACGGCATCCAACCCATTGGCTGGCAGGCTCTCGCGGGCACCATGAAATAATTAATTGTTATATTTCAATTAGATAGAAAAAGCTCTCGAAGAACTGGGCCGCACAAGACGGGTAAAAAAACCAATCGCTTACGAAAAAGTAAGTAAATGCTTACACGACCAATTGCGTAAATGCGTAACCGCCACCGCTTGACCGCCCTCCAGACATGAGAAAGCCCCGACAGGGTCGAGGCCTTTTCCCTGCATCACCCTCAGTCGTCGCTGACGGTAATAGTCGGCATGGCCGGCGCTGCAGCTTCCTGCAGGACGATTCGCGCGCCGACGTGACGTGCGAGCTCCTGATAGATCATGGCGACCGGGCTATCCGGTTCGGCTACTACGGTGGGCTTGCCGCCGTCCGCCTGCTCACGGATCAGCATTGACAGCGGCAACGAGGCCAACAGCTCCACACCGTATTGAGTCGCCAGTTTCTCGCCACCGCCCTCACCAAACAGATGCTCGGCGTGGCCGCAGTTGGAGCAGATATGCACCGCCATGTTCTCAACCACGCCCAGCACCGGGATATTGACCTTGCGGAACATCTCCACGCCTTTTTTCGCGTCGAGCAGCGCTAGGTCCTGGGGGGTGGTGACAATCACCGCGCCGGCCACCGGGACTTTCTGCGCCAGGGTTAGCTGGATATCGCCGGTGCCTGGTGGCATGTCGATCACCAGGTAATCCAGATCACCCCAAGCGGTCTGGGTGACCAGTTGCAGCAACGCGCCGGAAACCATCGGCCCGCGCCAGACCATCGGCGTGTTGTCATCGGTGAGGAAAGCCATGGACATCACTTCCACGCCCAAGGATTCGATAGGCACGAACCACTTCTGGTCCTTGACCTTCGGCCGAGTGCCTTCGGTAATGCCGAACATCACACCTTGGCTCGGGCCATAGATATCGGCGTCGAGAATGCCCACGCGCGCACCTTCACGAGCCAGGGCCAGCGCCAGGTTGGCCGCCGTAGTGGACTTACCCACGCCGCCCTTGCCGGACGCCACGGCGACAACGTTCTTGACGTTGGCCAGACCCGGAATCTGCGCCTGGGCCTTGTGCGCGGCGATCACGCATTGAATGTCGACCTTGGCCGACCGTACGCCGTCCAGGCCTTCGATGGCCATTTGCAGCATCTGCGCCCAACCGCTCTTGAAAAGGCCTGCGGCATAGCCCAATTCCAACTGGACCGACACCTGGTCGCCGCGGACTTCGATGGCGCGCACACAGCCGGAGCTGACCGGGTCCTGGTTCAAATAGGGGTCGGTGTACTGGCGAAGAACGGCTTCCACCGCTGCGCGATTGACGGCGCTCATGGGCTACTCCCGAAAAAAGACTGACTGAAACAGGCGGCTATCCTAACCGTTCCAGCCGCCCAACGGCATGCTTTCGCAGGTTCGGAAGATTCTGAAACGGCGCCACGGGGTGAAATATATTTCCCGGCGCTTTATAGTGGCCGACCTCCGTTTCATCAAGTAGCCGAGCCCCATGTCCGAGCCACGCAAGATTCTCGTCACCAGCGCCCTGCCCTATGCCAATGGTTCGATCCATCTTGGGCATATGCTTGAGTACATCCAGACCGATATGTGGGTGCGCTTCCAGAAGCATCGCGGCAATCAATGCATTTATGTCTGCGCGGACGACGCCCACGGTTCGGCCATCATGTTGCGCGCCGAAAAGGAAGGCATCACCCCGGAACAACTGATCGCCAACGTGCAGGCTGAACACAGCGCCGACTTTGCCGAGTTCCTGGTGGATTTCGACAACTTCCACTCGACCCACTCCGACGAAAACCGCGAACTGTCGAGCCAGATCTACCTGCGCTTGAAAGACGCCGGACACATTGCCAAGCGTTCGATCACGCAGTATTTCGACCCGGAAAAGAAAATGTTCCTGGCCGACCGCTTCATCAAGGGCACCTGCCCGAAATGCGGCACAGAAGACCAGTACGGTGACAACTGCGAAAAATGCGGTGCTACTTATGCACCGACTGACCTGAAGGATCCGAAGTCGGCGATCTCCGGCGCCACGCCGGTGCTCAAGGATTCCCAGCACTTCTTCTTCAAGCTCCCGGATTTCCAGCAGATGCTGCAAACCTGGACGCGCAGCGGCACGCTGCAGGACGCCGTCGCCAACAAGATCGCCGAATGGCTGGATGCCGGCTTGCAGCAGTGGGACATCTCCCGCGACGCGCCGTACTTCGGCTTCGAGATCCCGGGCGAGCCGGGCAAGTACTTCTATGTGTGGCTGGACGCGCCGATCGGCTACATGGCCAGCTTCAAGAACCTGTGTGATCGCACGCCTGAGCTGGACTTCGATGCCTTCTGGGCCAAGGATTCCACCGCCGAGCTGTACCACTTCATCGGCAAGGATATCGTCAACTTCCACGCCCTGTTCTGGCCCGCGATGCTTGAAGGTTCGGGCTACCGCAAGCCAACCGGCATCGCGGTGCACGGCTACCTGACGGTCAATGGCCAGAAGATGTCCAAGTCCCGTGGCACCTTTATCAAGGCGCGCACCTACCTGGACCACCTGTCGCCGGAATACCTGCGCTACTACTACGCCTCCAAGCTGGGCCGTGGCGTCGATGACCTCGACCTGAACCTGGAAGACTTCGTACAGAAGGTCAACTCGGACCTGGTCGGCAAGGTCGTCAACATCGCCAGCCGTTGCGCCGGGTTTATCCACAAGGGTAACGCCGGTGTACTGGTGGCCGAGAACGCCGCGCCGGAACTGACGGAAGCGTTCCTGGCCGCTGCGCCAAGCATCGCCGACGCCTATGAAGCCCGCGACTTTGCCCGCGCGATGCGCGAGATCATGGGCCTGGCCGACCGCGCCAACGCGTGGATCGCCGACAAGGCGCCGTGGTCGCTGAACAAGCAGGAAGGCAAGCAGGCAGAAGTCCAGGCGATCTGTGCAACGGGCATCAACCTGTTCCGCCAACTGGTGATTTTCCTCAAGCCGGTGCTGCCATTGTTGGCCGCGGATGCCGAGGCGTTCCTCAATGTGGCGCCGCTGACCTGGAACGATCACGCCACCTTGCTCAGCAACCATCAGTTGAACGAGTTCAAGCCGCTGATGACCCGTATCGACCCGGTTAAAGTCCAGGCCATGACCGACGCTTCGAAAGAAGACCTGGTCGCCAGCCAGACCGACACTGGCTCGGCTGCGCCAGCCGGCAACGGTGAGCTGGCCAAAGATCCGATCTCGCCGGAAATCGACTTTGATGCCTTCGCTGCCGTGGACCTGCGTGTCGCGCTGATCGTCAAGGCTGAAGCCGTGGAAGGCGCCGACAAGCTGCTGCGCCTGACACTGGACATCGGTGACGAGCAACGCAACGTGTTCTCCGGGATCAAGAGCGCTTACCCAGACCCGTCCAAGCTCGACGGTCGCCTGACCATGATGATCGCCAACCTCAAGCCACGGAAAATGAAGTTCGGTATTTCCGAAGGCATGGTCATGGCGGCCGGCCCTGGTGGTGAAGAGATCTACCTGCTGAGCCCTGACAGCGGCGCCAAGCCGGGTCAACGGATCAAGTAAGCCTATGGGCCTGCTGCAAGCGAATTAGGTCTACTGTAGGAGCCCGGCTTGCCGGGCGCCTACAAATCCACAACACGCCCGTTCGCTCAACGGCATGCCAATGATCACCCCATGACTCTGATTCAACGTATCGACGCGCTGCTGCCGCAAACCCAGTGCGGCAAATGCGGGCATCCCGGCTGCAAACCTTACGCCGAGGGTATTGCTCAAGGCGAGGCGATTAACAAATGCCCGCCTGGCGGACAGGAAACCATTGCTGGCCTTGCGCAACTACTGCGTGTGCCGGTGCTGGAACTGGATACCAGCCGAGGGGAAGCGCCGGCCCAGATCGCCTATATTCGCGAGGCCGAGTGCATCGGCTGTACCAAATGCATCCAGGCCTGCCCGGTGGATGCCATTGTTGGCGCTGCCAAGCTGATGCACACCGTGCTCATTGACGAGTGCACCGGTTGCGACCTCTGCGTTGCACCATGCCCTGTAGACTGCATTGAAATGCGCCCGACAGCCACCGTATTGCCAATTGTCGGCGGCCTGGCCGCCAATGATCAGCAACGCCATGAACGAGGGCTCAAGCGCGATCGCGCAAGGCGGCGTTATGAACAACGCAATGCGCGGCTGCAGCGGGAAGAATCGCAAAAACTCGCCGAACGCCTGGCTCGGGTCAAACGCCCAGTACCGGTTTTACCTGTAGACGTCGGTACCGCGCAGGATGCGGCGATCAAAAAAGCTAAAATCACGGTCGCAATGAGTCGCGCCCAACTGCATAAATCCTTGAAGGCTTTCGGTCACCCGCCAACCTATGAACAACAGTCGCAGTTGATCGTCCTGCAGCAGCAGTACGAAGCGGCAGAACAAGCGCTGGCGACCCTGGAACCGGGCACCGCATCGAAGGCCGTCGGTACGACCATGAATATCGCCGACCTGAAACGCGCCAAAATCCAGCTGGCGATGCGCCGTGCGGAATTGAAGAAAGCCCAGGACCTGAACGCCGACTCGCAGCAAGTGGCCGAGGCACAACACAACCTCGATGAGGCGCAGCGCCAAGTCGATGCCCATGGCAAGATCTGATCCGCAAAAACCTGCTGTGTGTATTGCTACAATGCCGCCGACCGACTCCTAGGAACGCCCCACCCTATGAACGCCGCAAAACGCCTGGAAATTTTCCGCAGGCTTCACGAAGACAATCCGGAACCCAAGACCGAACTGGCTTACACCACGCCGTTCGAGTTGCTGATTGCGGTGATCCTGTCGGCACAATCCACCGACGTCGGCGTCAACAAGGCCACGGCGAAGCTGTATCCCGTGGCGAACACGCCGGAAGCGATGTATGCCCTGGGTGTGGACGGGTTATCGGAGTACATCAAGACCATTGGCCTGTACAACAGCAAAGCCAAGAACGTTATCGAGACATGCCGCCTGCTGGTCGAGCGGCATGGCAGCCAAGTGCCGCAAACCCGTGAGGAACTGGAAGCCCTGCCGGGCGTTGGCCGTAAGACCGCTAACGTGGTGCTCAACACCGCATTCCGGCAACTGGCCATGGCCGTGGACACCCACATATTCCGGGTCAGCAACCGCACCGGTATAGCCCGCGGGAAGAACGTGGTGGAGGTGGAAAAGCAGCTGATGAAGTTCGTGCCCAAGCCCTATCTGTTGGACTCCCACCACTGGCTGATCCTTCACGGGCGCTATGTTTGTCAGGCTCGCAAGCCACGCTGCGGCAGCTGTCGCATCGAAGACTTGTGCGAATACAAGGAAAAGACGTCCGACGATTGAGGGATCATTGGTTTTCTCGATCAGTCGATTGAAAAAATCTTTTTTACCGGATCATGGATTATCGTTATAAGGGGCGCCAACGGCAGTCTTAGCCCGGAGTGAACCTTATGAGCACTGGCAAAGAACAACTGGAAGTGGAAGACGACCTCGTTGAATCGGATGACGATGTGGTCGAGGCACCAGTGGCAGAGGTCGCCAAGACCAATTTGAGCAAACGCCGCACCATCGACAACCTGCTGGAAGAACGACGCTTGCAAAAACAGCTGGCCGATTACGACTTCGATCTCTAATCGAGCGGTCGACGGCCGGAAGCCTCCCTCACGGAGGCTTTTTTCTGCCGTTTATCCAAGCAATACGTGGTGCACTGCCCTCTTCTATACCAAGCCGTTGCGCTGGGCCAGTTCAATCAGGTCTACGAGGGAGCGTGCGTTCAGCTTGAGCAGCAAACGTGTCTTGTAGGTGCTGACGGTCTTGTTGCTGAGGAACATACCGTCGGCGATCTCCTTGTTGGTTCGGCCCCTGGCCAACTGCTGCAATACCATCATTTCCCGTCCCGACAGGCGCTCGACCATATCAGCCTCACTGGCATTACCCATGGTGGAGCGTACCGAGTTGAGCGCCTGATTCGGGAAGTAGCTGTAGCCCGACAAGACCGCCTTGATCGCACTCAGCAGCTCGGTCAGGTCCTGTTGCTTGCACACGTAGCCGGCAGCCCCCGCCTGCATGCAGCGCATGGAGAAATGGCCAGGGGCCTGGGACGTAAGCACCAACACCTTGAACGGCGCGGGCTGTTTGGTAGAGGAAAGCCGGCAAATAACTTCCAGGCCATCAAGTTTGGGTATCCCAATGTCCAGTATGACAATGTCCGGCATATGCTCTCGCGCAAGTTGCAACGCATCGACACCGTTATCGGTCTCGGCAACGACCTCATAACCATGACGTTCCATTAGCATACGCACAGCAAGACGAATGACGGGATGATCATCCACGATCAGCACTTTATTCATGAGAAAGTCCAATTTCGCTGTTCGAATTATTTAGAGCAAGCACAATAGCCTAGTCGTTTACTAGTTGGCATAGCATCCCCCCCCCAAGCATTAGCAAGCAGAGACCCAACTCACAACGATAAAGGAATTGCCCTACAAAAAAACGCCGTCTCAGATGTATCCAGTTTTATGGATCCTTTCAGAACTTTCCGGGGACTTACATACTTTGAGTGAAATATCCATGGCGTATGGGGCGCAGGGTAAACGCGCCGCACGTAACTCTCAGGAAATACCCCTTGCCTCTGGCCCGCTGCCGACAAAGCCGGCACGAAAAAACGGGTCGATTTAGTTCCATTCAACATATCCACTTACTTCCATATTTCCTACAGACCATTCTGCGACTTATACATTCACGGCACTTACATGAGTGAATTTTCTGTAAGACCAGTTCCTACGCAGATGTAAAAAATTCATTCCCCCTACAAACTTTCAACAACAGTTCATTCAAGACCATCACTTGAGAGAGACCTCGGCAAAAAAAACATCAACACATGTTTAAGCGCTATAAACACTCCAAGTGCGGACAAAATCCTAGGCAAAAAAAATGGCCCCTTGTACAAGGGGCCATTTTTCACAGCGCGCGCAAACTTAGAACAACGAGCGACCTTTGTTGGCCGCAATGCGCATGCGCAATGCATTCAACTTGATAAAGCCTGCTGCGTCCGCCTGATTGTAGGCGCCGCCGTCTTCTTCGAAAGTGGCGATATTGGCATCGAACAGCGAGTCATCGGACTTGCGACCGGTCACAATCACGTTGCCCTTGTACAGCTTCAGGCGCACAACGCCGTTTACGTGGGCCTGGGAAGCGTCGATCATTTGTTGCAGCATCAGACGCTCAGGGCTCCACCAGTAGCCGGTGTAGATCAGACTGGCGTACTTGGGCATCAACTCGTCTTTGAGGTGAGCCACTTCGCGGTCCAGGGTGATGGACTCGATAGCGCGGTGGGCACGCAGCATGATGGTGCCACCCGGGGTTTCGTAGCAGCCACGGGACTTCATGCCCACGTAGCGGTTCTCGACGATGTCGAGACGGCCGATGCCGTGTTCGCCACCGATACGGTTCAGGGTCGCCAGTACGGTGGCCGGGGTCATTTCGACGCCGTCCAGCGCGACGATGTCGCCGTTGCGGTAGGTCAGTTCCAGGTATTGGGCTTTGTCAGGAGCGTTCTCTGGGGAGACGGTCCATTTCCACATGTCTTCTTCGTGTTCGGTCCAAGTGTCTTCCAGCACACCGCCTTCATAGGAGATGTGCAGCAAGTTGGCGTCCATCGAGTACGGGGACTTCTTCTTACCATGACGCTCGATCGGGATCGCGTGCTTTTCAGCGTAATCCATCAGCTTTTCACGGGACAGCAGGTCCCATTCACGCCAAGGAGCAATCACTTTCACGCCAGGCTTGAGCGCATAGGCGCCCAGTTCGAAACGCACCTGGTCGTTGCCCTTGCCGGTAGCGCCATGGGAAATGGCGTCGGCGCCGGTTTCGTTGGCGATTTCGATCAGGCGCTTGGCGATCAGCGGACGTGCGATGGAAGTACCCAGCAGGTACTCGCCTTCGTAGACAGTGTTGGCGCGAAACATCGGGAAAACGAAATCGCGGACGAATTCTTCGCGCAGGTCATCAATGTAGATCTCTTTCACGCCCATGGCTTGCGCCTTGGCACGTGCAGGTTCGACCTCTTCGCCCTGACCCAGGTCAGCGGTGAAGGTCACCACTTCACAGTTATAAGTATCCTGCAGCCACTTGAGGATCACCGAAGTGTCCAGGCCGCCGGAATACGCGAGAACGACCTTGTTTACGTCGGCCATGCCATCACTCCACGGGGTTGTACGGAAAGGCATCGATTCTACCGATCAAAACCGTGAATTTACAGGGGCGCGACAGCAAATGAAGATAAAGCGACAGATTATGTCGAGCGAGCGACCGATGGTCGCACCTTATGCCGGCACTTCATGACGTGTGCGCAGGGTTGCTCGGGCCGGTTGCCTGGGGCGACGGTTTCTCGGGGGCTGCCACGCGCTCCAGCTGGATATTGACCCGACGGTTGCGCGCCCGGTTAGCCGCATTGGTATTGGGCGCCAGCGGGTAGCTTTCGCCATGAAAGCGCAGGGTGACCTGAGATTCCTGGATGCCATTGGCCTTGAAGTAGTCCATCACCGCCAAGGCGCGGCGGCGCGAGACATCACGATTGGTCAGGCGGTTGCCACTGTTGTCCGAATGGCCATTGAGCTCGATATGATTGACGGTGGGGTCGGCTTTCATGAACGCGAGAATCACGTCGAGTTTCTTCTTGGCCGCCGCGTCCAGCTCAATGCCGCCACCGGGGAATCCGACTTCGGTCTGTTTGACCTGATCGTAATTCATCGGCAACAGCTTGGTGGTACACACTTGGTAGTCGTTGTAAGCCTTGTTGAATTTGACCGGCAACAGGCGGATTTCCGAGTAGCCGCCTTCACGTCCGTAATGGCGAACGGTCGGGCTACGCCCTTCCAGCAAGCCATTGAACAAGCGCCCAGCCTGGGCCTGGGAGCTGTTGAACAACACGTCGCCACTGCCGGCACGCACGGCGCCGAGGTTGATATCACCTCGCCCCGGCTGCCAAGGGGCGGCGGCGGCCAGCAACGTGGCCGAGCCCCCACCCAGCGAGCCGTTATAGGCTTTGAGACGAAACGTCGCCTGCTCGCCAGCCCGGCGCACGAACTCACCCGAACCGAAGTCGGTGATCGGCTGGGTCAGGCGGCACTCGAACTGGTCCCCTTCTACCTTCCACTCAATATTCTCCAGACGTGTCTGGAACGTGAGGGCCATCGCAGGCAGGCTGGCGAACACACTGAGCAGGGCTAGATAATGCTGGCGCACGGGAGGCTCCACTGGTTTCTACAACACTTCAAAGCGTCATACATCGATAAGGCATACGAAAGGCTATCGGTTGCCTCCTGCAAAACTTGATAGCGAGTGCCTGCAAGAGTCTTTTCCGGTAGCATTCCCACCAGATTGACCCGCCTGGAATCCCCAATGTCCGACCGCCTGACCCTGCTGCGTCCCGACGACTGGCATATTCATCTTCGCGATGGTGCTGCGTTACCCCACACCGTGGCCGATGTAGCGCGTACCTTTGGCCGCGCCATCATCATGCCTAACCTGGTACCTCCGGTGCGTAACGCCGAGCAAGCCGATGCCTATCGACAGCGAATCCTCGCTGCACGGCCGGCCGGCAGCCGCTTCGAACCGTTGATGGTGCTTTATCTCACCGACCGCACCCAGCCCGAAGAAATTCGCGAGGCCAAGGCCAGCGGTTTCGTGCACGCCGCCAAGCTGTACCCGGCGGGCGCGACCACCAACTCCGACTCCGGCGTGACCAGTATCGACAAGATCCTGCCAGCCATCGAAGCCATGGCCGAAGTCGGCATGCCGCTGTTGATCCACGGTGAAGTCACCCGTGGCGACGTGGACGTGTTCGATCGCGAGAAGATCTTCATCGACGAACACATGCGCCGTGTGGTCGAGCTGTTCCCGACCCTGAAGGTCGTGTTCGAGCACATCACCACCGCCGATGCTGTGCAGTTCGTCACCGAGGCCTCGGCCAACGTCGGCGCG
The DNA here is from genome assembly GCF_963970695.1 of Pseudomonas sp. EL_65y_Pfl1_R83. Taxonomy (NCBI): domain Bacteria; kingdom Pseudomonadati; phylum Pseudomonadota; class Gammaproteobacteria; order Pseudomonadales; family Pseudomonadaceae; genus Pseudomonas; species Pseudomonas sp. EL_65y_Pfl1_R83. The sequence continues at coordinate 31,755 of NZ_CAXAQI010000006.1, read as the reverse complement.
ACCATCACTGCGCATCACCTGCTGTACAACCGTAACCACATGTTGGTGGGCGGGATTCGGCCGCACTTCTATTGCCTGCCGATCCTCAAGCGCAACACCCACCAGGTGGCCTTGCTGGATGCTGCGACCAGCGGCAACCCGAAGTTCTTCCTCGGCACCGATTCCGCCCCACACGCCCAGCACGCCAAAGAAGCGGCGTGCGGCTGTGCCGGTTGCTACACCGCCTATGCTGCCATCGAGCTGTACGCCGAGGCGTTCGAACAGCGCAACGCGCTGGACAAGCTCGAAGCGTTCGCCAGCCTCAACGGCCCGCGCTTCTACGGCCTGCCGGCAAATACCGACCGCATTACCCTGGTTCGTGAAGACTGGACCGCCCCTGCCAGCCTGCCGTTTGGCGAGCTGACTGTTATCCCGCTGCGCGCCGGTGAAACACTGCGCTGGCGCCTGCTGGAGGAAAACAAGTGAGTGAAGACCATTACGACGACGAACATGAGCACAGTGGTGGCGGTTCCCGTCACCCGATGGCCGAGCGGTTTCGCGGTTATCTGCCAGTAGTCATCGACGTAGAAACCGGTGGTTTCAATTGCGCCACCGACGCGCTGCTGGAAATCGCCGCGACCACCATCGGCATGGATGAACAGGGTTTTGTGTTCGCGGAACACACCCACTTCTTCCGTGTCGAGCCGTTCGAAGGTGCCAACATCGAAGCGGCCGCCCTGGAGTTCACTGGGATCAAGCTCGATCACCCGCTGCGCATGGCGGTGAGTGAAGAAGCGGCGCTGACCGATATCTTCCGCGGCGTACGCAAGGCGTTGAAGGCCAATGGCTGCAAGCGCGCGATTCTGGTCGGCCATAACAGTAGCTTCGACCTGGGCTTCCTGAACGCCGCCGTGACGCGGTTGGACATGAAGCGCAACCCGTTCCACCCGTTCTCCAGCTTTGACACCGCGACCCTCGCCGGCCTGGCTTATGGCCAGACGGTGTTGGCGAAAGCCTGCCAGGCAGCCGGTATCGACTTTGACGGTCGTGAGGCCCATTCGGCCCGCTACGACACCGAGAAAACCGCCGAACTGTTCTGCGGCATCGTCAACCGCTGGAAGCAGATGGGCGGCTGGGAAGACTTCAACGACTGAAATCTCACTACAGCCGTTTCGCGCGTATAAAAAAACCGGCCTTCTCAGGCCGGTTTTTTTTTCACCGTGAAACTGGCTTACAGCTTGCCAGCGTTCTCGGTCAGGTAAGCCGCAACGCCTTCTGGCGAAGCATTCATGCCTTTGTCGCCTTTTTTCCAGTTGGCAGGGCAGACTTCGCCATGCTCTTCGTGGAATTGCAGTGCGTCGACCAGACGGATCAGCTCTTCCATGTTACGGCCTAGTGGCAGGTCGTTGATGATCTGGGAGCGAACAACGCCCTTGTCATCGATCAGGAATGCGCCACGGAACGCTACGCCGCCTTCGGACTCAACGTCGTAGGCCTTGGCGATGTCGTGCTTCATGTCGGCAGCCATGGTGTATTTGACTTTGCCGATGCCGCCATCGTTGATGGCGGTGTTGCGCCAGGCGTTGTGGGTGAAATGGGAGTCGATGGAAACGGCTACCACTTCAACGTTGCGCGCCTTGAAATCGTCCATGCGGTGGTCCAGAGCAATCAGCTCCGAAGGGCAGACGAAGGTGAAGTCCAGCGGGTAGAAGAATACCAGGCCATATTTGCCTTTGATGGCTTCAGACAGCTTGAAGCTGTCAACGATTTCGCCATTGCCGAGAACGGCTGGAACGTCGAAATCCGGGGCTTGTTTGCCGACGAGTACGCTCATTGGATATCTCCTGATGTAAGGGTGACGATTGAAGTAAAAGGACCGGCCCTGAGTCTGCCGTTTATAGGCGACAGCCCTGTGACGCAGTCACGCTTCGTGAAGACCGGCCATCATACACTGAAAAAACCGTTCGTCAGTGCGGGCGCGATGCCAGCAAATAACCGACGAATCTACTTTGACAATCATTCTCGTTAACATTAAGATCCATCGCACTTAAGCCTAACCCGCGATGGTTCTCCCTTATGTATGTGTGCCTCTGTACTGGCGTCACCGACGGAAAAATCCGCGAAGCAATCTACGAAGGTTGCTGCAGCTACAAGGAAGTACGTGAAACCACCGGTGTTGCCAGCCAGTGTGGCAAATGTGCTTGCCTCGCCAAGCAAGTGGTACGGGAAACCCTGACGCAGCTGCAGACAGCCCAGGCCGCGCTCCCCTATTCAGCAGAATTTACACACGCCTGATTTGGCGTGTTTTAAAGAACCGGACTTAGTGTTCGGTTTTTTTATGCCTGCAATTCAATTAGTTAGCGCCAAGACGCGGAACAAAAACATTCTTATTCCGATTAATTTTCATTTATTATTCAATAACTTAGGTTTGACACTAGGGATTGCGCCGCTCAAACTCCGCCCTATATACAGCTATTACAGGGCAGGACCCCAGTCATGAAAGGCGACATCTCAGTCATCCAGCAACTCAACAAAATCCTTGCCAATGAACTGGTCGCGATCAATCAGTATTTTCTGCATGCGCGTATGTACGACGATTGGGGCCTGGAAAAGCTGGGCAAGCGTGAATACAAAGAATCGATCAAGGCCATGAAGGATGCTGACGCGCTGATCAAACGCATCCTGTTCCTGGAAGGCCTGCCGAACGTGCAGGACCTGGGCAAGCTGAACATCGGCGAACACACCCAGGAAATGATCAGCAGCGACCTTGGTTTTGAGCGCAAGAGCCACAGCGACCTCAAGGCCGCTATCGCTCACTGCGAACTGACCGGCGACTACGGTAGCCGTGAATTGCTGGAAGATATCCTGGAAGACCAGGAAGAACATATCGACTGGCTGGAAACCCAACTGGGCCTGATCGACAAAGTCAGCCTGGAAAACTACCTGCAATCGCAGATGGGTGAATAACCCTCAGGTAACAGGTACAAAAAAGCCCCGCTCTCTTACGAGAAGCGGGGCTTTTTATTGAACGGCAGATTGCAGGAGCTGCTTGCCAGCAATAGCGTCCGAAAGTACGACGCCAGGCTGTGGGGCCAATCGCCGGCAAGCCGGCTCCTGCAGATCAGGCGTCAGTCTTGGCCGCGGCGTTTGCCGCTGCCTCTTTGATCAGCGCCTGCAACGAACCGTCTGCGGCCATTTCAGTGATGATATCGCTACCGCCGACCAGCTCACCGGCGACCCACAGTTGTGGGAACGTAGGCCAGTTGGCGTACTTCGGCAGGTTGGCGCGGATTTCAGGGTTTTGCAGGATATCCACGTAAGCGAATTTCTCGCCACACGCCATGATGGCCTGCGACGCCTTCGCGGAGAAACCGCACTGAGGAGCGTTTGGCGCGCCCTTCATGTAAAGCAGAATGGTGTTGGCAGCAATCTGCTCTTTGATCGTTTCGATGATATCCATGGAACACCTCGGCTGGAACTTTGCGACTCACAGGTCGGCACGGTGGCGCATTGTAACGCAAAATTCCAGCGCGGTGCTCAGGCGGCTGCTACCTGGACCGGAACGCCATTGAGCGCCGCATTGCCCGACAACTCGTCCAATTGCCGTTCGTCGGTCAGGTCATTCGCGCTCGCTCCGGGTTGCGCGCTGGCGATGCCCATCTGGACGCCCGGGCGACCATGGCCCCAGCCGTGGGGCAGGCTGACGACACCAGGCATCATGTCCAGGCTGGAGACAACTTCCACCTCGATCATGCCAATCCTAGAACTCACCCGCACCCGCTGGCCATCCAGTAAACGCCGGCTGGCCAGGTCGTCAGGATGCATCAGCAATTGATGACGCGGCTTGCCCTTCACCAGCCGGTGATAGTTATGCATCCAGGAATTATTGCTGCGCACATGGCGACGGCCGATCAGCAACAGTTCGTCGACCACAGGCCCCGGCTGCGCGGCAAACCGCACCAGGTCGGCGAGGATAACTGCCGGCGCCGCCTGCACCTTGCCATCAACGGTTTTCAGACGCGCGGCAAGGTTGGGCTGAAGCGGCCCAAGGTCCACGCCATGGGGATGGTCGGCCAGCATCGCCACCGATAATTTGTGGCTGGAGGCATCACCGTACGCGCCCGCGCGCAGCCCGAAATCGATCATCTGCGCCGGCGGCATCGTCGGCTTGAGTGTGGTACCGGTCTGAGCCGCAAAGGCCTTGGCCAGCCCGACGAAAATTTCCCAGTCATGCAGCGCACCCTCGGGTTTGGGCAAGATCGCCTGGTTGAAACGGGTGACGTTACGCACCGCAAACATATTGAAGGTCGTGTCGTAGTGATCGTTTTCCAACGCTGACGTGGACGGCAGAATCAAATCGGCATACCGCGTGGTCTCGTTGATATAGAGGTCGACGCTGACCATGAACTCCAAGCCATCCAAGGCTTGCTCCAATTGCCGCCCATTAGGGGTCGACAACACCGGATTACCGGCCACTGTCACCAACGCGCGGATTTGTCCTTCGCCTTCAGTGAGCATTTCTTCCGCCAGGGCCGACACCGGCAACTCGCCACCGTACTCCGGACGCCCGGAAACCCGGCTCTGCCAGCGATTGAAATGCCCGCCACCGGTCGACGCCACCAGATCCACTGCGGGCGTCGTGCACAAGGCGCCACCCACACGGTCGAGATTGCCAGTCACCAGGTTGATCAGTTGCACCAGCCAGTGGCACAGCGTGCCGAACGCCTGGGTTGATACGCCCATGCGCCCGTAGCACACCGCTTTATCCGCTGCGGCAAAGTCCCGTGCCAGTTGGCGGATCTGCTCGGCAGGCACCGCACACTGACGACTCATGGCCTCGGCGGTAAACCCGGCGATCACGCGGCGTACATCCTCCAGGCCTTCAACCGGTAAATGGCTGTCGCGGGTCAGGTTCTCGGTAAACAAGGTGTTGAGCACCCCGAACAACAGCGCCGCATCACCGCCTGGGCGCACAAACAGATGCTGATCAGCCATCGCCGCCGTCTCGCTGCGCCGTGGGTCGACCACCACCACTTTACCGCCCCGCGCCTGGATCGCCTTGAGGCGCTTTTCCACGTCGGGCACCGTCATGATGCTGCCATTGGACGCCAGTGGGTTGCCGCCCAGGATCAGCATGAAGTCGGTGTGATCAATGTCCGGGATCGGCAGCAACAGGCCGTGGCCGTACATGAGATAGCTGGTGAGGTGATGGGGCAGTTGGTCGACCGAGGTCGCGGAAAACCGATTACGCGTCTTCAACAGGCCGAGGAAGTAGTTGCTGTGGGTCATCAGCCCATAGTTGTGCACGCTGGGGTTGCCCTGATACACCGCCACCGCATTCTGCCCGTGACGCGCCTGAATGCCCGCCAGCCGTTCGGCTACGAGCGCGAAAGCCTCGTCCCACGCGATCGGCTGCCATTCGCTACCCACTCGTAACATGGGCTGGTGCAGGCGGTCAGGATCATTCTGGATATCCTGCAGCGCTACAGCCTTGGGGCAGATATGCCCACGACTGAAACTGTCCTGGGCATCGCCCTTGATCGAGGTGATCGCCAGGTTGCCGTCGTCGGCTCGGGTAGTTTCCAGCGTTAGGCCGCAGATGGCTTCACACAGATGGCAGGCACGGTGGTGGAGAGTCTTGGTCATCGCCAGTCTCTTATAAGGGCTTTGGTCCAACTATGGGCCGCGACCGGCAAGCGCGCCACCAACGTTCGCCTCGTGAATCGACAAGCATCAGGCCAGGCCATGGCTAAGCATGAGCAAATGTTTCAGAAACCTCACACGCTCGCGCTGAAACCGACGCAGCCTGACCTGCAGCCGCCGCAGCGCATTGCAAAAGGTTGCTACGCCAGTGTACAAATGGTTCGCTGCTGTCTGGAATTCATCTTCAAAAGCGCCTTGGCGCCCTGCTTGAACGCCCTTTAAAACCGTAGCCCTATTGGTAAGACGCGACATTTAATTATAAGATCGCGCCTTCCCCTATTTCGTCGCCCCGTGCGGCTTTCGCCGCAGGTCTCGCCCGTTGTCACAATAAACAAGGCTTTGAGTATCTGCGGTCTGTTGCAAAAAGGTAGTTAATGATGAGCGCAAGGCACTTTCTCTCCCTGATGGATTGCACGCCCGAAGAGCTGGTCAGCGTGATCCGTCGAGGCATTGAGCTTAAAGACCTGCGTAACCGCGGCGTACTGTTCGAGCCTTTGAAAAACCGCGTGCTCGGGATGATTTTCGAGAAGTCATCAACCCGCACCCGCGTGTCTTTCGAAGCCGGCATGATTCAACTGGGTGGCCAGGCCATCTTCTTGTCCTCGCGCGACACCCAGTTAGGGCGTGGCGAGCCGATCGCCGACAGCGCGAAGGTAATGTCGAGCATGCTCGACGCCGTGATGATCCGTACCTTTGCCCACAGTACCGTGACCGAATTTTCCGCCAACTCCCGCGTACCGGTGATCAACGGCCTGTCCGATGACCTGCACCCGTGCCAGTTGCTGGCCGACATGCAAACCTTTCTCGAACACCGTGGCTCGATTCAGGGCAAGACCGTGGCGTGGATCGGCGACGGCAACAACATGTGCAACAGTTATATAGAAGCGGCGATCCAGTTCGACTTCCAATTGCGCGTTGCCTGCCCGGAAGGTTATGAGCCTGATGCGCGCTTCCTGGCGCAGGCCGGTGACCGCGTGACCCTGGTTCGCGACCCGCGTGACGCGGTGATCGGCGCGCACCTGGTGAGCACCGACGTCTGGACCTCCATGGGCCAGGAAGACGAAACCACCAAGCGCCTGGCCCAGTTCGCCCCGTATCAAGTGAACCGCGCCCTGCTCGACCTGGCCGCCCCCGACGTGTTGTTCATGCACTGCCTGCCGGCGCACCGTGGCGAAGAAATCAGCCTTGACCTGCTTGACGATCCGCGCTCGGTCGCCTGGGACCAGGCCGAGAACCGCCTGCATGCGCAAAAAGCCCTGCTCGAGTTCCTCGTCCCGCCGTCGTACCACCACGCATGAGCCAGCCATTACTGCTGAACCTGCGCAATCTGGCATGCGGCTATCAAGATCAACGGGTGGTGCAGAACCTCAACCTGCACCTGAATGCCGGCGATATCGGTTGCCTGTTAGGCTCTTCGGGCTGCGGCAAGACCACGACGTTGCGCGCCATTGCCGGGTTTGAGCCGGTGCACGAGGGTGAAATCAGCCTGGCGGGCGAAGTGATCTCCAGTGCCGGGTTCACTCTGGCGCCGGAGAAACGCCGCATCGGCATGGTGTTCCAGGACTACGCCCTGTTTCCTCACCTCAGCGTGGCTGACAACATCGCCTTCGGCATTCGCAAGCACCCGCAACAAGACCGCGTGGTCGCTGAGTTGTTGGAACTGGTGAACCTGAAAAACCTGGGCAAGCGCTTTCCTCATGAGCTTTCCGGCGGCCAACAACAACGCGTCGCTCTCGCCCGTGCTTTGGCGCCGGAGCCGGCACTGTTATTGCTGGACGAACCCTTCTCCAACCTGGATGGCGAGTTGCGACGCAAGCTCAGCCACGAGGTGCGGGATATCCTCAAGGCACGCGGCACCAGTGCGATTCTGGTGACCCATGATCAGGAGGAAGCCTTCGCGGTCAGCGACCAGGTCGGTGTTTTCAAGGAGGGCCGCCTTGAGCAGTGGGACACGCCCTACAACCTCTATCACGAACCGCAGACGCCATATGTCGCCAGCTTTATCGGCCAGGGTTACTTCATTCGTGGCCAGTTAAGTTCGCCGGAATCGGTGAGCACCGAACTCGGCGAGCTACGCGGCAACCGCGCCTACACCTGGCCTACCGGCGGTGCGGTGGATGTGCTGCTGCGCCCGGATGACATCGTCTACGCGCCAGACAGCGCGCTGAAAGCGCAGATCGTCGGCAAGACGTTCCTGGGGGCGTCTACCTTGTACCGCCTGCAACTTCCGACGGGCGCGCAATTGGAGTCGATTTTCCCCAGCCACGCCGACCATCAGGTGGGGGCGGATGTGGGGATTCGGGTTGCGGCTGAGCATCTGGTGTTATTTCAGGCGTCAGGGAGTACGGCGGCGCAAATCCCTAAAGTCGAATCCGGCGTACGCCGCTACAGCCCTGCGCACTGAATAACTGACGAAACCGGCTTGATTTCAGGCGCTTCAAAATAGATTCAGGCCCGGCCAATCGGCGCGAATTTAGCCTGGGTATGCTCAGCCAGCACCGCCGCTGGCAATTCCACTTCCAGCCCCCTTCTACCCGCGCTCACAAAAATGGTCGCGAACGGCTGCGCCGTCACATCGATAAACGTGCGCAACCGCTTCTTCTGCCCCAACGGGCTGATGCCGCCTAACAAGTAACCCGTAGAGCGCTGCGCCGCTGCCGGGTCGGCCATTTCGACTTTTTTCACCCCGGCAGCGTGCGCCAGCCCTTTCAGGTCGAGACTTCCGACGACCGGCACCACCGCCACCAACAATTCGCCTTTCTCACTGCTCGCCAGCAAGGTCTTGAACACCTGCGCCGGGTCGAGGCCCAACTTCTCCGCGGCCTCCAGCCCATACGAAGCCGCCTTGGGGTCATGTTCGTAACTGTGGATACGATGTTCGGCGCGAACTTTTTTCAACAAATCCAATGCAGGCGTCATGGTGCCTCCGGGCATGGCAAACAGATGGCCGATTCTAGGCCAAGCCCACGCAAAAGGCTCTAGTACGCCGACTCTTAAGGTACACACGCAAGATGACAAGCGTGATCATTCACCAGACCAATAGTTTGAAAGTGACTGACAGTTCACTTTCGACCTTTGACAGCGGTCATTCTTGTCTATATTTTTTCGTTTCCGAATGCTGTAGGAATAGCTCCGCAGTATTCAAGCAGTAAGCCGTGTCCGGGATGGGGATCCTTGCCACGGTGAAAATCGCGCAATAACCCGTTGAGGTTGTGCGCCAGACAAGAACAACAACTGAGGTTTTCCATGACAACTGCTCTTCAACAGCCTTCACTTTCGAGCCAATGTATGGCCGAGTTCCTGGGGACTGCGCTTCTTATCTTCTTCGGTACGGGATGTGTCGCTGCGCTCAAGGTCGCGGGTGCCAGCTTTGGCTTGTGGGAGATCAGTATCATCTGGGGGGTGGGCGTCAGTATGGCGATCTACCTGAGCGCCGGCATTTCCGGGGCGCACCTGAACCCCGCCGTCAGTATTGCACTGTGCATTTTCGCCGACTTCGACAAACGTAAACTGCCCTTCTATATCCTCGCCCAGATCGCCGGCGCCTTCTGCTCGGCCGCCTTGGTGTACACCCTCTACAGCAACCTGTTTTTCGATTACGAACAAACCCACCATATGGTCCGTGGCACGCAAGCCAGCCTGGAACTGGCGTCGGTGTTCTCCACCTACCCCCATGCGCTACTGAGCACCGCCCAGGCCTTCCTGGTGGAAATGGTCATCACCGCGATCCTGATGGGCGTGATCATGGCCCTCACCGATGACAACAACGGCCTGCCACGCGGCCCGCTGGCCCCGCTGCTGATCGGCCTGCTGATCGCCGTGATCGGCAGTGCCATGGGCCCGCTGACCGGCTTCGCGATGAACCCGGCGCGGGATTTCGGGCCCAAGCTGATGACCTTTTTCGCCGGCTGGGGTGAAATGGCCTTTACCGGTGGCCGCGATATTCCTTACTTCCTCGTACCGATTTTCGCGCCGATTGTTGGCGCATGCCTAGGTGCTGCAGCGTATCGCGGGCTGATTGCCCGTCACCTGCCAAGCGCCGCACCTGCTATAGCTGAAGAAACACCTGACACGGCTGTCAACGGCAAAACCCGTATTTCCTGATCACGCCAGCCTGGCCGCTCCTGCCCTTTTGCAGCCAGGCTGACTACCGACTTTCTTATTTCCCAAGGCATTCGACATGACCGATATTCAGAATAAGAACTACATCATCGCCCTTGACCAGGGCACCACCAGCTCCCGCGCGATCATCTTTGATCGTGACGCCAACGTGGTCTGCACCGCCCAGCGTGAGTTCACTCAGCACTACCCACAGCCGGGCTGGGTCGAGCATGACCCGATGGAAATCTTCGCCACCCAGAGCGCGGTGATGGTCGAGGCCCTGGCCCAGGCCGGCCTGCACCATGATCAGGTCGCCGCCATCGGCATCACCAACCAGCGTGAAACCACCGTGGTGTGGGACAAAGTCACCGGTCGCCCGATCTACAACGCCATCGTCTGGCAATGCCGCCGCAGCACCGAGATTTGCCAGCAACTCAAGCGCGACGGCCATGAGCAATACATTAATGACGCCACCGGCCTGGTCACCGACCCGTACTTCTCCGGCACCAAGCTCAAGTGGATCCTCGACAATGTCGAAGGCAGCCGCGAGCGTGCGCGCAACGGCGAGCTGCTGTTCGGTACCATCGACAGCTGGCTGATCTGGAAATTTACCGGCGGCAAAACCCACGTCACCGACTACACCAACGCCTCGCGTACCATGCTTTTCAACATCCACACCCTTGAGTGGGATGCGAAGATGCTGGAGATCCTCGACGTGCCGCGCGAAATGCTGCCGGAAGTGAAGTCGTCGTCGGAAATCTACGGCCGCACCAAAAGCGGCATCGCTATCGGCGGTATCGCCGGCGACCAGCAGGCTGCACTGTTCGGTCAGATGTGCGTTGAAGCAGGCCAGGCCAAGAACACCTACGGCACTGGCTGCTTCCTGCTGATGAACACCGGCGACAAAGCGGTGAAATCCCAGCACGGCATGCTTACCACCATCGCCTGCGGCCCGCGTGGCGAAGTGGCCTACGCCCTGGAAGGTGCCGTGTTCAACGGCGGCTCCACCGTGCAATGGCTGCGTGACGAGCTGAAGATTATTGCCGATGCCACCGACACCGAATACTTCGCCAGCAAGGTCAAGGACAGCAACGGCGTGTACCTGGTCCCGGCGTTCACCGGCCTGGGCGCGCCGTACTGGGACCCGTATGCCCGCGGCGCCCTGTTTGGCCTGACCCGCGGCGTACGCGTGGATCACATCATTCGTGCGGCCCTGGAGTCGATTGCCTACCAGACCCGCGACGTACTTGACGCCATGCAACAAGACTCGGGCGAACGCCTCAAAGCCTTGCGTGTGGACGGCGGCGCGGTCGCCAACAACTTCCTGATGCAGTTCCAGGCCGATATCCTCGGCACCCAGGTCGAGCGCCCGCAGATGCGCGAGACCACCGCATTGGGCGCCGCGTACCTGGCAGGCCTGGCCTGCGGCTTCTGGGGCAGCCTGGATGAATTGCGCGGCAAGGCGGTGATCGAACGCGAATTCGAACCACAGTTGGACGAAGTCGCCAAGGAGAAGCTCTACGCCGGCTGGCAAAAAGCGGTAAGCCGTACCCGCGACTGGGAACCGCACGAAGGCGCTGAATAAGCCAAGCGCCGTATCCATATAGGGTTGTAACTGGCAGGGAGCGGATTCCTGCGTCATCATGGGCCACTTTTGTATGGCAGCCCAAAGGACGCCCCATGAATCTGCCTCCCCGCCAACAACAAATCCTCGAACTGGTCCGCGAACGCGGCTATGTCAGCATCGAGGAAATGGCGCAGCTATTCGTTGTCACCCCGCAAACCATCCGCCGCGATATCAACCAACTGGCGGACGCCAATCTGCTGCGCCGCTACCACGGCGGCGCGGCCTATGATTCCAGTGTCGAAAACACCGCGTACGCCATGCGTGCCGACCAGATGCGCGACGAGAAACAGCGCATCGGCGAAGCCATCGCGGCGCAAATCCCCGATCACGCCTCGCTGTTCATCAATATCGGCACCACTACCGAATCCATCGCCCGTGCGCTGCTCAACCACAACCACCTGAAAATCATCACCAACAACCTCAACGTCGCCACCATGCTCAGCGCCAAGGACGACTTCGACGTGCTGTTGACGGGCGGTAATGTGCGCCGTGACGGCGGTGTGGTGGGCCAGGCGAGTGTCGACTTCATCAACCAGTTCAAGGTCGACTTTGCCTTGGTGGGTATCAGCGGTATCGATGAAGATGGCAGCTTGCTCGACTTTGACTACCAGGAAGTGCGGGTTTCCCAGGCGATTATCGCCAATGCGCGCAAGGTCATCCTGGCGGCCGACTCCAGCAAATTCGGGCGCAACGCCATGATTCGCCTGGGGCCGATCAGTCTGGTGGATTGTCTGGTGACCGATCAGCAGCCGGTGCCGGCGCTGGTGCAGTTGTTGAATGAGCATAAGGTTCAGTTGGAAGTCGTCTAGGTTCTCGTTCCCACGCTCCGCGTGGGAACTATCAGCGGTTATGTTCACAAATTTTCCTTTACCCGCCCTTCGATGAGTTTTTTCAATCGAAGTCAGGTGGCTGTGCGCGCGTTTATCCGCTACTATTTTCGCAAATGAACATTAATGTTCGAATTCCAATACGAAAAGATCGCGAGGCCAGCCGATGAACCCTTCTACCTTGCCTGCTCCACCGCTTGCCGAAGTCTATGACGTTGCCGTTATAGGCGGCGGAATCAATGGCGTCGGCATTGCAGCAGATGCAGCCGGTCGCGGTTTGTCGGTTTTCCTTTGCGAAAAGGATGACCTGGCCAGCCACACCTCTTCCGCTAGCAGCAAGCTGATCCACGGTGGCCTGCGCTACCTTGAACATTACGAGTTCCGCCTGGTGCGCGAAGCGTTGGCCGAACGCGAAGTGCTGCTGGCCAAGGCCCCGCACATCGTCAAGCAGATGCGTTTCGTGTTGCCGCACCGCCCGCACCTGCGTCCGGCATGGATGATCCGCGCCGGCCTGTTCCTGTACGACAATCTCGGCAAGCGCGAAAAGCTCGCCGGCTCGAAAAGCCTCAAGTTCGGCCCGGACAGCCCACTGAAAAGCGAAATTACCAAAGGCTTCGAGTACTCCGATTGCTGGGTCGATGACGCTCGCCTTGTCGTCCTAAACGCCATGGCCGCCCGCGAAAAAGGCGCGCACATCCATACCCAGACCCGTTGCGTCAGCGCCCATCGCAGCAAGGGCCTGTGGGAAATGAACATGGAACGCGCCGATGGCAGCCTGTTCTCGATCCGTGCCCGCGCACTGGTCAACGCCGCTGGCCCATGGGTGGCCAAGTTCATCAAGGATGACTTGAAACTGGATTCGCCCTACGGCATCCGTTTGATCCAGGGCAGCCACCTGATCGTGCCGAAACTCTACGAAGGTGCTCACGCGCACATCCTGCAGAACGAAGACCAGCGCATCGTTTTCACCATTCCGTACCTGAACCACCTGACCATCATCGGCACCACCGACCGCGAATACACAGGCGACCCGGCTGCAGTTGAGATCACCGAAGGTGAAACCGACTACATGCTCCAGGTGGTCAACGCACACTTCAAGAAGCAACTGAGCCGCGACGACATCCTCCATACCTACTCTGGCGTTCGCCCACTGTGCAACGACGAGTCGGACAACCCGTCGGCCATTACCCGCGACTACACGCTGGCGCTGTCCGGCGGCACGGGCGAGGCACCGATCCTGTCGGTGTTTGGCGGCAAGCTGACCACCTATCGCAAGCTCGCCGAATCGGCGATGGCGCAACTGGCACCGTATTTCACCCAGATGCGCCCGAGCTGGAACGCCAAGGCCAGCCTGCCTGGCGGCGAGGACATGACCACGCCAGAAGCCTTGGCCGAAGCCATTCGCAACAAATTCGACTGGGTGCCGAGTGAAATCGCCCGCCGTTGGTCCACTACTTATGGCAGCCGCACATGGCGCTTGCTGGAAGGCGTGCAATCGATGGCTGACCTGGGCGAGCACCTGGGTGGCGGCCTGTATACCCGAGAAGTCGATTACCTGTGTGCTGAAGAATGGGTGACCCAGCCTCAAGACATACTGTGGCGTCGTACCAAGCTGGGCCTGTTCACCACTGCGCAAGAACAGGAGAACGTGCAGCGTTATCTGTCCAAGGTCGAGCAGAACCGCAGCAAGATTGAAGCGGCCTGACTGCCAATAACGAACAAAGCCCCTGCACCGTGAGGTCCAGGGGCTTTGTTTTGCATTCGGTTTTCCGAACGCGACAGCCAACCCTATTCGGTTTGCCGGACCCAGAAGTAAGATTTTTCCCGACACATAAAGTTAATTTCCATACAAATCAAAGCTTTAAGCTTTTAGCGCTGGTCTGGCACGACTCATGCTCTACACTCTTGGACGATTGCCTGAGACGCCTCAGGAGCCGTCACGGGCATTCGCTGTACAAGAGAGCCGTTTAGCCGGCTTCATAAAAAAAACAAATGTCGAGGAAGTATTGATGCGCATCGTTCCCCATATTCTGGGCGCAGCTATCGCTGCTGCTCTGATCAGCACTCCAGTTTTCGCCGCCGAACTCACCGGCACGCTGAAGAAGATCAACGACTCCGGCACCATCACTCTCGCTCACCGCGACAGCTCAATTCCGTTTTCCTACATCGCGGATGGTTCGGGCAAACCAGTGGGCTACTCCCACGACATTCAGCTGGCCGTCGTCGAGCAACTGAAAAAAGACCTGAACAAACCCGACCTGAAGGCCAAGTACAACCTGGTCACTTCGCAAACCCGTATTCCGCTGATCCAGAACGGCACCGCGGACCTCGAGTGCGGCTCCACCACCAACAATGCCGAACGCGCCCAACAAGTTGATTTCACCGTCAACATTTTCGAAATCGGCACCCGTCTGCTGGTCAAGAAAGACAAGGATGGCAAGCCGAGCTACGCCGACTTTGCTGATCTGAAAGGCAAGAACGTCGTGACCACCGCTGGCACCACGTCCGAGCGCATCATCAAATCGATGAACGCTGACAAGCAAATGGGCATGAACATCATCTCCGCCAAAGACCACGGCGAATCCTTCCAGATGCTGGAAAGCGGCCGTGCCGTTGCCTTCATGATGGACGACGCCCTGCTGGCCGGTGAAGAAGCCAAGGCCAAGAAGCCGGACGACTGGGTCATCACCGGTACTCCACAGTCCTTCGAAGCCTATGCCTGCATGGTGCGTAAAGACGACCCGGCCTTCAAAAAGGCTGTCGATGACGCCATCGTCGCCCTGTACAAATCCGGCGAGATCAACAAGATCTACAGCAAGTGGTTCGAGAGCCCGATCCCACCAAAAGGCCTGAACCTGAACTTCCCGATGAGCGACAAGGTTAAGGAGCTGATCGCTAACCCAAGCGACAAGCCAGCGCCTGACGTAAAAATCTAATACCTGACTAAGCTTATGTCCTGAGGGAGCCAACCCTCCC
Organism: Pseudomonas sp. EL_65y_Pfl1_R83; assembly: GCF_963970695.1. NCBI lineage: Bacteria > Pseudomonadati > Pseudomonadota > Gammaproteobacteria > Pseudomonadales > Pseudomonadaceae > Pseudomonas > Pseudomonas sp. EL_65y_Pfl1_R83. The sequence goes on along the minus strand of NZ_CAXAQI010000006.1, from coordinate 16,542 downwards.
TCAGGCGTCTGTTACTACCTGCTGGCAATACATTGGAACACTCGACCTGGCGGTTTTCGAGCCGATCGTGTGTGCCTGGCGTTCACCGTCAGGCGGGAAAGGATCTTCCCCAAGCGGGTGCTTGTACATCGATCGATTTCGGGGGAGACCCTAATGAATTACAACTGGGACTGGAGCGTGTTCTTCAAGTCCACTGGCGTGGGCAGCGAGACTTATCTCGACTGGTACATCGCCGGCTTGGGCTGGACCATCGCCATCGCTGTCGTGGCATGGATTATCGCCTTACTGCTGGGGTCCATTCTGGGCGTCATGCGCACCGTGCCGAACCGTCTCGTAGCGGGCATTGCGACCTGCTATGTGGAACTGTTCCGTAACGTGCCGCTGCTGGTTCAGCTATTCATCTGGTATTTCCTGATACCCGACCTGCTGCCGCAGAACCTGCAAGACTGGTACAAACAAGACCTCAACCCGACCACTTCGGCTTACCTGAGCGTCGTCGTATGCCTGGGCCTGTTCACCGCCGCCCGAGTGTGTGAGCAAGTACGTACCGGTATTCAGGCACTTCCGCGTGGCCAGGAATCAGCTGCACGTGCCATGGGTTTCAAGCTGCCGCAGATCTACTGGAACGTGCTGCTGCCCCAAGCCTACCGGATCATCATTCCGCCGCTCACCTCGGAATTTCTCAACGTCTTCAAGAACTCCTCCGTGGCGTCCTTGATCGGCCTGATGGAACTGCTGGCACAAACCAAGCAGACCGCCGAGTTCTCGGCCAACCTGTTTGAGGCCTTCACCCTGGCCACGCTGATCTACTTCACCCTGAACATGAGCCTGATGCTGCTGATGCGCATGGTCGAGAAGAAAGTCGCGGTGCCCGGCCTGATCTCCGTGGGGGGTAAATAATGGACTTCGATTTCAGCGGCATCATCCCCGCCATCCCGGGCCTGTGGAACGGCATGGTCATGACCTTGCAGTTGATGGTCATGGGCGTGGTCGGTGGTATCGCACTGGGTACGGTCCTGGCGCTGATGCGCCTGTCGTCCAGCAAACTGCTGTCGCGCCTCGCCGGCGCTTATGTGAACTACTTCCGCTCGATCCCGCTGCTGCTGGTGATCACCTGGTTCTACCTGGCGGTGCCGTTCGTGCTGCGCTGGATCACCGGCGAAGACACCCCGATCGGCGCGTTCGCCTCCTGCGTCGTGGCCTTCATGATGTTCGAAGCCGCGTACTTCTGCGAAATCGTGCGAGCCGGCGTGCAGTCGATCCCCAAGGGCCAGATGGCGGCGGCACAGGCAATGGGCATGAGCTATGGCCAGACCATGCGCCTGATCATCCTGCCCCAGGCGTTCCGCAAGATGACCCCGTTGCTGCTGCAACAGTCGATCATCCTGTTCCAGGACACCTCGCTGGTCTACACCGTGGGCCTGGTGGACTTCCTCAACTCCGCCCGCTCGAACGGCGACATCATCGGCCGCTCCAATGAGTTCCTGATCTTTGCCGGTGTCGTCTACTTCATCATCAGCTTTTCCGCCTCGCTGCTGGTCAAGCGTCTGCAAAAAAGGTTTGCCGTATGATCTCTATCAAGAACATCAACAAGTGGTATGGCGACTTCCAGGTGCTGACCGATTGCAGCACTGATGTCAAAAAAGGCGAAGTGATCGTGGTGTGCGGGCCGTCCGGCTCGGGCAAGTCCACCCTGATCAAGTGCGTCAACGCGCTGGAACCGTTCCAGAAGGGCGACATCGTGGTCGACGGCACCTCCATCGCCGACCCGAAAACCAACCTGCCGAAACTGCGTTCACGCGTGGGCATGGTGTTCCAGCACTTCGAACTGTTCCCGCACCTGACCATCACCGAGAACCTGACCATCGCGCAGATCAAGGTGCTTGGTCGCAGCAAGGAAGAAGCCACCAAGAAGGGCCTGCAATTGCTTGAGCGTGTGGGCCTGTCGGCGCACGCCCACAAGCACCCCGGTCAGCTTTCCGGCGGCCAGCAACAACGTGTGGCCATTGCCCGCGCCTTGGCCATGGACCCGATCGTCATGCTGTTCGACGAACCCACCTCAGCCCTCGACCCGGAAATGGTCAACGAAGTACTGGACGTGATGGTGCAACTGGCCCACGAAGGCATGACCATGATGTGCGTGACCCACGAAATGGGCTTCGCCCGCAAAGTGGCCGACCGCGTAATCTTCATGGACGCCGGCAAGATCATCGAAGACTGCCCGAAAGAAGAATTCTTCGGCGACATCAGCGCCCGCTCCGAACGCGCGCAGCACTTCCTTGAGAAAATCCTACAGCACTAAGCATTACAGCGCTTTCACTGTAGAAACCGGATCCATTGTTGGAGCAAGCCCGCTCCCACAATGGACCGTACAGGCAGGCAAGCGCTGGTTGACCCAAGGCATCTGTGATGAAATGCGACCCCAACCAATTTCGCGCCGCACCGCCATCACTTGCCGTGAAACCTCGCCTGATCCGTCAACTGTTCCTGCCGCCGCTGATCATCGCCCTGATGATCGGACTGGGTTATATCGGTTTCTGGATCAGTGAGTACTACGGCATCCGCACCCTCAGCGATACCGGCGAACGCCAACTGGAACTGCATGCCCGCACCGTCGAAAGCGAACTAAGCAAATACACTTACCTGCCCAGCCTTCTGGAACTGGAGTCCAGCGTCTCCAAACTGCTGGCCGACCCAACCCAGGAAACCCGCAAGACCGTCAACGACTACCTCGAAGGCCTGAACCGACGCAGTCGCAGTCGGGCCATCTACGTGATGGACACCACCGGCCGCGTGCTGGCCACCAGTAACTGGCGCGATGCCGACAGTTACCAGGGTGAAGACCTGTCCTTTCGTGCCTACTTCCAGAACGCCGTGCGTGGTCAGCCCGGGCGGTTCTATGGCATCGGCAGCACCAACGGCGAACCCGGCTACTACCTGGCCCACGGCCTGGAAGAACACGGCAAAATCATCGGCGTCGCCGTGGTCAAAGTGCGCCTCGAAGCACTGGAGGAACGCTGGCAACGCGCGCGCCTCGAGGCCTTCGTCAGCGATGAGAACGGCATCATTATCCTTTCCAGCGACCCGGCCCGCCGCCTCAAGGCCGTGCGCCCGCTGAGCGATGACACCAAGGAGCGCCTGGCCCACAGCTTGCAATATTACTGGGCGACGTTGAACGAGCTGGAACCCCTGGCCCGCGAGCGCCTCAATGAAGGCACCGAGAAACTCACGTTCCCAGCCAACAGCGAAGTGGTGAACGACCAGCGCGAAGTCAGCTACCTGGCGCAAACCCGTCCGCTTAATGACACACCCTGGAATTTCACCCTGCTTACCCCACTCAACGACCTGCGTCGCGCCGCCATCAACCAGGGCATCCTGGTGGCGGTCGCGTTTGGCCTGGTGGCGTTTTTGCTGATTGCCTGGAATGAGCGGCGCAAAGTCATCGCCACCCGCCTCGCCGCGCGGGAAGCCCTGCAGGAAGCCAACAGCCAGCTGGAGCGTCGGATTGCCGAACGCACCGCCGACCTGCGCGCCAGCAACGAACGGCTCAAGGGCCAGATCCGCGAACGCCGCCAGGCCGAAGAAACCCTGCGCCGCGCCCAGGATGAACTGGTGCAGGCCGGCAAACTGGCGGCTATCGGCCAGATGTCCACCAGCATCGCCCACGAACTGAACCAGCCCCTGGCCGCCTTGCGCACCTTGTCCGGCAACACCGTGCGTTTCCTCGAGCGCGGCGCCCTGGACACCGCCAGCGCCAACCTCAAGACCATTAATGAACTGATCGACCGCATGGGCCGCATCACCGCCAGCCTGCGCTCCTTCGCCCGGCGCGGTGATGACCAGGGCGAAGCCAACCTCGCCAAAGCCGTGGACGCCGCGTTCCAGGTACTCGGCGCGCGCCTGGACGACCTGTCGCTGAGCGTGCACTGTGACTTTGTCCCCGCCCAACTGCAAATCGACCAGACGCGCCTGGAGCAGATCCTGGTCAACCTGATCGGCAATGCCCTCGACGCCATGCAGGCCCAACCTGCCCCCGAGCTGTGGCTGGACGGCAGCAGCAGCGAGGGCAAATATCGCCTGCACGTACGCGACAACGGCCACGGCATCGACGCCGAAGCGCGCAAACATTTGTTCGAACCGTTCTTCACCACCAAACCCGGCGAGCAAGGCCTGGGCTTGGGCCTGACGCTTTCCGCCAGCCTCGCGGCGGCCACCGGCGGCAACCTTGCCGTGGAGCATCCGGCCAGTGGTGGAACGGCCTTTGTCCTGAGCCTGCCGCTGGCGGGTGCTCAAAAAGCTGAGTCGACATGAATACAGACGCTACAGCCCCTAAAGACGACCTCACCGTGCTGATCGTCGAAGACGACCCCCATGTACTGCTCGGCTGCCAGCAAGCCCTGGCACTGGAAGACATCCACAGCGTCGGCGTGGGCAGTGCCGAAGAAGCCTTGAAGCGCATCGGCGAGAATTTCGCGGGCATTGTGATCAGCGACATCCGCTTGCCGGGCATTGATGGCCTGGAGCTGCTCACCCGCCTCAAGGCCCTGGATAAAAGCCTGCCGGTGGTGCTGATTACCGGGCATGGCGATATCTCCATGGCGGTCGGCGCGATGCGCAACGGCGCCTACGATTTCATGGAAAAACCCTTCTCCCCCGAACGCCTGGTGGACGTCGCCCGTCGCGCCCTGGAGCAGCGCGGGCTGGCGCGGGAAGTCTGGTCGTTGCGCCGTCAGCTGGCCGAGCGCGACGCCCTCGAGGGGCGCATCATTGGCCGCTCGCCCGCCATGCAGAACCTGCGCGAACTGATCGCCAACGTCGCCGACACCTCGGCCAACGTGCTGATCGAAGGCGAGACCGGCACCGGCAAGGAATTGGTCGCGCGCTGCCTGCACGATTTCAGCCGGCGCCATTCGCACCAGTTCGTCGCGTTGAACTGCGGCGGCTTGCCGGAGAACCTCTTCGAAAGCGAGATTTTCGGCCACGAAGCCAACGCCTTTACCGGCGCCGGCAAGCGCCGCATCGGCAAGATCGAGCACGCCCACGAAGGCACGTTGTTCCTTGATGAAGTGGAAAGCATGCCGATCAACCTGCAGATCAAACTGCTACGGGTGCTACAGGAACGCACCCTGGAACGCTTGGGTTCGAACCAGAGCGTGGCAGTGGATTGCCGGGTGATCGCCGCCACCAAGTCCGACCTCGACGAATTGAGCCGCGCCAGTCAGTTCCGCAGCGACCTGTACTACCGCCTCAACGTGGTGACCCTTGAACTGCCGCCGCTGCGCGAACGCCGCGAAGACATCCTGCAGCTGTTCGAACATTTCCTGCAGCAATCATCCTTGCGCTTCGACCGTGCCGTGCCGGAGTTGGACAACCAGACCCTGTCGAACCTGATGAGCCACGACTGGCCCGGCAACGTGCGCGAACTGCGCAACGTCGCCGAACGCTTCGCCCTGGGCCTGCCCGCCTTCAAGAAAAGCGGCGCCAGCAGCGGTAACCATGGCCTGGCCTTTACCGAGGCGGTGGAGGCCTTCGAACGCAACCTGCTCAACGATGCCTTGCAACGCAGTGGCGGCAACCTGACCCAGGCCAGCCAGGAATTGGGGATGGCCAAGACCACCTTGTTCGATAAAGTTAAAAAGTACGGGTTGAGCCACTGATGGATCTATTCTTGAAAGCCGCTTTGGGCGCGGCAGTGGTGCTGATCCTGGCGGCGCTGGCCAAGACCAAGAACTATTACATCGCAGGGTTGGTACCGCTGTTTCCGACCTTTGCGTTGATCGCGCATTACATCGTCGGCAAGGGCCGCTCGGTGGACGATTTGAAGACCACCATCCTGTTCGGAATGTGGTCGATCATTCCGTATTTTGTGTATTTGGCGACGTTGTATGTGGTGGTGGATCGGATGCGGTTGGAGGCCTCTTTAGCCGTAGCGGCGGTAGCGTGGTTGATGGCCGCAACCGTCCTGGTCAGCATCTGGGTACGCGTCCATTCCTGACAAAACACGGTCGAAATGTAGCTAACAGGGGATCAGCGTACGATCTTGTCGACTTGAATCCCCAGCTTCTTCAGGCGGTACCAAAAGCTCCTCTCGGATATTCCGATCTTCGCCGCCGCAGCAGCCTGCACACCACTACTCTCCTGCAATGCCGCCAGAATATAAGCTTTCTCCACCTCCGCCAGCGCCGCATCCAGGTCCTGGGGAATGCCCGGCCCCTCGCTGAGGATCGCCGCTACGCCGCCCTCGCTCGGCTTCGAGGCGAACAAATAACCCGGCAGGTCGATATCTTCGATCACGGGTGAGGCGGCCACGATGGTCGCGCGCTCCACGCAGTTCTGCAGCTCACGAATATTGCCCGGCCAGTGATACGCCGCCATGGCCTGCAACGCTTCGGCGCTGAAACAGGTAATGCGCTTGCCGGCCGTGGCGCTGAGGGTGTGGGCGAAGTGGCGAGCCAGGGGCGCGATGTCCTCCACACGCTCGCGCAAGGCCGGCAAAGGAATCGGGAACACGTTGAGGCGGTAATAAAGGTCTTCACGAAACTCTTTGTTAGCCACCGCCTCCAGCAGGTTCTTATTGGTGGCGGCGATCACCCGCACATCCACCTTGCGCTCGCGGGGGTCGCCCACCGGTTCGATCACCCGTTCCTGCAAGGCGCGCAGGATCTTGGCCTGTAACGCCAGGGGCATATCGCCCACTTCATCCAGAAACAATGTGCCTTTGTCGGCCTGCTGGAAGCGCCCTACCCGATCAGCCACGGCGCCGGTAAACGCGCCCTTGCGATGGCCGAACATTTCGCTTTCCAGCAAGCCTTCCGGGATCGCCGCGCAATTGACCGCCACGAACGGTTTGTCGGCCCGGCAGCCGTGTTTGTGGATGGCGCGGGCGACCATTTCCTTGCCGGTGCCGCTTTCACCCGTCAATAGGATGGTGGCGCTGCTGTCACGCACCGAGTCCACCGCTTGCAGCACCTTGCGAAACGCCGGGCTGTCGCCCACCAGGCTGTCGAACTGCGCGTGCTCATCCAGCTCGGCACGCAGGCGTGCGTTGTCGCGCATGATGTCGCGAAATTGCAGGGCCTTGGCCACGGTGATGTCCAGCTCGTCGATATCGAACGGCTTGGCGATGTAGTCGTAGGCGCCGTTGCGCATCGACTGCACGGCGTTTTTCACCGTGCTGTAGGCAGTCATCACAATCACCGGCACGTGCGGGTAGCGCACCTTGATCTCGGCCAGCAGCGCCGGCCCGTCCATGCCGGGCATGCGCCAATCGCTGATCACCAAGTCGATGTCTTCCTGCTCCAGCACCTTGAGCGCGTGCAGGCCGTTGCCGGCGACAAACACCTGCACCTCGTTCTGGCCCAGGGCCGAGGCAAGCAGGTCGCAGAGCTTGGGTTCGTCGTCGACTACCAGAATGTTATGCGTCATGACTGTCCTCGTCGTCTTCGCCCATTGCCGGAATGTACAGGCTGAACGTGGCGCCGGCATCTTTCTCGCTGGCACATTCGATGCTGCCGTCGTGACTTTCCATAATCGAATAGACTTTAGCCAGGCCCAGGCCGGTGCCGGAAGCCTTGGTGGTGACGAATGGCGTGAAGATACGCTCGACCATTTCCGCCGGGATACCCTGGCCGGTGTCGGCGATGCTGATCACCGTATTTTCGCCCACGGCGCGAATGCCCAGGGTCAGGCGTCCGCCTTCGGGCATTGCGTCGATGGCGTTGAGAATCAGGTTGAGGCACGCCTGCTTGAGCTGCTTGGCATCCGCGTAGATCGTCGCCCCCGGCGCCTGGTCGTCGATGTGTGCATCGATGTTATGGGTGGCCAATTCCGGGCCGCAGAAGCCGAGGATTTCCTCCACCAAGGGTCGCGTTGGCTGCAGCACGCGCAACGGTGGGTTGGGCTTGGCAAAGTCGAGAAACTCGGTGATCAGGTCGTTGATGCGGCTGACTTCACTGATCACGTATTCCAGGTGACGCTTGTCGGTTTCCGCCAGGTCAGCGCGACGGTGCAGCAGTTGCGTCGCCGTCTTGATGATCCCCAGCGGGTTGCGGATCTCGTGAGCCAGGCCCATGGCGACTTCACCCAAGGCATGCAGGCGATCACGCCGACGCAACTGGGCTTCAAGGTGATGCAACTCGCCCAGACGCTCGGTCATGTGGTTGAAGGTGCTGCTCAACTGCGCCAGCTCGTCGCCGCCGCTGACCTCCACGCGGTGCGCGTAGTCGCCGGAAATCACCGCGTTAACACCTTGGGACAGGTCGCGCAAAGGCTTGGTCAGGCGTCGCGACACCAACACCCCGGCCGCCAACGACAGCGCCGAACTGAGCAGGAAGATCAGCACGAACAGATTACTCTGGTTCACCAGCCCGACCAGGCTGGTGTGGCGCAGCAGGCCGCTGAAAATCACGCCTTGCAAGTCACCGGCATCATTGAAGATCGGCCAGTACAAACCGCTGTAGTTATTGGTGAACTGCTCGCTGGGCTGCCGGGTGGCGCGCATCGCGGTTTCAACGCTCTTGGGGATGCGCGAAGGGTGATCCTCAAACCGTTGGGTCGAGAAAATCTCGGAGAAACCGTCCGGGTTGGCCAGGTACAGGCGCAGGTCGAGGGAATGCACATCGGCCACGCTGGTGAGGAAACTGCTGTCCAGGTAAGTCCCGACCAGCAGCTCGTAATCAACGCCGTCCTGGGAGGTATCGAACGTCGAGACCACGATGCCGGTGGACACGCCCTCCACCTGCACAGTCTGCAACACCGTATTTTTGGCCAGGCTGATCTGCTTGACGATGTCGGATGCGGCGGTACTGAACACGACTTTTTGGTCACTGGTGCGAATCAACGCTACCACGTCGATATCAGTGGCATCGGCAATGTCGGCGGTCAGCCGGTCGTGTTTGGCGGCTTGCTTGTTCTCAGGCGGGCTGGTGTAGCGCAGGAACAATTTGGCCATGCGCGCGTTGTCATGAAGGATATCGCCGATCTCATCCTTGACGATCTTGGTGGATTCCTGCAGCCAGATGCGCACGTTGCTGTCGAAGATCTGCGACAACGTAGTGGCGGCCAACTCCGCCGCGATCATGGTCGGGATCACACTGACCAACCAGAACGCCAGCACCAGCTTGCGCTGGACGCTCCAGCGCGAAATGGCAAAGGGGCGGGCTTTCTGGCGGGTCTTGGTGATCATCAGGTTTCGCTTATCGCAGCAGCCATGGCGGGGTCGGAACGGTCCGGTCGAATAAACACTTTTACAAGCTTGAGCAGGCCATTGACCAGCCGGTTGCGGTGGCGGAAAAACACACGGTTACCCTGGAACTCACAGCCCAGGCGCAGCTTGCTGGCATACCCGGCCTGCCCACACTCATACAACGCAATATTATTCTGAATACAGTAGTCGATGTTGGTCAGCCAACTACGGAAGTACAGGTTGTAGTCGCGGGTGAACTCGACGTCATGCCCGAAAAACTTGTCCACCAGCCGTTGTTCGTCCACCAGCATCAGGTTGAACGCCACCAGTCGCTCGTCTACCCAGTAAAGAACACAGACCGCGCGCTGATCAAGCCGTTCGAGCACGCCGGTGAAGTAGCCGGCAGGCAGCCGTTCGAACTGCAACTCGGCGCGTGTCAGCGTGGCTTCGTACAGGCGCATGACTTCGGGCAGCACGTCGTCGATATTGCGCCGCCACTCCACCCGCGGCCCCGGCGCGCGCAGTTTGCGGCGCAGGTCCTTGCGGGTGGATTTGCCCAGCGAGCCGAGGTAAGCATCTACCGATCCATAAGGCAGCGGCAACACGCCGGTGGGCAGGCTCGGCATGCTTTGAAAGCCTGCCGCCCGGCAAGTCTCAAGCCAATAGGGGTCTCTGCTCGGCGCGTCCTTGACCGCCACCAGGCCGATACCAACGTCATCGGCATCCCGGCGCGCGGCTTCCAGCAGGTGCTTGAGCATCATCGGGCGGCGCGCATCCGCCACGCCACTGGCGAAACCCACGTCGCAACGTTCGGCCACCGGAGAGCCGAGGGCATACAACCCCAACTGCAAAAGCCCGGGCCACAGCCGTTCTACACGCTCGGTCAGGCGCTTGCCGGCGCCCGATACCGTGGTGTCGAGGCGATAATGAGTAATGAACGCGGCGGCCACTGCCACCAGCGTGCCATTTTCGTAGACCGCCAGGTAACGCCACTGAAAATCATCGATAGCGGCGTTTTCCACAGCGACGTAATAGTCCCAGTCTTCCAGTGCTCCCGGGAAACAGTCGTTCCAGGCACTGCGCTGGATGGCCCGGATGGTTGGAAAGGCTTGGGTGGTAATCACGTATTCCCCTTATTTCTTTGGCGAACGCCGATCCAAGGTGGGAGCTGTCGAGCCCCAGCGAGGCTGCGATAGCATCACCTCGGTTTCACTGATAGACCGAGGCGCCTGCATCGCAGCCTCGCTTAAGCTCGACAGCTCCCACAACGACCCGATTTGGCAGAACATAATGCGTGTGCTGTTCGATGAACTCGGCACTCAACTCGATCACCCGGCGGTATTGCAGGTCGACGGTGATCATGTGGTAGCAGTTGTCCAACAGAATCTTGGTCACCGGCCCGCCCAAGTGGCGCTCCACGTAATCGGCGTTCCAGCGGCTGGTGATGTCGTCCTCAATAGAATGCAACACCAGCGCGGGTACGTTGATCGATGGCATGCGTTTTTTGACCACGGCGTTCATCCAGTGCAATTCACGCACGGTCACGCCCTCCATCGTCAACAAACCCGCTTCGCTGCTTTCGCCCTCTTTCATCTGCCGTTCAACGATGGCCCGCAGGCGTTCGTTCTTGATGCCGTAGGGCGGTTTCTCGGTAAAGCGGAACAGGCGCACGCCGAATGGAATACGGATCAGCAACGGCGTGATGAACGCCATTTTGCTGATGCTCCAGCCGTCGTACTTGAGCGTGGTGGAGTACATCAGCAAGCCGGCGACCTGGCCTGGATGCTCCGACGCCAGGTACATCGACATCACCGCGCCCATCGACAAACCACCGACAAACACCTGCTCGTGCCGCTGTTTCACACCGACGAAGGTCTTGCGCACCCCTTCGTACCAGTCGCGCCAGCCAGTGGCTTGCAGGTCGCTGTTGTCACCGCAATGCCCGGCCAGGGTGGGCACATACACCGTGCAATTGCCCGCCTTGGCGAGGCCCTTGGCGACCTGGCGCAACTCCGCCGGGGTGCCGGTCAGGCCGTGGATCAACAGGACCCCGACCGGACCTTCACCGAGAACGAAACCGGCAGAACCTTCACCGAGGTCGATCTCTGCCTGGCTCACCGGTTGGTCGCCCGCACCAGCAATTGTTCAAGCAACTTCAGGCCCAGTTCGATTTCCGGGTAGCTGATTTCCAGGGACGGTGCCAGGGTGATCACGTTTTTGTAGTAACCGCCTACGTCGAGGATCAGGCCGAGTTTCTGGCCATCTACGACCATGTCGCCTTTCATGCCTTCTTCGACCATGTAGTCCAGGGTCGCCTTGTCTGGCGTGAAACCGTCCGGGCCGCAGATTTCGCAGCGCAGGGCCAAGCCCAGGCCGTCGACGTCGCCGATGATCGGGAAACGTTTCTGCAGGTCTTGCAGGCCTTCGAGGAAAAACTTGCCCTTGGCCATGACCATCGCGCCGTAGTCGACTTCGTTGGTCATCTTGAACATTTCCAGACCTACCGCCGTGCCCAACGGGTTGGAGGCAAAGGTGGAGTGGGTCGAGCCTGGTGGGAAGATCTTCGGGTTGATCAATTCTTCACGGGCCCAGATGCCACCCAGCGGGTTGAGGCCGTTGGTCAGCGCCTTGCCAAAGACGATCACGTCCGGCTGCACGTCGAAGTGCTCGATCGACCACAGTTTGCCGGTGCGATAGAAACCCATCTGGATTTCGTCGGAGACCATCAAAATGCCGTGCTGATCCAGCACATGCTTAAGTTCGCGGTAAAAGTTCATCGGCGGGATCACGTAGCCGCCGGTGCCCTGGATCGGCTCGACGTAGAACGCTGCGTATTCACACTGATTGGTTTTTGGGTCCCAGACGCCGTTGTATTCGGTCTCGAACAAGCGCGCGAATTGCTGCACGCATTGGCTGCCGTATTCTTCCTTGGTCATGCCTTTAGGGCCGCGGAAGTGGTACGGGAACGGAATGAAGTTGGCGCGTTCACCAAAGTGGCCGTAGCGGCGACGGTAGCGGAAGCTCGAGGTAATCGACGACGCGCCGAGCGTACGGCCGTGGTAGCCGCCTTCGAAGGCGAACATCAGGCTCTTGCCGTTGGACGCGTTACGCACCACCTTCAGGGAGTCTTCGATGGACTGCGAACCGCCCACGTTGAAGTGCACGCGACCGTCGAGGCCGAACTTCTTCTTGGCGTCCACCGCGATCATTTCCGACAGCTCGATCTTGCCCTTGTGCAGGTACTGGCTGGCGATTTGCGGCAGGGTGTCGATCTGCTGTTTCAGCGCATTGTTCAGGCGCGGGTTGGCATAACCGAAGTTGACAGCCGAGTACCACATTTGCAGGTCGAGGTAGGCCTGGTCTTCGGTGTCCCACACGTAGGAGCCTTCGCAACGGCTGAAAATACGCGGCGGCTCGATGTAGTGAACGGTGTCGCCGTAGGAGCAGTATTTGGCTTCTTTATCCAGAAGGATCTGGTCTTCGGCGGTAGCAATACGGATATCAGACATGGTGGAAGAGTTCCTGATTGTCGGAAGAGGTGTTGAAGGTGGTGGCGTTGGCGGCGATGCCTTGTGGCAGCAGCGCCAGCAATGCAGGCACTTCGGCAAAGCTGTCGAAGCGCGCGTGAGGGATGTTGTTGGACACGCAGTAGTCGGCAAGGCTGCCCTTGGCGAAGACAAAGTCGGCGGTGGAGGCCACGCACATGTCGGACTTGCCGTCGCCGATCACCAGCACGCGCTTGTGGCGTGGGGTGGATTTGCACTTGCAGTTGCCGGACGCGGCACGGCAGGCGTCGCTGGCGTACGGGAAGTCGATGCGCCAGCTGTTCTGGTCGACCTGGCGCAGGCGGTTGGCGAGGATCGGCAGCAAGCTCACGTAGTTGCGCGAGAGGATCCGCGCGATGCCCTGCTCGATGCCGTCGCTGACCACTTCGATGGACGCGCCCAGGCCGATCACGTGATCGACGAAGTCCGGGAAGTCCGGGTCAATCTCCACGCTGTCGAAATACGCCAGCAGTTCGGAGGGCGTCGCCTTGATCAGCGCCAGTTGGCGGCTCAGGCATTCGCGTGAACCGATGTGCCCATCCAGCCATTCCTGTTCGATGGTTTCCCACTCGGGGCCGGCGAAGCGTTGGAGGACGTTGTCGATGACATCGGTGGGAGTAATGGTCCCGTCGAAGTCACACACGATATGCCAGTGGATCATCTACGTTTACCTTGTAAGGGCGCGCTCAGTGCGCTTGCACAAGGGGTAGAGCAGAGAGTGTGCCAACTGGCCGGCGCCGAGCAGGGCCGGGGCTTTGCCTGATGTTCCAAGGCAATATGTGTCGTGCAAGCTACAATTTTTGTAGCTTGCTACAAACAAGATGAGTGCTTGCGTACAGGTGGCCCTTCGCGCGTTCATGCGTGCCTGTCCAGACGAGGAAACGGCTCCATGCTCAAGGCTACTTCTGCTGTATTCGCCGGTTTACTGGGGCTGTGTGGCTTCTCCAGCACGGTCCGGGCCGATGCAGTCACCGGCGAAGTGGGCGCGGGCTTCAGCTACCAGCCCCACGACCCCACCGGCAGCCGCTATGAAACACGGCCCGTGCCGTACCTGGATCTGGACTGGGGCAGTGTCAGCCTGAGCACCGATGACGGCTTGACCTGGAGCGCGCTGAACACCAACGGTCTCACTGCCGGCCCCTATATCAATTACCTGCAAGGACGCACCTCCAATGGCTCGCTGCAAGGTTTGCGCAATGTATCGGACATGGCTGAGGTAGGCGGCTTCATCCAGTACGCGCCCGCCGACTTCTGGCGCATTTATGCCCGGCTGGGCCAGGCCGTGGGCGGCGGGCATTCGCAAAGCGGCGCGCTGGGCAAGCTCGGTGGCGAACTCGGGTACCCACTGGGCGGCGGGATCATCGGCAGCACCGGCCTGGCGGCGAACTTCGCCGACGCGCGCCAGACCCAGACGTATTTTGGGGTAGATGCCAATGAATCCGCGGCCTCCGGGATTCGCCCGTACAACGCCAGTGGTGGTTTCCAGAACGTCACGCTGACCCAGAGTTTCGAGTTCCCGCTGGACGCAAAATGGTCGCTGCTGACCAGTGCCAGTTGGGTGCATTTGGTGGGCTCAGCGGCGGACAGCAGCATCGTCAAGCAAACCGGCGACGTGAACCAGGGCCAGGTGCAGACGGCGATCAGTTACAAATTCGATTAGTTCGGTAGCAACTGTCGAGAGAGTGAGAGAAACCTCAGTTCTCTTCGCCTTCGGCCAACAGCGCAATCCCGCCAATTATCACCGCCACCCCTACCCAGTGCAGCGGGCTGATATGTTCCCCCAGCCCCAGCCACGAACCGAGCAACACCACCACAAATACCAGTGAACTCAGCGGGAACGCCAGGGACAGACTGCTGCGCCGCAGGATCAGCATCCACACGAAGAACGCGCCGATGTAGCAGGCTATGGCCGCCAGAATGCCTGGGTTGCGGGCCACCTCACTCAGCCACTGCCAGTTGAAATCCATCTGCCCCAATTGATTACCGGCCACTTTGGTAAACAACTGGCCAGCGCTTTCGGTACAGATCAGCAAGGCCCACAACACCACGGTGCCGAAGCGCCCGTGCAGCCATCCGGTATTCATCGTTTGCGTACTCATGCCTGACTCCCTGCAATGGCCACCAACATCACACCCAGCGTAATCACCAGCGTGCCCATCCAACGGCGGCGGCTGACGGTTTCGCCCAGCACCACCTTGCCCGCCAGTACCACCCCGCAATAAGCCAGCGCCGCCGCTGGAAACAACAGGCTCAAAGGCGCACGCGACAGGGCTTCAAGCCAGACGAAAAACTCGACGACATAGGCGCCGATCCCGGCCCACAGCAACGGCGCATTAAACACCTGGCCCCAGAACGCGTTCAGGCGGAAACCGCCGTCCAGCTCGGGTAAACGGTCCAGGCCGAGCTTGAAACACAGTTGGCCGATCACATCGAGCACGATGGAAAACGCCACCAGCAACACCACAGTCAACGTCACGCAAACAGCTCCTCAAACAGGTCGATCAGGGCTTCATTGGTCGCCGCATTGCGCTGCAGATCCTCTGCGCTCCAGCGCTCGGGCGGTGGCTGGTCGGACTTGGCCTCCCAGCGCTTGAACGCATTGCTGAACGCCGGTGTGGCGAACTCGCCGCACACGTCGATACCGATGATGCGTTTGCGCGCCGCCAACGCCCGCAGGGCTTGCAGCAGGTGGGTCAAGCGCATGCCGCCCTGGTCCCAGTTGGTGGCCGCGTCTTCGCTGGCCAGCACATCCTTGTCGAGGGTGATCCAGATCGCTTCGGTGGGCAGGCTGCTGATCATCTGATCGAGGAAAGCGGCCCAGTCCAGCTCAGCCAGGTTGCGCCAATGCAGGTGGTCTTCGCGCTGCTGATGGCCGGCGCCATCCCCCACCCGGCCCCAGACTTTCGACGGCGGATGCTGCCAGGGAAACAGCTGCAAGTGCCCGCGCTTGAGCGCCCCGAGGTTGCCGCCACGCAGTTGTGGGTTATGCAGGTCATCGCTGCACGGGCCTAGGGTGACGATGCGTTTGATCGCCGGCATTTTCAGCGCACGGTTGACCCAGGAGCCACAGTGACGCTTGGGCGCAAAGCGTACCCAGTCGGGGTGGTTATCGAAGTGGATGAGGCTGATGGGTTCTTTCAAGTCGGCGAGAAACGCCGGCGTCAGGTGGTGATAATCGCCGGAGCCGACAAACAGGATTTCCGGCCGCGCATCCTTAGGCCGAGGCCGCAGGGCCAGGCGTTCAGCGAAGCGCTTCCAGGTTTTTTCGGTAGACCACAGGCGCAGCTTCGGGCCCAGGTCCAGCAGGTCGATACGCGTAGCACGGCCGCTGGCCAAACGCCGGGCAATCGGCGCCTGGCCGGTGAGGCTGTGGTCGAGGTCAAGAATGTTCAAGGCAGTGTTCCCCTAGGGCTTTAGGGGGTCAATGCAAGGGACGGGCCAGCGTTTATCTCAAGAACGACGCAGATCAAAATGTGGGAGCTGGCTTGCCTGCGATGGCGGCCTCTGGGCTGACCATGCGGTGTGGTTGGAATGAGTACATATCCATTTCTGCGGTAACGGCTACTTAGGGTTTCGCCCTTACGGCGAGTCACTTTTGGAAGAGCGCCAAAAGTAACCCAAAACGCTTCGCCCCACCACTCGGCACCTCGCTCCGGCTTGAATCCGTGGGCCGCCGCAATGGGCCATCCTTGGCCCAGTGCGGCTAACCCGGCGTCCTGCCGGGTTACCCACGGATTCAAGCCTGCGTTCGGCCAGCGTGGTTGATGGGGCGCCTGAGATCAAAATCAAAAACAGATCAAAAGCCAGAGCAAC